>JAFGLQ010000024.1 GCA_016928015.1 Dehalococcoidaceae bacterium
GTTGAAAGGGGCAACCCCGAAGGAGTATGCTGAAATGGCCGTCGGACTCTAAGCCGGGGTGTAGCTGTTTTAAGGGATAAGGTCAGGCGAAGGTAAGGCTGAAGTCATTATTGGTACTACCTATTGATACCTCGGCTCCACCAGACACTTTGTGTTTTTTCTGTGGTAATCCTGCTCTACCATTGTGCTACTTTTCAACGCATTTGTAGACACTACTCACTATGCTTCAATCGTCGCTGTTTTTTTCCAGATAAGACATATCAATTACGTTTCTAAGGCCTGCCTAGAAATGCAACCCTCAGGGGTTTATAATATTCAATGTTAACAGGAAAACGATTGCCCAGGAGGCATTTATGAAATATAAAGTCAATATGCAAAAAACCGACGAAGGGTATGCTATCTGGGTCCCGGGCCTTCCAGGTTGCTGGTCACAGGGTAAAACCGAGAAAGAAGCCATGGAAAACATCAAGGATGCTATACAAGCATATTTAGAAACGGTGGAAGAACTAAGCAAGGATAAAGAATCTCGTTACGTGGAAGTCGGGTAGGATAATGCCCAGCCTGCCGGGAATCAATCACCAACGAGCTGTAAAGGCTTTCGAAAAACTCGGCTTCTGGATTACGCGGCAAGGCAAACACATCACAATGACGAATGGGAAAAGGATTATTACTATCCCACGAGCCAACCCAATCAATGCTTATACTATGGCCGGAATCGTAAACGATGCTGGCTTAAATATCGAGGAATTTAAAAAGCTTCTATAACGTCTTACTTCCCTCGATGAAATTACTCTTGGCAGTTCAACATACCGAGAGCGAAGGTCAAATCAAATTCCTTTCCAGTACTACCTATTGATACCTCAGCTCCACTTTCATACACCGTTTCCCCACCAACGGTCCTCCAGGTTACGGCCGCTTTAAAATACCTCTACCCTGAAAATCACAACACCCTAAAGCCTGAATTCCCCTGTTACTCAAAGATATATCATGCCTGTAGCCAGGTTATCACGTAATAGACGCCGACCCCGATGAAAATGATTGATACGATTATCCGCATCACTTTTTGCGCCCGGTTGATGATATTCATCCAGGAAGTGATTCCGGCTATCCCGAAGGAAAGCAGCGTTCCGATTATAAGAACGGGCAACCCCGTGCCAACTGCAAATACGGCAGGCAGCGCAATACCGGCGGTAGAGTTAAACGACAAGGGTATCAGCACGCCGAAATAAAGAACCGCGCTATATGGGCAAAAAGCCAGCGCGAAGACCACCCCCAGAAGGAAGCCCCCAATCAATCCCCAGTCCGCCACTTTACCGCCAATTGCCGATAATCCGCCGAAGCCTGCTCCGAAGGATATCCGGTCAATATTCAGCATAACCAGGCCGACCACTATCAGTATCGGCCCCAGAACACGCTCTCCGGTATCCTGCAGAAAGGCCGACACCCCGGGTATTTCGAGGCCGGCAAGGATGATCAGCATCCCGAGAACAGTGTAGGAGAACATACGCCCAACTGTATAGACGGCCCCCGCGCTGACCGCATACTTACGCTCCGAAATCCGGCGGCTGATATACCCGATGGCAGCCACATTGGTAGCCATGGGACAGGGACTGATGGCAGTTACAAGCCCCAGTAACATCGCCGACAATACCGGGATGGTAGACCCCTCAGCAATTCCACCCAGATCCATTAGTACTCAGCCCTAAGCCTGGCATCTATTACATCTCTTACGTTAGCTTCAAACCCCTCGCCATCCGTTCGGCAATTCCAGTCCCAGATATCCATTACATCTTCAATATGGTCAGCACCGTCTATCACAGTATTGATAAACAGCTGCGAACTGATGGCGCCATATTTCACGGCTAAATCCTTGTTGGTTTTATCACCAAGGTTAACCACTTCATAAGTTATCTTCCCGCTTTTTACTTCATCCATAAAGTTCTTTTCCAATGCATGGGTGATTCGCTCTTCAAAACAAAGGCAGGTTACGCATCGCTTGGCACGATGGAAATAGACAACATCTACTCTTTCCGGCACCACCGAGTCTTCGTTCCTGGCGTTATCGGCTTTTATCAGGTCTCCAGTGGCGCCGTCGGCTTCCATGTCTGAAGCTAACCCGGCAGGAAAGAGAGCAGGCACGTCTTCTGGAACGTTGGCCGAAACCGTTCTAACGGGAATTTCTGCTGGCAGTGATGAAGCAGGCAGTTCCTGCTGGTAAACAGACAGATCAACTTCCGAACCGGTCGTCTGGTTCGTGCACGAAGCAAAACTGCAGAGGACAGTCATAAACATAACAATTGACCAGATTGTTAATTTGCCCATACAAGGCACCCCCGCCACGAATGAAATATTCCTGTAATTACATATATTGTACGCACGCGCACATCCGATAATAGCAGCCTCCTGTCTTTTTGTCAATAGCACGGCAGATGTTTTCCGGGGAAACAGCGAGCCGGTCAAGCTATCCGGCAGCACCAAAGATAGAACATGAAGCCCGTTAACA
>JAFGLQ010000004.1 GCA_016928015.1 Dehalococcoidaceae bacterium
ACTTTACCCAACCTGACGCCTGGCCTAACGATGCAGGGCCCTCAAGCGTCGACCCCGGCCAGTTCCGCGCTTTGCTTTCCCGCTATTATGCTTTGCATGGCTGGAGCGACCAGGGAATTCCTACCAGGCAGACTCTACAAGGTTATGGCTTAAACAGCGTAGCTGACGAACTTCAGCGCCTGGGCAAAATATAGGAAAGAAGCTGCTCAATCCCGGAACGGTTCTATTGGCGAGGAGGGCCTGAGCCCTCCTCGCCAAACTTACAGTAAAATATGTTATAGTTTTACCGGCATGAAAAAAGAAGCTTTGCAGTTTTCCGCCCCGTATAATAACGACCCGGCCTCGCTTGAAGATTTGTTCAAGCTGAAAACCTTCCACGGCAATTGCATAACCGAGATATACCTTTCCGGTCCCCAGGACTATTCCGGCTCGGGACGTATCACCAGTCAAATCAACCGGGAAGATTTTTTCAACTCTATTGATTCAATTCACATTCACGGCATTCAAGCAAACCTGGTAATCAACACCACCTGTGCCGGCCGGGAATGGTATTCCAAAGCCAGCCTCGGTTCACTCTTCAGCTTCATTCAGGAAGCACAGGAAAAACACAATCTTAAAGCTCTTACCGTAGCCAACCCCATCATAATGGCTGAAATCCATAATGCCTTTCCTGACATTGAGATCAGCGCTTCAGTCCTGGGGGACATAGATTCGGTGGAAAGGGCTGAGGTGTTCCGCGAAGCCGGAGCCAGCGTTATAACCCCGGATGTAAATATTAACCGGGATCTGGACCTGCTTGGCAAGATAAAGTCTGCTACCGGTGCCAGGTTGAAACTGATGCTTAACGAAGGCTGTCTTTACCGCTGCCCCTTCAGAAAGTTCCACTTCAACTACATTTCCCACCAGTCCAAAGAGCTCGGACCGGTTGAGGGCGATGCCCTTTTTGCCAACTGTTCCAGGCTTACCCTGAAAGACCTGAGCCTTATATTCAAATCCTGCTGGATACGTCCGGAGGATATGCGCGAATACGGCGAAATTACCAGTTTCTTCAAGATCGTCGGCCGCACCCGGCCAGCCAGCTTCGTAAAGCGGGCTACTCGCGCTTATATGAGCGAAGAATGGGATGGGGACCTTCTGGATATCCTTTCTTCCAGCCTGAACAAGCTGGGGCTCGAACACGGGGCATCGGTTCGCAACAAAGAACTCACCAAATACGATTTTTTTAACATGTCTGCTTCTACTGACGAAGCCGGTAAAAATGAATTTTACCGCCAGCTCGCTAGGGAACTGGTACATTTCAAGGTTCTTACCCGGGGCAAACTGGAAGACCTTAACATGGCTGACATGGCGGATAACCTGAAAATCAAGTATTAAGCGTTTCCTATTTGTAAACTTTCCCCTGCTGACTCTATAATCACCTCATAAATTTATACTTGAGGTAATTACGTTATGCTGCCCCTGGGCGACCATAACCCGCGTAGAATTGTGCCCTGGTTTACCTACCTGCTGATTATTGCCAACTTCGTGATGTTCGTTTTCGAACTGCTTCAAGGGGAAGCGTTCGTTGTTGAATGGGCGTTTATTCCGGCACGCTTCACGGCGGACCCGGTGGGGCAGATGCCTACCCTGTTTACTGCCATGTTCATGCATGCCGGATGGCTGCATATACTCGGCAACATGCTTTACCTGTGGATATTCGGCGATAACATCGAAGACAGGTTCGGGCATTTCAAGTTCCTGGCTTTCTACCTGATCTGCGGTCTGGCGGCAACGTTTGCCCACCTGGTGTTCAACCTGGGGGATACTATTCCTTCCCTGGGCGCCTCCGGCGCTATTGCCGGCGTGCTGGGTGCCTATATAGTACTGTTTCCGGGCGCCCGGGTCAGGGTGCTTTTCGGGCTGATACTCATTCCCCTGCCGGCGATAATCGTCATCGGATTCTGGATAGTACTCCAGATTTTCTACGGCGTAGGTTCGCTGGGAAGCGCCGCTGAAGCCGAAGTAGCCTATATGGCTCACATCGGCGGCTTCTTTGCCGGATTGATAGGAGCATTTGTTTTCAAGGCCTTAACCGGCAGAAACAACCGGGTTTATTATTGAAAAAGCCGCAACGGGTGTACTTTCACAATCAAGGGATATGCTAAAATATTGGCTCTAACGCGATGGGTAAGTTAACCGCCATAGTCCTGGTTATGATACTTGCGGGGCTTCCCGTACTTTCCGCCTGCACCGGAGACGGTTTACCCGAAAGCTCGATTGTCATCCTTCACGGGCAGGAAGATACCGCCGAAGCCTTTCACCTGCTTGCCTTAAACGTTGCCAAACCCCCGGACAACCGCCTGGAACAGACTGTCCAGGGCCGCATCGACGATATCAATGCCGCAGGCGGGCTCGCCATCATCTGCCATCCCGATACCTACGGTTTTACCAATGATGCCAAACTGCGCCAGCTCGAAGGTTATATCGGCATGGAACTGGGCAGCGCCCAATCCACCCACCGGTGGGACAGCCTGCTGACGTACCGGCTGAACCATGCCCAGCCGCTGGTATGGGGGTTCATGACCGATGACATGCACTACTCTTTCCAGGCAGGCTGGGGCATCACCATGGTTAAAACCACCGAACTGACCAGCCAGGCACTGCTGGACGCCCTGAAAACCGGCAGCTTTTACTGGGGCAGCGCACCCCTTATCAGCGATATCGCCCTGGTGGAAGATACCATCAGTATAACTCTCAACACGGAAGCCGAAATCCGCTTCATCAAATCAAACGGCGAAACCGCCCTTGAAACTGCCGGCGCTGCAATTACGGCCAGCTACCAGATCCGGGGGGATGAAGGCTATATCAGGGCGGAGACCAGAACCGCTTCGGGCAAGGTTGCCGGTACCCAGCCCTTCCGCGTCATAAGCGCCGGCGAAATACAAAACCCGTACGCCGGCACCGGTCAGTGGTACAAGGGCAATATCCATACCCACACCACCGAATCGGACGGTGAACTGGCTCCCAATGAAGCCGCCCTGTTATACGAGGAAAAGGGCTACGACTTCCTGGGCATTACCGACCACGTGAGCTGGGTTATCCCGGTCGAATCCGAAGCCCGCATCCAGGGGCGGCTTTATTATGATGGAAACCTTGATAACAGCGTTGTCTGGATCGGCGCCAGGGAAGCCGGTAAACAAGAGTTCTGCTCCAAGGCCTCGGTCGAAATAAACGGCCCGGGATTTTACGAATATACCTTGCCCTACATACCCGACGGCATGTATACCGTCTCCGCCATCCTCAATGCTTCCGGCTACTATCTGCCGGCAGATTCTGCCGATACACTGGCAACGGGTGAATATGCCTATTTTATAACCATTGACGGGCCCGGGGCTTATGAGAATATTGATTTTGTACTGGTAGATAAACTGCCTTGAGCTTGAAACGGTTTTTGCTTATGGTATTGACTTGGGTCATAAATAACATCTATCATCTTTCATCTGTTATTCGTTCATCAGGCATAATTTAATAGCCTGCCATGCGCTGAATAACCGGGGAGTAGCTGAAATGGACCAGACCAGTAAAACCAGGCAACAGTTGATTCATGAGGTCGCAGAACTGCGCTTACGTCTGGCCAACCTCGAGAAAAACGAAACCGAATACCGCGCTACAATAGAATCACTGCGTTCACAGGTCGTTATCGACGAACTCACCTGCCTCTATAACCGCCGTGGATTGTTCGAACTCGGCGAACAGTATCTCAAGATAGCCCGGCGTCTGGGTAAACCGGTTCTGCTTATATTCGCCGATTTCGACAATTTAAAAGCAGTAAATGATAACTTCGGCCACACCATCGGCGACCAGGTGCTGGCGCAGACGGCGAAAATATTGAAAAAAGCATTTCGCGAATCCGATATCATAAGCCGGATAAGCGGGGACGAATTTGTGATCCTGGCCGGCATCAATCAAACCAGGGACATAGAAATCATAACCTCCCGCCTGCTCCATGCCATAGAAAAATTCAACAATGCCAAACGGTTTCCTTACGTAATATCGCTCAGCCTGGGTACCGCGGTCAGTGAGCCCGGCAGTACGGCTTCCATCGGGGAACTGGTTAAAAGCGCCGACGAGGCGATGTACCTGGGAAGAAAAACCAGGAAATAATATTGACTATTTGTGCCTGCAAACATATAATCACTGGATAAACTTCTGGGAGAAAAAGCATGGCACATGTCAAGAAAAGGTATGTCCTGCTCGGTGTCATCCTGGTCCTTATTATCACTGCATACTTCGTCGCCGGTTACTTCCTCGGTAACCTTCCCATCGCCTCCAACATGCTGGGCACCAACAAGCCCCGCGACCTGGGTGCCCAAATCAGTATCGAAAACGCTTATTCCGGCCTCAAATCCCTGGGGCACCCGCTGACGCTGGATGAACTTGGTTCAATTGCCCAGGACCCCGATTCCTTCCGCCCGGTAAAAACCAGCATCACCGATGATGAAATTGCTTCGCTTCTTTCTCTTGCCGATCTGCCAATCAAGCTGGTACAGGTGAGGTGCGGACCCGGCGGCAGAGCTGAAATTTCCGGCATGCTCAACGTCAAGGAAATGCAGCAACTGCTATCCCGCCTGGGGGTACCCAACGATGCCATCGCCACCGCCATGGATTATCTTTCAAACATCGACTGGACAACCTTTTATATCGACGGCGCTCTTGATATCAAGAACAACCAGGTATCGCTGGATATCGATAAAATCGAACTGGGCAGGATTTCCCTTCCCGGCGGTCTTAAAGACCAGATCACTGATAATATCGGCTCCATCGAGAACTATGTCGAAGACGCCCTGGGCGACATGGGCTACAACATCCGTTCTCTTTCCTTTTCCGAAGGTAAAGCGGCGCTTGACCTGGACCGGCCGCTGGACAGCATGGAACCCTGGATTGGTTTTATCCAGTAACACCATAATTTAAAAGAGATAAAGGAACGAAAATGACAGATATAGACCGCCGCAAGTTTTTGATTCTTTCTTTCCTTTCGGCCATGACGGGCACGCTGGCCAGTTGCAGTGCTTACTCCGGCGATTGGAACGTCGAAGATATACTCGAATTTATTCGCCAGCGGCTGGCAGCGGCAGGAGACGAAGGCGACGAGGATGAAGGCCCGGTAATGCTTTCCCTGACCTATCCGGCAGGCAGGAGCCCCAGTGTTTTTACCACCGGCTGGATTTTCGGCGCCCGAGCCGTCATTAACGCCGGTACCGATGACGAAGAAGACGTGTCCGACAAGGTCAAATGGGGCGGTTCGGGCACTTTCAACCCAAACACCGGATCAACTTCCCGGCCGAATTTTAATTCCCCTGGAGCCAATACCATCACCCTTTCAGTCGAAGCCGGCGGTAAAACCCACGAAAAAACATTTAATGTAAATGCCGTAGCTCCATTTGCATACGCTTACCAGACATGGCCGGCCAAGTGCCCCTCAGACTCCCACGGCTGCCCGGCCTGCCCGCATCCCGTCTCCGGGCCCATAATTACCGGCTCTCCCAACGTGTTCATCAACGGCCACCCGGCTGCCAGGGTGGGCGATACCGGCATTCACGCCGCCTGCTGCGGGCCAAATTCGTTTACCATCACAACAGGAGATTCCAACGTGCTGATAAACGGGCGCGCCGCTGCCCTGATAGGCAAATCCGTGACCCAGCACTGCGGCGGCACCGGCAAACTGGCGGGCGCCGATTAGCCGGGGCAGATTTTCAGCTGATGCACCGCAGTGTGCTTGACCGGCTGAACCTCTACTGCACCGCCTGCTGCTGTTTCGAAGGCGGTATCAGCCAGCACCGGCTGGTGCTCGAACCCGGCCTCACCGAAGGCGATTTTATTCTTTCCGGCTGGCTCGCCTGCCCGAACTGCGGTAAAAAGTACCCGATAGAAGACGGAGTGCCCTGCCTGGTGGAAAGCTACCCGGACAACCCGGAGGTGACCAGCCAGTACCTGGATGCCCACTACAGTACCCTCAACGGAGGATACTGGCAGAAGCTGGCCGCCTGCATCTCCCCGGGCCTTTGCCTGGATGCCGGCTGCTCGGTGGGCCGGTTCACCTTCGAATGCGCCGGGAAGGGTTTTGCCCTCGGCATCGATACCAATCTGGCCCAGCTCAAACTGGCCGCCCGCTTCCAGAGGCAAGGTTATGTAAAATACCACCGCCGGACCCGTTCCCTGGGATATGAAGAAGTTACTTCCGCCTTCGAGCCTTCGCCCGGAGTGTTGTTTATACTGGCAGATGTCCTGAACCCGCCGCTTAGAATGGAAACCTTCGATTTCATCAGCGGCCTCAATTTCATCGATTCGGTTCGCACCCCGCTGACCGCCCTTGGCCAGATGGATGCCATGCTCAAGCCGGGTGGCCGGCTGCTGCTCAGTTCTCCCTATGTCTGGGATGAAACTATTACCCGGGACTGGCTGGAGACGGAAAACACCAAACCCCACCGGTTCTTAACAGACCTGCTCGAAGGCAGAATTCCCGCCCTGGTCCCGTTCAATTACACGCTGATAAAGGAAAGTGAAGGGCTGGCCTGGCGCCTGCGCCGGCAAAATTCCAGCCACTTCGTGTATTATGCCGATACCATTCTGGCCGAAAAGAAAGCCTAGACTGCTTCTGCTCCAGCCGCCCTGGCAACTTACGTGGAAAACGCCTGCACGGTAAAGGTCCTCGACCCGGCAGCCGAACCGCTGGCGGATGCAATCCATGCCTTCGACCCGGATATTATCGGCATCACTTCCTACACCGTCACCTACCCCGAGGCCATTGAGGTTATGCGCCAGGTCCGCAAGCTGGCTCCCAAAGCCCTCTGCATCATCGGCGGGGTGCATATTTCCAGCCTGCCCCAAAGCCTGGACGAAGTTTTCGATGCCGGGGTAATCGGCGAAGGGGAACAAACCCTTTTGGAGATTGTCCGCTATCCCTCCCCCTCCCGGTTCGGCTCCCTACCCGGCATCTGCTATCACTCGGAAGATGGGGTAACCGTAAACCCGCCCGGCGAACAGGCCGAACCGGAACTTCCCATCCCCAGGCTGGACCGCTATGCCCCCGCCAGCGCCCGGTCCGGCAGTGTCGGCTTCATTACTTCCCGCGGCTGCCCCTTCAAATGCACTTTCTGCTACAGCCCGGTTCTGCACCGAAAGGTGCGCTACTACCCGCCGGACTGGATTGCCGGCCAGTTCGAATACGCCGTCAGAACCCTCAAGGCACACTACCTGATGCTTCTGGATGACACGGTTTGCCTGGACAGCCGGAGGCTTGAACAGACCGCCGATGAGATAGAACGGCGCGGGCTTTTCAATTTCTCCACCGCCGTCAATATGCGCAGTTCGGCTGTCAGTGATGAGCTGTGCCGGGCTTTGGAAAGGCTCCACGTGGTCAGCTGGAACTGCGGTTTCGAGAGCGGTTCGAACAAAATGCTAAAAAAGATCAAGGGCTCTTCGGCCAGCGTGGAAAAGCACTACGAACTGGTGGAAGCCGCCTACCTGCACGGCGTCAGGCTGAACGGTTCATTCATTTTCGGTATGCCGGGTGAAACCCCGGAGGATATGGAAAAGACGCTGGAGTTCATGGGGTATCTGTATGAAAAGAAGTGTTCAGGCAGGTACCGGGGCGGTTTCTGGTTTTTCTGCGCCGCCCCCTTCCCGGGGACGCAGTGGTGGCATATTGCCGCCGAAAAAGGCAGAGCCGGGCTGGACATGGATTTTACCTGCCTGGATATCAAGAATTTCGACCATCACCTGCTGTTGGAAGAGAGCATAAAAGAGGTCGAGTGGCGGGATGTCATCCGCCGGGCAGGTGAAATCGTAGAAAAGGCCAACAAGATTTTCTAACCGGGAATCCTTATTTTTCAGCGCCCGCCAGTTCATTGGGCTGGTTTTCGCGCGCGTCCATACCAACCGCCATGGCAAGAGCCGAAGTCATATACTGGTTCAAACTAACCCCCTCCAACATAGCTTTGTCGGAAAGTGATTTATGTAATGAAGGCGGTATTCGCAAGCGTATCTGGCCGCTGCACCTGGTTCGCACCGGCTCCGGTATTTTTAATCCACGTGCCAAATTCGATTTGATCCAGTCCAATTTCACTTCTTCGATTTCTGCTATGGCCTCCTGAGGGGTCGAACCGTGAATCATGCAATGGGGAAGTTCGGCAACCCTGGCAACGTAATACGGCCCATCCCCATCATCCCAGACTTCGAGGATTATCGTATAGGGTAATTTGGCAAAATATTCAAGGTTTTTTTCTTTCATATCGTTTAATCCTGCAATTTTATTAACAAGAATATTTAAAAATAGTTTCAAATATTACAGGCTGTCTATTATGTTATATAGTTCTTTCACATAGCAAGCCTTTATCGGATTTTCTCTTTTGTAAGGTAAAGTGCGATTTCGAATGATCGCTTTTGGATGTTTGCCACCTTCTTCTATATACCCGTAGCGATTGATAAGCGCCTCAAAGTCCCGTAGTGCTACATTTCGAAGTTTTCTAGGATTATTTCTCGGGTTCTGTTCTCGTTCCATGTAAACAACTCCTGCATATCAACAATCCTCCTTTTTATTCTACTATAGACTTAAGACATTACTTACAATAAATAATGGTACCATATACGGTACCATTATTCAATACTAAAAACCTTGACTTAATCGAATAAGTGCCGCTAACCCGTTACCCCTCCTGGGACTTGGCGGTGTTGGCCGCCGCCCGCTGGCGCTGGTGCATGGTTAAGAGTTTCTTGCGCAGGCGAATGTTTTTGGGGGTTACTTCCACCAGTTCGTCTTTATTCACAAAGTCTATGGCCTGTTCCAGGTCCATCTTTATGGGTGGTGTCAATTTTACGGCAATATCCGAAGTAGAAGAGCGCACGTTGGTCTTCTGTTTTTCCTTGCATACATTAACCGGGATGTCCTGCACGCGGGTATTCAAACCCACAATCATGCCTTCATACACCAGCGTGCCGGGAGCGATAAAGGTTACCCCCCGGCCCTGGGCGTTATTCAAACCGTAGGGTGTCGCTACACCCTGTTCCGAGGCCACCAGCACCCCGTTGCGGGTAGAGACTATTTCACCCTTCCAGGGCTCATACCCTAAAAACAGGGTATTCATGATGCTTTCACCGCGCGTCGAGGTAAGGAAAAAACTCCTGAACCCCAAAAGCCCCTTGGTAGGTATCTGGAAAACCAGGTGCACGTTGCCATGTTCATCGGTGCGCATGTCCATCATCTGGGCCTGGCGATTGGAAAGCATCTCGGTCAAAACGCCGATGTATTCCTGCCGGGTGATGATGGAAAGAGCTTCCATCGGTTCCACCAGCTTGCCGTCTATTACCCGGGTGATGGCTTCCGGCTTGGAGATTTCGAATTCGTAACCCTCCCGCCGTATGGTCTCGATTACGATAGCCAGGTGCAGTTCCCCCCTGCCCTTCACCAGGAAGGTATCCGGGGAATCTGTGTCGACCACCTTGAGGCTCAGGTTGGTTTCCAGTTCCCTGTAGAGCCGCTCCCTGAGCTGGCGTGTGGTGCAGTAGCGCCCTTCCCGCCCGGCAAAGGGCGAAGTGTTGACGCCGAAGGTCATCTCCACCGTTGGCTCGCCGATTTCGATGCGCGGCAGTGCCACCGGCTCATCCGGGCTGGCAATGGTATCGCCGATGCTTGCCCCGCTGATGCCGGATATAGCCACCACGTCCCCGGCTTCCACCTGGTCCACCTTCAACCTCTTCAAACCCAGGTAAGTAAACACCTCAGCGGCCATGAAAGTTTCCTTCACCCCTTCTCCGCCTATCAACACCACGCTGTCCCTGGGGGCAAGACTGCCCCGGAAAATCCTGCCGATGACGATTTGCCCTTTGTGGGAGTCGTAATCCAGGTTGGAAACCAGCATCTGGAAGGGCCCTTCCTGAATCTGCGGCGGCGGCACACTGGTTAAAATCAAATCCAGCAGGGGCAATATGTCCCTGCCCTCATCTCCCAGCCGGGCAACAGCGTAACCTTCCTTGGCGCTCGAGAAAATAATATGAAAATCCAACTGTTCGGCATGCGTAGCCAGTTCCAGGAACAGGTCCTGTACCCGCCGGGTAACCTCGTCCACGCGGGCTTCGGGCCGGTCAATCTTGTTGATTACCACGATGGTAGCCAGCCCCCGCCCCAACGCGTGGCGCAGTACCAGCTTCGTCTGCGGCATGGGCCCTTCCACCGCATCCACCAGCAGAAGACAGCCATCCGCCATGGATATGACCCGTTCCACCTCGCCGCTGAAATCGGCATGGCCGGGGGTATCGATGATGTTGATTTTCACCCCGTTGTATTCGATGGCGGTGTTCTTGGCCATGATGGTGATGCCCTTCTCCCGCTCCAGGCTGCCCGAATCCATTATCAGGTTGCCCACCGCCTGGTTTTCCCTGAAGACCTTGCTCTGTTTGAGCATCACGTCTACCAGGGAGGTTTTGCCGTGGTCGACATGTGCGATGATGGCTATGTTTCTTATATCCTTGCGTTCGTGCATACGTAATTAATCCTGCCTTTAAAATAAAATGGGAAAATGTTTGCCCCTGCGGACTG
>JAFGLQ010000025.1 GCA_016928015.1 Dehalococcoidaceae bacterium
ACCGGGGAGGTGAGCAGCTTGTCGTAAAACTCATCTTCGGAGATATCGATGCGGTCACGATAAGTCTTGTTGCCGAAGAGCACATATACCGGTACGACAGTTATACCCAGTTCGTCAGCCAGGGCCTGGGGCAGGTCGGATGTTGAGTCGGTAACAATCTTGACAGCCATCAGGTTAATCCTCCTTGGGGCAATCCGCGGGAATAATTGAGGTGCAAGCAATATAGCATAAGCCGACACTATTTAGAATAGCGTTTCAGGGCGTTTTTCCAATTAAATATCAATCGTTCTAACCAGAAGGCCATACATCATCCGATTATTGTAATAGACTGTATCCTTTTACTCGCCTTAACGATTGGCATAATGACCGGTAGGAGGGATGCGCTTGACCGGTTACCTACACACTTGCCACTTGAATAATTGAGAGCGGGTTATATAATACAGGGTGGGATTGTGATGACTGCAGGCAAAGTGACCACCGGATATACGAGGAACGGCCTTCCTTACGGCTGTTTCGGCAGAGGGAAGCGCAACCTGGTGGTTTTTGAAGGGCTTTCCTTTGAACATAAGCCGCCTTCCAGGTTTACGCTCAGAATGAGCATTGGCTTTTTAAAAGTACTCGAAGATGAATACCGCATTTACCTGGTCAACCGGAAACCCGGACTGCCTAAGGGTTATACACTGGCGGAGATGGCGCATGATTATGCCTGCATGGTACGGGATGAACTCGGCGGGCGTGCCGATATCATGGGTATCTCCACCGGTGGTGCCATCGCCCTGGAATTTGCCACCATCCACCCGGCCTTGGTCCGACGATTGGTATTAGTCATGACAGGCTGCTATATAAAACCTGAGGCCAAGAAACTGCAGATGGAGGTAGCTCAGCTTGCCGGCCAGGGCAGGCGCAGAAAGGCTGCCAGCCTATTAGGCAGTTCAATTCACCCAACCGGTGTTAAGAAGTCATTGTTCAGCGGGTTATTTTGGCTGATGGGACCCATGATTATCCCCGGGGATGCCTCCGACGGTATAGTTGAGATCGAAGCTGAAGACAGGCTCAATATGGGATGCAACCTGAGCTACATTCGCGCAGATACCCTGGTAATCGGCGGGGAGGATGATTTCTTCTACCCCATAAAGGAAACCGCAGCCGGTATTCCCAATGCCAGGCTGGTGCTTTATCCCGGAATAGGCCACAATGCTATGTTTGCCAAGGGTAGGGAATTTGGAGAGGAAATCAAGGCGTTTTTACTTGCGGAATGAGCTAAGAGTATTAGCAAATAATACATTCGCCACGTTTTTCTTCTTAGTTAAAACTATCCGATATTGCTCCGGCTATTTTTTATGATCGCTACGTCGTGGCGTGTCTTCGCGATTATCCATGCTAACAAGTATTTCATAATGCCCTGTAAATAAATCCGGCGTTTTTGGCCGCTTCGGAATCGAATACACTACGGACATCCACCAGCACGGGGTTTGTATTGGTTATTTTTACAAGATTGTAAATGGAAAGGTCCAGGAATTGTTTATGGCCTACGGTAAAAATAAGGCAATCCGGTTTCAAGGCTTCTATTTGGGTTAAATTGGTTAGAGCGGGGATGTTGAAGGTCTGCTCAATTTTCTGCGGGGTCAACAACGGATCGTAACCATACGCATCCAGCCTGTATTCAACCAGTTCGGTAATGATGCCCATGGCGGGGGTTTCCCGCAAGTCTGGCACGTTTTCCTTGTATGTCAAACCCATCACAACTACTTTGGAACCCCGAATGAGCTTACCGGCGCTTTCCAGGGCTTGGACGGCAAGTCCGGCTATATATTTAGGCATTCCATCATTAACTTTCCTGCCGGCGGCAATAACCTTGGGTTCGAAGCCCAGTTCCCTTGCCTTGTGTACTAGATAATACGGGTCCACCGGGATGCAGTGGCCGCCCACCAGGCCGGGGGAATAGCGGTTGAAGTTCCACTTGGTTGAAGCGGCATCCAGCACCTGCCGGGTATCGAGCCCCATCCTGTTGAAGAGCATGGCAAGTTCATTCATGAGGGCGATGTTCAGATCCCGCTGGGTGTTTTCGATTACCTTGGCGGCTTCGGCCGTTTTTATATTGGCGGCTTTGAAGATGTGGGGCGTTACCAGGGAATAGAGCGCGGCAACGGCTTCGGTGGTTTCAGCATCCATACCGGCAACCACCTTGGTTACCTGTTCCACGCCGTGTTCTTCATCACCGGGGTTGATGCGCTCCGGGGAGTAGGCGACCTTGAAATCTGTGCCGGCTTTGAGGCCGGATTCTTCGAGGACCGGCACCAGCAGTTCCTCGGTAACACCTGGGTAAACGGTGGATTCCAGAATTACTATGGCGCCGGTCTTAAGATTCTGGCTGATTGCCCTGGTGGCGTTTATTACCGGGGTTAAATCCGGCTCTTTGGATTCGGTAACCGGGGTTGGCACGCAGATTATGACGAAGTCTGCCTGTTTTATGGCGATGGGGTCTGAAGTGAGGGTGAGGTTGGTATTATTGTTTTCTTTTATTATATTGGCGATACGTGAGTTGCTTTTATCGAGGCCTATGACTTTTACGTGTTTTACCAGCGCCTTGGCCAGCGGGAGGCCTACATAGCCACAGCCTACCACGCATACTGTTTTGTTTTTTATGTTGTTCATTTGTTAGTTGGCCTTTGTTGGTAACATCGAGGCACCATTATATACCTTTGGCGCGACAAGGGTTGGAAGAGATTTCCGGAATTTTTTTGGAAAATATTCGACTGGATTTTGAGATTGCCACGGTTTGCCAGAGGCAAGCTTCATGATGGCATTTCGGTTGGAAGGTAGAGATCGCCACAGCCGCCTGACGGCGGCTTCGCGATGACGGGATGTGTGGTTGGACGGTTTCGCGATGACAGTTCGAGGACTTGTTTGAGATCGCCACGCTTTGGCGCTGCCAAAGCTCGCGATGACCCATGATAGCTGTGCAAACATCTACGGTGCCTCCACCTGGTAGATAACTACCATGTCTTCACCGCTGGTGAAGCGTTCGAGTTCAGTCAGGCTTTCCTGTTCGGCCAGGGTTTGCGGTATTACCAGTGCGGTATTGGCTTTATGATACCTTAAAGTATAAAAGGTCATGTGATTGTTGCGGTAAATAATATAATCGGCATCCTGGAGCTTGGAAAAGTCATAAGCCCGCTCGAAGGAAATGTTTTCTTGGGTATAGAGCTGGTATATTTTGGGAGCCAGTTCAGAAAAATGCTGAACGGTTACCCCGGAAGTGGTTTGTTCGTTCAAATACTGTATAGCCTGCTGGTCACAGGGGCGAAGGGCGGTATAATCACTCAGCCACCTCTGAACCGGCACGCTGGAGGCAACTATTAACACAGCCACCATGGCAAACCAGACCTTTTTATAACCGAAATTGTAATATGTCAAACCCAGGCCCAAAAGCAAGGCGGCTCCGAGGCCCGTCAAAGTTGCCAGGTCCCGGGCGAAACGGTCGTAATTATAACCCAGCAAGGTAAAAGCCCCAACTGCAAACACCGGCACAAAAGCAAGCAGTATGAAACTCAGGGGCTGGTTCAGCTTACTGGAAATGGAGGCTTTCTGCTGGGTTGTGCCCTTCTTGAAAATAATGTAAAGGATAAACCCTGCCAGTATCAGCAGCATCAAGGTAGCTACGTTCAGGTAATGCCCCAGCCAGTTTATGAAACTTACGCGCTGAGCGTAAGAAACTTTATCCCCAACCACTGTATCCACCATCGCGCCGGTAACCGCTGGCAGGAGCCTGTGCATCCATGTTGCCGCCGCGGTGATTATGGAAACACTGAAAACCGCTCCAAAAATAAGGGTTCTTTTAAGCATCGTGGTGTCTTTTTTCCGGTATTGCCAGAAGGAAAACGCGGCGGTTAACAACAGCATGGAAGCCATGATATAAAGATAGGTGGCGGAGTGAACCAGGGATGTCAGCACAAATAGCGCACCGCAGATGACCAGCCATTTGCGGGCGCCTTCTTCCAGCCAGCGGCTGAGCGAATAAAAAGCCAGCGGCGCTATAACCCACAGGTTGAAAATGTTGAAAATAGTACCGTCCTCGAAGTAATACCAGGTGGACATAACCATAAATACACTGACCAGGAAGCTCAGCACCGCCGGTATGAAACCATAAAAACGGCGCACCAGCACCCAGAGAGAGACGAATACGGCAATAATTACCGCGTAGTTGAACACGCTGAATACGGCAACCGGGTTCAGCCCCATTTTGGTAAACGGGACCAGCAGGGCAATGCCGTAGTAGCCCATACCGGTTATATAACCGAAGTCCTGAGTCAGGTTCTTTAAGTAGTTGATATGGTGGGCGGTATCATCCCCGCCCGTGGGGAATATGAAGCCGTAGCGCAGGGGGGCATATATCACCACGGTTGTTACGATCAGCAGCAGGGCAGTGAATATGAGCCGTTCTTTGTTTACATAATGTTTGATGTTCATTTTATGATTTCACGGCTCGTTTCCGGGATAAGGTTGGTGGGTTGCAAGAGATCGCCACAGCCGCCTGACGGCGGCTTCGCGATGACGGATGTGTGGTGGTTGCGATGACATATTTTTTGAGGACAGGTTCAACTCAAGCCTGCTTTTTTGAAAAGCTTTTCCAGCTCCTTGCGGGCAAGGGGGGAAGGGGTTACGTTGTAAAGCTCCCACCGGTTGACCGAGGAAAGGCTGACATCCAGCCTGCGGGCCAGCTCTTCCCGGCTCCAGCCCATGGTGGAGCGAAGAAGCCTTATTTTCTGTTCGATGGGTACCACTGGTTCTCCGGTTGATTTTTAGTTTCGGCTGATATGCCACATGGTATAGCATCCTGTGGCGTGTAATCAATAGTACTTTGGAACAATTCATTTCGTCATTGTTGTAAGAGATCGCCACGCTTTGGCTTTGCCAAAGCTCGCGATGACGTATCGAGTGGTGGATCGAGATCGCCACAGCAGCCTGACGGCGGCTTCGCGATGACATATGTGTGGTTGGAGGCGGCTTGTTAACCGTTTCGCTCCTTCAGATCCTTCAAGACATCGTCGTAGCGGCGGTTATCCAGTTTGTAAAACAACATTATCGCGATAGCCAGGACACCGGCAATTACCGGAAACAATGTCAGCATATATAATATTACGTCTAAAACCTGCTTGTTCTGAACGGCATCGGGAATGTAGCCGGCACCGGCCAGCAGAAAAGCCGAAAGTGAACCGCCCAGGGCATAACCCAGCTTGTTGGTGATGCCGAACGTCGAAAAAATGATGCCTTCACCCCTTATGCCTGTTTTCCACTCCCCGTATTCTACCGTGTCGGCCAGCATGGAGCGTATCATCACGTAGGTGATGCCTATACCCACGCTGGATACACCCAGGCCGGCGGTAATCAAGAGAATGTTGGAATAAGGCACAAATATTACCGCTGTGCTGGAAAGGACGACTATCAGTGTGCCGGCGATGAAAAGATTGCGCTTGCTGGCCAGTTTGCGGGCAAGGCACGGGGCAACGAGTGCGCCGGCTACCATGCAGATAATCATGCCTGCCATGAACAGCGGATAAAAGGCTTTATTGCCGATGTTGTACTTGAAAAAATAGATAGCCGAACTGGTGCGCATATCGTTGGCGGCCTGGGTAAACAGCAATGCCGCCAGCATGATGAGCAGGTACTTGTTATGGACAAGCAGTTTGAATTCGGCCTTTATGCTGTTTTTGCGTACGGGGGCGGGTTTGATTTCACGGGTGCTGGCAAAACATACCAGGTAAAGAATGATTGCCAGTATGCCGAATATGGCGGCCGTAGCCGTAAAACCGATCTGGCGGGTGGGAAAAAGGTTGACCAGCGGCATGGTGGTTGCCGCCACCACCAGTATGGTGGCATATACGGATGCCATCAGGAAAGAAGCCAGGCTGGAGCGCTCGTTGGCGTCCTGTGTCATCGAAGCCATCAGGGCTGAATGCGGGATGGTCATGAACGAATAGGCTATGCCGAGGAGCACATACGTAACCGCGGCATATGCAATCTTGGCGTTCACCCCGATATCCGGCGTATAGAAAGTCAGCACCAGCAGAAGCGCTATGGGCAGTGCCCCGAACAACAGGTAAGGCCGGAACCTGCCCCACCGGGAGCGCGTAAGGTCGACGATGTGGCCTTCCACCAAATCGTTGAGCCCGTCGAAAACCCGGGCCAGCAGCAGAAGCGTGCCGGCCGCCGCGGCAGGAATACCCAAAACATCGGTGTAGAAGAACAGCAGGTAGAAGCTTACCATCTGCCAGATGAAATTGGAGGCCGAACTGCCCAGCCCGTAACCCAGTTTTTGCTTGATTGTCAGGCTCGAGGTGTTACTTTTCAAATCTGATTTCCTGCCTTTCCGACATAATAATTTCAGGAGATGACTGCCTGGCCAGGCGCCTGGCCATGGCATCGTATGCCGCTTCCCCGGCATCTTCCAAGATCGCCCGGCCGCGGCGGCATTGTTCCGCCAGGCTCAGATTGGCCCTGTCGATAACGGCAGGCGCCATTCTGGCGGCTGCTTTCATCAGGATATTCATGCCGTAAGGGATCGACTCTACCGTTGTTACCGACCCCGGCTCTGCCGAATACCACACGCCCAGAGCCTGTTCCCCGAAACGGGTGATGGGCAGGTTTAGGGATGCCTGCCTTTCGTCGCTGAGCCCCGGGCTGCAGGTTACCCACGCGTTGTCCAGCAGTATTTCGGCTTCCCCGTGAAAAAGCAGGCGGCCGAGTTCGTCGTAGCGTTTTTGTGAGGCCGGATCGTTTCCCAGGGCCTGGTCGAGGTTGTCTGCGGAAGAGAGCACGTAAAGTTTGTAGCGTGCCTTGATGCCGGTTGTACGGCAAAGCGCGATTAACAGGGAAAGTTTATGCAGGCACGTGCCGGTGCCTCTTTCCAGGGTAGTTTCGGCTTCATCCAGGGGCAGAATTTCAATACTGATACTGCGCTTGACGAATTCGAAAGCCACGGCGGCGTATTCTCTCTCCGGCAGTTCCCCGGCGCCTAGTCGGTCCGCCATGGCAATGATGGCGGGAGCACCGGGGTTGCAGTAAAGCGTCCGGCGCAGGTACTTGAGGCTGGATGGCTTTTGTTCGATGCCGCGGGCTACTTCAGGTAAGGAATATCTGCGGGCAGGGCGCTGGAAAACGGGGCGGTACCCTGCTTTACGGCCTGAACCTTTCAGGCGCCACAGGTTGAGTAGCGACAGCCTTAACATGAAAAACGCGCCCGATACCATGCGTTTCGTTACGAAAAAACCGGGCAGATAATAGAGTTTTATCACCTTTAGCTCATTCCTGCCGGTTGACAGCAAACATCCGCCTTACTTCTTCGCCGCAGCCTCTGCCGGCCTGACCGGCCAGCCGGCTGATTTCGGGGTCGAGCACGGGCCCGGGACGGGAGCAAACCGGGCATTTTTCCAGCAGCCTGGCCCGGTCCCCGGTAAGGATGAAACCGGGGTAGCTCGAGGCAGAAGCGTCCAGGAAGGCGAACCTTCCCCACTGGCCGTCCAGCACCGGCTGCAGTTTTTCGTCCAGCACCATGGGCTTGAAATAGGACCACGGCACATGCAGATAGTGGCCTTCGGGGCACTGGATCATCCAGCCGTTGCCTTCCACCATACCGTAGATATCCAGGCAGTACCTGGGCGGTATGCCGAGCACCTGTTCCACCAGTTCCCGGAACCTGCCAGCCGGGAGCCTTTCATGTTCGTGTATTTTCCAGCCGCCGCCGGTGACTACGCCGCCGCGTTCACCGAAGCTGAAAGCCCGGTTCTCCTTTTTAAGCTGCATGAGCACGTGGTATATGAGGTAGGGAGCACCCAGTATAAAAGTAAAATCGGGCGCGTGCCGCCTCTCTTCCAGCCAGTCTATGACCTGGCGGACCATGTGGCGCGAACGGCGCGCCGAAACGAAACGGACCGTCCTGGCTTTGAATCCGCTGGTGTTGTTCATGACGGCTCCCATCACGGAAAGGGAAACCCTGCTTTTGATGGCCACTTCGACATGGCCGACAATATCGAAAATCACCTGCAGGGCTTTGCCCGCATACAGGTAGTTCTCCCTGGGGTCCGGCATCAGCAGGCAGGCATCCGAGCGGTCGATCCAGCGCCCGCAGCTCATGGCAAGCATGCACTTGGCCAGGGCATACTGGGAAGCGTTGAAGGTTACCTCATCCCGCGGGATGATGGTGTGCCGGCCGCCGGTACCGCTGCTGTAGGTAACGCACATCCCCGAGCGGTTGAAGGAATCGATCACCTGGTCAAGACTGGGGTTGTTTTGCCTGATCCGGATTTGGGGCAGGCTTCCGGTAACCAGGTTTCCCAGCCAGGTGGCAAAAGGTTTTCCGGCGGGGTAGCTTTTGAAGAAGGCATCGGGTATTAGCGGGATTTTGAAGAGGTCGGCAGGGGATTCGATGTCCCCGGGGCTGACCGAGTTGCTTTCACAGAAGTTACGGTACATGGGATTGAGCGCGTAGTGGCGTGAAAAAGCATGGTGGATGGCGGCAAACTGCATCGAGAGGGCTTCCTCCCGGGGGATGTCATACAGGTCGTCGGGGGCAAAAAGGGCTTTTTCGACTGGGGTCCATGCCGCACGGGGTGGAATATAGCCGGCGAGACGATCGTTGAAATGATCGATGTAATCTTTGTAGGCGGCGCTGTTGTCGATGTATCTCACGCAAGGCTGTCAATAAAGAATTTCGATTTTTTCGTCGTTAATTACCCGGCGGAAAATATTCCAAACAATATATCATTATTGTGAAAAAATAACCATATGCACAGATTATATATTCTTAATCTGTTCTGTTATAATGCAGGTCAATTTTACAATTGATAATTAGTGCTGGTAATTAAGGAGATTTATTTGCAAACGCTGTTTCGCGCCCTGGCTGAACTGATAATCAAACGGCCAGCAGTGGTGATTGCCGCCGTTTTAGTTGTTACCGTCGTACTTGGGGTTTTTGCCACCCAGTCGGTAACCGTGCAGGAAGTGGTTACCGAAGATAACGAACTCACCCGGGCGCTGGATGTTATCGAGGAAAATTTCGGGGAGCCTACTTCGGTACTGCAGGTGGTACTGGAAGCCCAGGGGGATATCCGCTCGGCGGCTTCACTGGCAGCGTTGAGTTCAATCGAAAAGGCTATCCTGGAAAGCGATGCGGCCGCTACACTGGTCAGCGGCGGCCAGCAGCCTCCGGTGGTAAGTTTTCTTACCGGGGTGGCACGTGCTGCCGAGGCCGCCGGGATGAACCCGGCTCAGCTCAGCGATGAAATGGTGGCGGCTTTCCAGCAGAAGGCAATCGAGATGGCGCCGCCCCAGTTTGCGGCTCTTTATGAAAGCCTGATGGGTTCGGGCGAACCTCCTTCATCCGGTTTGATGCTGGTATTCCAGGATACCACCGGGCTCGGGCCGCTGGAGGTAATCGAACAGCAGCGCGAGCTCTTCGATGTTATTAAAACGGTGGAAGCCCCAGAAGGCGTTTCGGTTACACCGTTCAGCTTCGGCCTGCTGCTTACAGCCAGCGATCCCGGACCGGAAATCGGGCGGCTGTTCGGCATCGCCATGGGGATAGTCCTTCTCATCCTGGCAGTGGTCTACTGGCTGAGGCCGGGCCCCGGCCAGCGCCGGCTGATACTGGGGCGCACCGCTGCCGATGTCGGCCTGACGCTGGTGATAATTATGATCGCCGTGGTCTGGATGCAGGGCGCCGGTGTACTGCTGGGGCCGGACTACCTGGGCCTGACGGACTATTTTTCCCCGCAAACCCAGGTGGTGCCGATTCTGATCGTGGGCCTGGGGGTGGATTTTGCCATTCATATCCTGGCGCGCTACCGCTTCGAGACCGGCACCCTCGGCGACCCGGAGAAGGCGCTGCGTATTGCCATGACCACCACCGGTTTCACCCTGCTTTTGGCTACGGGGGCTACCGCTATCGGATTCCTGACCAACCTTTCCAGCCCGGTTTCTTTCCTGGCGACACTGGGGGTGCTCGCAGCGGTGGGCATATCGGCGGCTTTTGTCCTGGCGGTGACCTTCCTGCCGGCGGTACGCATTATTCTGGACCGGCGGGCGGCCCGGAAGGGCAGGCTGCCATTGAAAGCCCTGGCCGGGCAGGCCACAAGCAGCCTTTCCAGGATTGCGGCAAAAGCGGCCTGGCCGGCAGAACGCGCCCCGGTTGCCACCGTGATCATCGCGGTTCTTCTTACCGTTTTGGGCGGCTACGGGTTTACCCAGCTTGAAAGCGAGTTCAACCTGACCGATTTCGTGCCCAAAAACGAACCCCTGCTGGCAACCTTCGACACGCTCTCGAAAGAGTTCGGCGGCGGCTTCGAGGAGCGAACCCAGGTGCTGGTGACCGGGGATATCGCCGGGCCCGGCGCGCACAACGCCTTGATAGGCGCCGTTGCCGCTTCGGCGGAAGTGCCCGGGGTACAGAGCGTGGGAGGGTTTGCGGATGCCAACTCCATCGCTTCCGTGCTGGGCCAGGCTTTCGGTGCCGGCTACGCTGCCGAGCTGGGGGTGCTGGGAGTCCGGCCGGACCTTACGGTGGGCAGTGACGTAGACGTGGCAGCGGTTTATGACTACCTGATTGCCAGTGTACCTGCTGCCGGGCAGGTGCTGGCGCGGGATGACGGGGGCTCGCTGATTACGAGGGTCGATATTCGAACCTCGGGAGGCCAGAACGGGGTGGCGGCGCTGACTGCGGGGCTGAAAGAAGTTTTCAGCCCCGTGGAAGAAGCAGGTGCCGAATTCGTGATTACTTCCCAGACTATCTCCCAGGCACGCCAGAGCCAGGCTATCGAAAATTCACAGGTGCTTTCCCTGCTGATCGCTCTGGGCGGCGCCATGCTGCTGCTTACCGTTCACTATACGATATATGCGCGCAAACCGCTTATCGGGATCATCACGGTTCTACCGGTGGGGCTGGTGCTGGCGCTGACCTTCGGCGCCATGGCGGTAACCGGCATCCCCATCAACCCGGTTACAGCCACACTGGCAGCCCTTTCCATCGGCATCGGGGTTCCCTTTACCATCCATCTGACCTCGCGTTTCCTGGAAGAGCGTAAAAAAACGCCCGACTGCAAACTGGCCCTGAGGCGGACGGTTTCGCAAACCGGCAGCGCCCTGGCCGGTTCGGCCCTTACCACCGCCATCGGCTTCGGGGTACTGATTACCTCCACGCTGATACCGTTCCAGCAGCTGGGTTACGTAATCGTTTATGCCATCGTGTTTTCGCTGTTTGCGGCGGTGCTGGTGCTGCCCAGCATGCTGGTGCTGTGGGACAACCGGGACCGGCGCCGCCACGGCTCCCCGGCTCCGGCCGGCGAACCGGGAGACAGCCGGGGCTGTATGGAATAGGGTGAGCCACGTCGGGCTGATGCCCTCCTCGCGATGGCCTTACATAATTCATTGCCAAGGAACGCAGCGAGCGTGGCAATCTTAAAATAAAAACCGTCAGACCTATTGAAATCAGGTGTTCGTAACGTTATCATACAGTTGATTATGAATAACGCCAGCCGCAAATCA
>JAFGLQ010000026.1 GCA_016928015.1 Dehalococcoidaceae bacterium
CGGATACCTTTGAAGGGCTGTTCACGGCTGAAGCGCTCGCCGATAAGTTTCAGAACCGGCATGTCCCTTCCTGCCCAGTCGATTCTTTCCCGTCCGGACTGGGCCAGCGAAAGGCTTTTTACATCGTGTTGGTGCATTTTCAATATCCTTTATTCCCTGTATATGTAATTCTGGACACGGTTGATGTTTTCCTCAAGCGGTATTGAACAGTTAATTATAACACGCCAGGCTGTTTCGGTTCCGGTCAGGGGCTGGTATTCCTGCTTCAGCTTGAAGTAGACTTCCGCTCTCCCGTCGCTTACATTTCCGGGCTGATTCATTCTTTCTTCAAGCCGGGCAAGGGCCTGGTCATCTTTGATGCAAAACTCCATTATTCCGAAATCTGCCCCCTGCCGGAGGGCGAGTCCGGCGGCAGCCTGACGGCTGCGAGCTTGTGTAAAAGTTGCATCCAGTATCACCGATACCCCGCGGGAAAGCCAGTGTTCAGCCTGCTTGAACATGGTTTCATAGGTAAGGTGGGAAAATTCAGGTGAATAAATCCCGCTATCCAGCTCGTCGTAACAATGCCGGGTGGATGGAATGCCGGCCAAACCTTTTCGTATTACATCAGAGGAAATGACCACCATTCCCATTCGACGCCCGAGCGCCCGGGCAAGAGTGGATTTCCCGCTGCCGGTGAGGCCGGCAGTGGCAAGCAGAACCGGCTTTTCAAGCGTGTAACTCTCGGCCAGGTCGAAGTACAACCGGGCGGCAGATCCGGACGAAGCCTTTTCGCTGTCACTCACGTAAGGGTCATCCAGTTTGAAGCAGTTCACCTTGGCCCTGACCATAGCCCGGTAACATTTATAAAATCTGAGCAGGCTTTCAATACCGGTGTCTGCCGAGGCTTCGATATAGTCTTGAATAAAGGTCGTGCTGATGTCGGCCCTGCCGTAATGGTCCAGGTCCATGGCCAGAAACGCCACTTCTGAAGCGGTGTCGGAGTAGCGGAACCGGTCATTGAACTCGATACAGTCGTAAATACAAAGGCGATCGGTAAAGCAAATATGGGAAGAATGAAGGTCTCCATGGCAGTCGCGAATATGGCCTGCCGTGACACGGCCGGCAAACAAGCCTGCGTGTGAATCAAGAAAAGCATGCGTAAATCTCTTGATTCTCGCCATGGACCGTGGCAGTGCTACCGGCCCGGTGTATTTGGTTGTCTGTTCGAAGTTTTCAGCGACGTTGAAGCGGACAGCCTCCATGGAGCCGTACACATCTATGTGCTTGCCCGTTTCTGCTTTCCGGTGAAAACCGGCAACTTTTACAGCTACAGAATTGAGCATGTCCGGAGTAACCTCCCCATTCAGCAAAAGCCAGTCCAGCATGCGCTCCTGCGGCAGCCGCTTCATTTGTACCGTATAATCCGCAATTTCACCGGTGCCGCCGAGAAGGTACTCCCCTCCCTTCAAGGTTACGGGAACAACACCCAGGTAGCTGTCCGGGCAAAGCCGCCGGTTCAGTTCGACTTCTTTTTGGCAAAAATAAAGGCGTTTTTCCAGCGAGGTATAGTCGACATAACCCAGGTCAACCGGCTTTTTGAATTTAAAGGCAAAATCAACGGTGAGAAGCACCCAGCTCATCTGGGTCTGGATGATTGTAGCCTGGCCGGCGCTGCCTGGCAGTATGCCCGGTTTACTCAGCGCCTGTATTGCCGGCGGCAGCGTCTCCGTCAATCTTTTTCCCTTCGTAATGCTCCATAAGCGCCCGGCAGCCGGCACCGTGGCAGGCCCAGAAGGCTTTGATATCGGCAGGGCTTCGCATGGGAGCAGAATCTATCAGGACCCCTGACTGGGTGACATCGGACATGCTGTCAATGGGGAAGTCAACCTTCTGCCATTCGAGGCAAGGGTGCCCCATAGCCTCGGCAGCCCAACCGAGCATGAATCCTCCCATGTGCACCATGGATGGATTGTTCCGGGTGTCATAATCAAACTGCGTCTTCAAGTCGACGAACAATTCCAGGCTCTCGGGTTTGTCGTCGCCGAACATTGCCAGTATGTTGGCGGCGGCTGTTCTGGCTGCATCATCGGTATCGGTGGTTTCTGGATGGTTTTCACTCAGCCAGCGGTAACTCTGGGCCAGCATGAGCAGTGTGAAAAGCTTGGTCAGTTCCAGGGCTTTATCTCCGTCCCCTTCCCCGTAAAGCTCTTTCATTCCCTCGCAGTAGGCAACTACATGGGCGGCAGTTGAGTTTCCTCCTGCTGCCAGTGATGCATAGAAACGTTGTTCGTTTTCACCGGGAACCATTTTTGATATGTTGTCCTCGATTACTCTGGCCACAGCATCAAAATACCGGTCCCCAACCTGTGGTAAGTTTTCCATTATCAAATCTCCCCTCTGTTGATTGCCTGTGCAAAACGTTCGAAACTTCTGTCGTAGGTTTTTTCAATTGAAGCCGGGAAATAACAGGCCGGCAGCCCGCGTCCGGCCAGATGATAACCGATGCACTCACAGCACCTGCCTTTTCTGTGGCATGGTTCATAAGTGCAGTTACAGTTTGCCTTATTTTCCCAAATATGGCAATCCATACCCGGCCTCCTTTATAGATAGAGGGAAATCATTCTTTCCGAGAGTTCTGCCATTAACGCCAGAGCCTGTTCGGCTCCTTCTTCGCTCAACCCGGAAAGAGAGCAACTGGGAGTAAGCAGGCTTGCCTGAGCCAGTTCCCTGAAGGCGATGCCGCTGCGGGCAAGAGCTCCCATGGTTTCCTCCAGCCGGTCTTTGAGCGCGGCAACGGTTTCTCCGGCAATGGCTGCTTCGGTGTTGGGCACTATTCCCCAGGCGACAGCGCCACCCCGGGCCAGATGGGCTGCGACCGCTTCCGGATACAGGCTCAGGGTCGTGCCGTGCTGGTAGGCGTCAAGGCTCAGCACATCCGCTCCGGTGGAAAGCACCAGGCCCCAGTCGGTATTCCCACAGCAGTGAATGCCCTTCAGGCCTCTGAGCCGGCTCATAGTTTCACGGATAAGACCGGCCAGTTTTTCCCCGGGCAGGCTTAAAAAAGCCGAGCCATAGCTCGACATGGCTGGTTCATCGATGAAAAGCAGGGTGTTTTTACTGACGCGGCCCAGCAAATCTTCCTGCCACCTGGCGCTCAAGGCCAGCATGCGTGAGGCCGCATCTGAAAGAATATCATCGTAAAGTATCGATTTACCGCTTTCATCGGCAATGCTCAGGCACCAGCTTACCGGACCCAAGATCTGCCCCTTGACTGCGGGAGGCGAAAAACCGGCCATATTCGTAAAATAATGCAGGCCGGCAGCATAATCAGGGGTAACGGCATACATTGCGTATTTGTCGGCTAAATAGTTCTCGTAGAGGCTCTCAAGAGCCTTCTCAAATCCCGCCGAACGTTTGAAAGAGAGTTTTCCTTCTGTTATTTCCAGGCCGGGAAAACCGCGGCTGAACTGGGCATCCATTAACTCCAGGAGGCTGCGCCTGGGCAATTGGGGCCATGCCGGGATGTCCTTGAGGTAGCGTTTTATCAGCTGGCAGGCTTTTTCGGGGTCGGTATGCGGCATGCTGCCTATTATGGTGGTTTTGAAAGCAAAATTGAATAAACTCATTACGCCCCTAATCCAGGTATTTGCTCACGATGAGATTGATTTCCTCCCGGCGCTTGGCCGAAACCATTGCCGGGTTGGTCACGATAGCGCCGGCCAGGGCTCGGCGACAAATGCATTTGTCTCTTGGCGGCAGGCCGGCCGCCGCATGCCCGATGGCATTTTTAGAAGCTTCGGCGTTCTGTTTGAGGGTGGCTATAATCATATCGACCGAAACGGCAGCCTCGGTTTCATGCCATGCATCGTAATCGGTGACGCAGGCCAGAGTAGCATAACAGATCTCGGCTTCACGGGCGAGCCTGGCTTCCGGGAGGGCTGTCATGCCGATAACATCGGCTCCCCACGAACGGTGCAGCAAAGATTCCGCCCTGGTGGAAAAAGCCGGCCCTTCCATTACAATGTAAGTACCGCCGAAATGAGCCCTGGCGCCGGTTTTTCCGACAGATTCAAAAAGCGTGTAAGAGAGGCTGGGACAAACAGGGTCGGCAAAGGAAATATGGGCTACCAGGCCTTCTCCGAAAAAGGTATTGCGCCTCTGGGTGGTTTTGTCTATGTACTGGTTTGGAATTACCATATCTCCCGGATGGATGTCTTCTTTGAGCGAACCCACGGCGTTAATGGCGATTATATATTCGACCCCCAGCATCTTGAGTGCATATATATTTGCCCTGGAAGGCAGTTCGGTCGGTGAGATGCGGTGGCCTGTGCCGTGGCGCGGCAGGAAAGCGACGGTTACGTCTTCCAGTTTGCCGGTTGTGATGCGGTCACTGGGTTTGCCGAAAGGAGTTTTCATTTCAAAGGTTTTCACATGGCTCAGCCCTTCGATGTGATAAAGCCCCGTTCCTCCGATAACGCCCAGTTTAGCGGTATGCATCGGTTGCCTCCGTTTTGCATTGATTATATAAGACGCTCTCCCGGGATTCAATTATGCAATTGTTATCCAGGATATGGCCGCAACGAAGAACCGGGCATAGTGCCGCCGGCAGGCGGCACAGCTCAGGCAGAACGTGCGGCTGCCTGTTTCAATTCTTCAGGCCGCAAAAGGCCAGCCTCGGTTATAAAAGCGGTAATCAGCCGGGCAGGGGTAACGTCGAAAGCGGGGTTGAGTGCCGGAGTATTTGGTGGGGCTGAAGCGTCCCCGTTGAAGCAGGTTATCTCGTCAGGACTGCGTTCTTCAATTACAATACTTCCGCCGGTGGCGGTTGCCGGATCGAAAGTCGTCAATGGAGCGGCGATATAGAAAGGCAGCCCGTGTACTCCGGCTAGAACAGCCAGGGTATAGGTGCCGATTTTGTTGGCGGTATCGCCGTTGCGGGCAATCCTGTCAGCGCCGGTTATTACCAGGTCGATTTTGCCGCGAGCCATGCAATGGCCGGCAGCCGAATCGACAATCAGTTCGAACGGTATCCCGGCTTGTTCGAGCTCCAAAGCCGTTAACCTGGCACCCTGCAGCAGCGGCCGGGTCTCCATTGCCAGCACGCGGATAGACCTGCCGTGTCGATGAGCCAGTTTAATCACCCCCAGCGCGGTGCCGTATCCGGCGGTAGCCAGGCTGCCGGTGTTGCAGTGAGTAAGGATGACAGCGTCGGTGGGTATTATATCCAAACCGTGACGGCTGATGGCCATATCCTGTTCGTACTGCTCGCGGTGAATGAGTTTTGCTTCGTCAAGCAGGGCTTTTTTGGCAAGCGAGGGAGACGAAGCGTGCTCAGCGCACCGGCGCATCCTGGCCGCAGCCCGGAAAAGATTTTGAGCTGTCGGGCGGGTGGCGGTGATGACTTTTACTACCCCGTCCAGCCGCTCCAGAAAGGCGGCCATATCGGATTCTTCTATCAGTTTGGCTCCAAGGGCGATGCCGTAAGCGGCGCCGGCACCGATAGCCGGAGCTCCCCGTATGCTCAGGTTTCTGATGGCCTGGGCCATGTGCGCGTGGTCGCGGATTCGGATATAGCTTGCTTCTGCCGGCAGGCGGGTCTGGTCCAGCACC
>JAFGLQ010000027.1 GCA_016928015.1 Dehalococcoidaceae bacterium
CTGAGAGTGGAGCTGGATAACAGCGGATATGGTTATTCCGGCAAGATACCGGCACTGGAACCCGGCGGGCTGGTGCGACTTGGCCTGGGGTATATTACGCCGGAAGAAGAGGAAACCGGCCCTATGCTTGAATTCGTGCTGACAAGCCGGGAACTGATTGCCGGACGCGGCAGTTGCCGGCTTGTGCTGGGAGCCGGCGGCGGCTGGGAGCGCCTTTCGGCATGGCATGCCCGGCATCAGTACCGCTGGAACCGGATCCCGGGTGAGACTGCCGCGGTTCAGATCCTTGCTTTTTTACTGGCAAGAGCTGGAATAACGCTTCAATCCGGAAAAGCATCAGCCGCGGCAAATGCGCTGACTCCTGATTTTACGCTCAACCCGGGCGCAAGAGGCGACGCGTCGGCAAAAAGACTTCTGGGCATGCTGCCTGACAGGCTGGTTTTCGAAGGATTGAACGGCTACCTGTACAACCCGGAAGAAGCGGGAGAGGTTTTATATACTTATTCCTGCTCCGGCAGTTCCGGCTGCCCGGTGTATGAATCAGGCTCCAGAAAGATCGCGCCTGAGTATAATCACATTCAGGTCGAGGGAATGGACCCGGCAACAGGCGAGCTCATACTTGGCACCGCCCTTGACCGGAATTCCATCCTCATCAGCGGCGAGAGGCTTCTGGTTCAACCGGGTGAGCCGGCAGCCAGCCCTGAAGAAGCGGCAGACCGCGCCCGGGAGTTGTTGAACGATCTGTTAACCCGGTCTTCAGGTGGTTATATTAGAGCACCCGTCAATCCGTCGGGTCAGGTCGGCGACGTGGTTGGCATCGACTGCCCGGAGCACGGTTTTACAGGGAGCCGTTTCCGGATCGCCGCTTCAGAGACGGTTTACGAACCCTGCCGCGGCAGGTATGAACAGGTCATCGAACTGGAAGCCGTTCCGGTTCAAGAATGAAACCGGCCCATATATTATTGCCGCTGATTCGGTGGAGGCTGTTATCAGAATCAGGGCGTGAGCCTAAAGGGAGCCAAAGGAGTAATGAATATGCTCAAACAGGCAACTTTGATTGGTTATGATGCGAGCAACTGTAAAGCCACCATCAAGCTCAGGACCAGCCACCAACGCTACCTTGAAGGCGTAGCGGTCGCCTGCAACATCCCGGAGGTTGAACTGGTTGCCGGGCGCAAGCTGATGGTCAGCTTTTTAGATGAATATATACCTGGCGAAGCGGTCGTTATTGCGATCTATGAGTAGGTAACAAATACCGGGGAGGAGCGCATCGACCGTCAGCCGCCGCACTTCACTGCCCCTCCCCGGATTCCGGAAAGCTGGTTATGTTAAACTGCTAAGCCGGATTTGCCAGCGAACCCATGAAAAGTATGGTGCCGGTAAGGTTGTCCTTTATCAAGTATGTGCAGCCGTGGTCTATGGTAACATCCACCGGCTGGGCAGGCATGGATGTAAGGTCCATGATTACAGCCGTTGCAGCCGCAGCTTCGGTGCCGGCTTCATCAACGGAAACGAAAGCCTTGTGAACGACATCCTTGATGAACAGGTCCATGCCGCCGGTCATGCCCGAGAAATCCGCCATTTCGCTGAATGCCTCCGACATGCCCATCGCTTCCAGGGCGGCTTTAAGGCTGAACTGGGATTCATATTCGAATTTCGGCATGGCCAGGTTAACGTTGGCGGGCTTCAAGGCGCCGAGGATTTCTTCAAGTGCGGCTGAATCCAGGCCGTTAACAAATTCAACCAGGTTGTTTTCTTTAGGCAGTATAATTACCATGGAAAGCTCGCCGCCGTCATATTTGAGTTCTACAGCCTGATAGTTTTCGCTCCCAGCGTAGCCGAAGTGCCGGCTGTGGTGCATCATTTCTGCATTCACCGCCGAGCCATCAGCCAGATAAAAAACGCCCTGGGTGGTGTCGTCTTCATCGAAGGGGTATTCCCAGGCGGCGTTGAAGTAGATGGCATTGGTAAGCACCAGCCGGGTAACCGAACTGATCAAGCCCTGCTTGATGAGGTCTTTTATCCGGCCTTCGGTTTGCTGGCTCACCCAGTCGTTAATGGTGATGCGGGATTGTTCCGGGTTGCCGGCAAAATCAAGCAGGCGCAAACCGGCTCCATAATTAATCGCCAGCGTATCCAGAAAGCTGTCCAGGAATTTGAAATCCTTCTGGCCCCATATAGCGTTGGCGATATTGAGCCTGAAGCCTTCCCCGTCCTTGCCTTCAGCCCCTTCGCCGCGTGCAGCCAGTTCAATGTCCAGCTGGTTGAAAGCGGCATGCAGCGCTTCCTGGGCAAGCTGGTAGCGCAGGGTGCGGGCCATTTCGTTTTCGGTTTCACCCCCGGCCCCGGCCCAGGTCATGGCCAGTGCGGCTGAAATGGAATACGGCGAGAAAAACAGGTTGCCGCCATCCCGGCTGAGCTGCCGGTACAGTTCGAGGGCAAACTGGTTGTTGCCTTCAACGAGCAGTTCCATCTGGCCGGCATCGATGTCGGGCGAAGTGTCTCGGGCTTTGTCGGACATGGCTACTTCAGCCGAAACCGACTGCGTACAGCCGACAAGGGCAAAAATAGTGACGAAAGCCAGTAAAATGCTTTTCACTCTGGTCATAAAAATACCTCCATGCGGGATGCAGCATTACAGCCCTGATACTTATTGTAACGCTTGGGAGGGTAGAAGGTTAGCTCTTTAACGACAAAAATGCCTTGCGGGCAGGTTTCATTTCCAGTTATTGTTGAGTAGCGTCACCAGCTGGAGAGTGAGAGAGAGCGTGAGCAGGTGGATAATTTGGAACAGGGAGGTAAATATGGCCCAGGAAAACGAAACCCCGAAACCTGTCAAGGAACAAAAACAGGCCGCGAATACAACAGAGGCACCCCCGCAGGAAAACAGCCGGGAGCACCTCAATCTTCTGGAAAAGACGGTAGCCGAAAAGGAAAAACAAATCGACAAATTAAAAACCTCCGCCGGCAGTTACCAGGAGGACCTTAACCGGTTGACTCTGAGCCTGGAAAAAGCGGTTGCCAGCTACCGAAACATGGTGATAAAAGCCCACCCGGATGTTCCGGAAGAATTGATAACCGGTAAAAGCGTCGATGAAATCGACTCGTCCCTGGAGCGGGCTAAAAAAATCGTAGACCGGGTTAGAAAGACACTGGAACAGCCTGCGGTCCAGGACTCGGTTCCGGCCGGGGCTCCGCCCAGAAACCGGGATACGGCGGCTGGCTTGAGCGCCAGGGAAAAAATCCAGTACGCGATTGGAGGTAACTACTAATGGCATTGACTTTAGCAGAAGCCAGCAAACTTTCCAATGATATACTGGTTCAGGGTGTCATCGAAACAGTGGTTAAAGAATCCCCGGTGCTTCAGCGCATGCCGTTCATAGAAATTACCGGCAACGGGCTCACCTACAACCAGGAGCAGAGCCTGCCGGGAATCGATTTCTACGATGTCGGCGAAGAATGGGGGGAATCCACTCCCACGTTTGAACAGTACACAGCCGCTCTGAAAATTATGGGCGGCGACGCCGACGTGGATTCGTTTCTCAAAGCCACCCGCTCCAACATTCAGGACCTCGAGGTAGCTGTAATCGAACTTAAGGCTAAAGCTCTGAAACACAAGTTCGAGGAAGCATTCGTGTACGGCGACTCATCTACGGATACCAAACAGTTCGACGGCTTGAGAAAACTGCTGGATACCGCCACTCCCGGTGGACAGGTTATCAGCATGGGAGAAACCGGCGCGACCCTTACCCTGGACAAGATGGACGAACTGATCGATGCCATCAAGGGTGGCAAGCCGGACATGCTGGTCATGAGCCGTCGTTCCCGGCGCAAGATTAATGCCCTGGTAAGAAACTCCGGAGGCATGATTGAAACAGACCGGGACTTGTGGGGTAATTTTATTCAGCTGTGGAACGGGATTCCCATAGGTATTAACGACTGGCTTAAAGATACCCACGAATTGACCGGGGGCGGCGAAACCAGCTCTACCGGTGGAGATTGTTCAACCATCTATGCGCTGCAGTTCGGCGAAGACGGGCTGTGCGGACTTACCAGCCCCGGATTCGTTCAAGTGGAATCCGTGGGAGCCTTGGAATCCAAGGATGCAACCCGTACCCGTGTAAAATGGTACTGCGCCATGGCGCTCTTTTCCCGCCTGAAAGCCGCGGCGCTTATCGGCGTTCAGGACTAATAATCGAAGAGCAGGCTGCCGCGTATTCCCAACGCATCAAAATCAGCTACATTAACGGTAGACCGGGCTTAATATATTATGCACTTCGATATGTGCCCAAAGTGCGGCAGCCTGTTCACTTTACTGCATTTACAATAGTAGCAGGAATGGCAATGGTGGTCCGGTTTCGGGTTTCGTTTATTTTGCCATCGACCGCGTTGTATAAGACCATCAGCCCATCTGTGAAATTGTTGACAGAAATACGCGGTTCTTGATACACTTGAGCGTACCCACTTCACGCGGCCCCGTGGTGTAGCGGTCTAACATGCCACCCTGTCACGGTGGAGATCGCGGGTTCAAATCCCGCCGGGGTCGCCACTTTTTATCCATTCTTTTTATCCTGTAAGCGCAGTCACCTTCCTGATAAAATAATATTATGTTAACCATAATTATTTTAACCTTCCCCTGCTGTCGTCGGGCATAAGAATATTGAAAAGGGGAGATTTCAAGAGAATTGCAAACTTATCAGGCGGTGGCAGAGGCGTTAAAGGCCCCTGTCAAAATTAGATTGTCTGAAAATTGCTTTGACACTGCCGTTAGCGTATGAGATACTGGAAATGCTCCAAGTAGCCGAGCTGTTAGGACCACCAAACGGGGAGCTTCCTGAGTAAGTACCACAACCGTGGCTCCGAAAGGGTCAACCGGATGGTTCAGTTCAAAAAAGCAAAGGTTACTTGGGGCTTTTTTTATTGCGTTTCCTTAACCAGGGGAGAGGTATCGCTCAGAATAACAGGCACCCCGATAAAGGGCAGGTTGCGGTATTCTTCCTGGTAATCGAGCCCGTAGCCCACCACGAATTCATCAGGTATATTAAAACCAATGTAACGTATATCCACATCCACCAGGCGGCGTGCCTGGCGGTCCAGCAAAGTACAAACCTCCAGACTGGAGGGATGCCTGCCCTTGAGGTGGTTGAGGATATAGCTCAGGGTCATTCCCGTATCAACAATGTCTTCCACCAGCAGTACATGGCGCCCTTCGAGTTCAAGGTCGGTATCCTTGGTTATTTTAACGCCTTTTCCCGGTTTTCCGGTATAGTGTGAGAGCGCCATAAAGTCCATATCCATAGGTACGCTTATCTGGCGGATAAGGTCAGCCATAAAACAGATAAAGCCCCGCTGAACTCCAAGCAGAACAGGGCATTTATTTGCGTAATCGGCAGAAATTTCCCGGGCGAGTTCATCCACCCGGCCCTTGATTTGTTCCTGGGTATAAAGAACCTGGCGGATGCCGTGCGCCCGGGACTGGCCGAGCGGCCCGGAGCCGTATTTAGCCAGCAGGCGGTCATAATTGTTTTTGTTGAGAAGGGTGATCTTGATTTCGGGGTAAAGCTCCCGCAGGCGGCGGATTTTCCGGTTTTTGTAGGTTATCAGACTTTGTTTGAGGGTGGTAAGTTCAATATACAGATCAAGGGCAGGCAGGTAGAAATCCGGGCTGAACATTTCGGTAACGCGGTTGCCTGCTTTTTCCAGCACGAAAGATCGCGGCTCGTAAACCCATTCTATATTGTAAAAATCGAGCAGCCCGGCGAATTCGGCTTCCGAAGGATGGGCAAAGTCGGGCGCTTGTACATGGTGCAGAGCCCCCGCAACCGGATGATTTTGTGAAGGTGGCGCCGGTTCTATTTCAGATAAAAACAGCAGCGAAATAATCCTGGCTATTTGCTCGATAAATGTGATATCGGCGCTGGAAAAGGTTCGGCTGGCTTTATAATATATCCTTAAGGAACCGATTGCACGCCCCTTTATTCTTACCGGAACTCCGGCTATAGCGGTAATCAGGGCTCGTTCAGCCAGTTCACGGAACTGTATCCTGGAATCACTGCGGATATCATTGATTACCACGGTCCGGTTGCTGTTCAACTCATCCAGGCTCTTTTCGCGATCGAGTGGGCCTTTCTGGAGATAATATTTTGGCAGCCGGAAAGAAGAGGAATGAATAAGCCTGGTGCGGGTACTGTCCAGCATGATAAGGGATGCACCTCCGCCCAGGGTTTCGGCGGTGGTTCTTATAATATGGTTAAGTTTGTCACCGAATTCGGTGCCGTCGGTGGCGATGTTCAGGGCTTGTGCTATGGCTGAGGTATAATCCGGTTGTTTCATCGCTGTCCTGTTTTAACCCTTGATTACTCCCAATGGACGGGTTCGCAGTACTTTGTCGGAAAGGCCGGCGCCGTGAGCAACCTCGATAACTTCGGAGATGTCCTTATAAGCGCCGGAAGCTTCTTCGGCAAGGCCGGAAATGCTGCCGGCTCTGACGACTATACCCCGGCGGGCCAGTAAAGCGGCAAAATCACGGCCGTCGATTGTTTTCCTGGCAGCGATGCGACTCTTGAGCCTGCCGGCGCCGTGACAGGTTGAACCAAATGATTCCTCCATGGCTCTTTGTGTTCCGACCATGACAAATGAATACCGGCCCATGTCTCCGGGAATTAAAACCGGCTGACCGGTAGAGGCATATCTGGCGGGCAAATCCGGATGGTGAGCCGGGAAAGCCCGGGTAGCCCCCTTGCGGTGAACGCACAGTTGTATTCGTTGGCCTTCCCAAATGTGGGTTTCCAGCTTGGCAATGTTATGGGCCACGTCCCACAGGAGCTCCAGCCCCAGGGAATTGAGTGTAGCGCCCATGACTTTTGCGAAGGCTTCCCTGGTCAAGTGGGTTATCATTTGCCGGTTAGCCCAGGCATAGTTGGCGGCGCATCTTATGGCGGCAAGATAGTCCTTACCTTCGGATGAATTTACGGGGCAGCATGCCAGCTGGCGGTCAGGAACGGTTATGCCGTATTTAGCCATGGCCCCAAGCATGGTTTTGATATAATCATCGGCTACCTGGTGGCCCAGCCCGCGCGACCCGGTGTGAATCCAGGCAACTACCTGGCCGGGGCGCTCGATGCCCATTACCCGGGCAGTGTCCGGAGCATATATTTCATCTACCGCCGCAATTTCTACGAAGTGGTTGCCCGAACCCAGCGTACCCAGCTGGCTGGCTCCTCTTTCTTTGGCAAGGTTGCTTACACATCCGGCGCTGGAGCCGGTAAACCACCCGGTCTCTTCGGTGCAGGCAAGGTCCTCGGGCTTGCCGAAGCCGTGTTCGACGGCCCATCTGGAACCACCTTCGAGAACGCTGTTAATTTCCCTGGTGTTAAGGTGGATTTTGCCGGAAACTCCCAGGCCTGAAGGAATGGCAGTATACAATTCATTTACAAGAGCCTCGATTCTTGGTTGAAGATCAGCAGAATCGAGGCAGGTAGTAAGCAGGCGTACCCCGCAGTTGATGTCAAAACCCACACCTCCGGGTGAAACAACCCCGTCATCCAGTCTCATCGCAGCTACTCCGCCGATGGGAAAACCATAACCCCAGTGAACATCAGGCATGGCCAGAGAACAGCCGGTCACGCCCGGCAGACAGGCTACATTGGCGACCTGGCCGAGCACGCGTTCTTCATTTATATGGGGCAGCATTTGTTCGGAAGCATAGATTATGCCGGGAACCCGCATACAGGGCGAATAGCTCTGTGGCAGCCTCCAGCGGAAGGTGTCGATTTGTTCAAGAACGCCCCGTATGTTTTTCAAATATTGCCTCTATACATCAAAAATGACCCGGAC
>JAFGLQ010000028.1 GCA_016928015.1 Dehalococcoidaceae bacterium
GCCGAAGACATTTTCAAAGACATCCGCAACATTTCCCAGATATCACGCGGTCCCATACTTATCGTAGGCGACATTCGTGAAGGCGGCGATGAGCGGGCGCACAAACTGCTCGATCTCTTAAAACAGAATCCTGTAAAAAACACCCTTATGTACGAAGCCTTCAATCCGGCCAGCCCGGAATTTATCCGCAAAATGGCAGAAGGAACACCAGGATTTTCTCTTGATATGTCTCCCGAATCTCATGACCCGGAAGTGAGGAAGGTTTCCCTCGGGCGGCAGTTTACCAACCAGGCTATGGAAGACATGATACAGGCAGCGCTGTACAATGGCGCCAGCCGGGTGGAGATCTTTTTTATGATAGGCCTGCATAAGCAGACCAGGCAGTCGGTACTCGACACCGTAGATTACTGCGAGCAACTTCTTAAGAAATTCAAGGCCGATAAACGCCTGTTCTTGTTCATGGGCCACCAGGCGCCTTTCATGGCTCCGGGGTGTCTGGCTTTCGAATACCCGGAGCGGTACGGCTTCAAGCTGATTTACAAAACCTTCGAAGAGCATCGCCGGGCGCTCACACTGCCCAGTTGGAAGTACCAGATCAACTATGAAACACAGTGGCTCTCACAGGATGAGATAACCGAGGTAACCTATGAAGCCATCTCCCGTCTGGCTCTTCTCAAGGCTAGATACGGCCAGATTCCGCAGGAACTGGCCGATGAGCAGGTTAAGCGTATCGAAGAAGCCAAAGCCCTGGAGGTCAAACTGGACGGACTGGTTAAAAACGGACGGACGGATGAAATAGCTGAATTGAAACCCGAAATGGACCGTATTAACGGTTTCAAGGCTGCCGAAAGGCTTGAACTGGAAATTCCGGTGGGCCTGGTAAGGCTGCGCTACTGGAACGCAGTTAAAAAGGTGCTCTTCGGCAGAAAAAAGATAAAAACGGAAAATGTTTAAGGATAGTCTCCGTGCCTGGATAGAGGTGCAGAAGTTCCCCCGTCATTCCAATGACGTTTTTTCTTTTGTACTGGGATCGGTGCTTGCCTGGTATAACGCCGGACAATTCCACTGGGGAGTGTTTGCCGCCGGGCTGGCTGCTGTTTTTTTCATGGCCAATGGCATTTACCTTACCAACGAATATCAGGACTATGAAAGCGACCGCGCCAACCGGGAACGCATTGGCGGGGAAAAACGTGGTATGGGACTGGATACCACCGGAGGTACCCGGGTACTGGTCAACGGCAGGCTTAACCGGCGGCATGTGTATATAGCAGGGATGGTGTTCTTTGCCCTGTGCGTTCCGCTGGGGCTTCTTATACAGTTTGGTTTCAAGACAGGCCCATGGACAATACCCCTGGGCGTACTCGGCCTTTTCTTTACCTACGGATATTCCAACCCTCCCTTCAAAGCCAGTTACCGCGGTATGGGGGAACTCTTCATGATGCTGGGTTATGCCGCGCTGGTTTTTACCGCCTACTACCTGCAGGCAGGGGCTGCCTGGTTTCCGCTTATTATCTGCCTGCCGCGCATCCTCTCCGTCCCGGCGCTTAAACTGCTCAGAAACATTCCCGACGCCACAGCGGATGCATCCGCCGGCAAGCGTACGCTGGTGGTCATGATAGGCAAAGCCCGCGCCGGCCGGGTTTATATTCTCCTGGTTATTGCTTCGATATTTGCCTTTATTCCAGCTGTGGCCGTAACGCGCTCTTTCTTCGTATTACTCAATATTTTACCCGTTTATTACCTGGCTTCAAGCGCTTTCTATATTAACCGCGGCCGGTGGAACGATCCTGTTCAACTGGCCAAAAGCTGCCGCAGTGGATTCAAGGGCCTTCTGTTGATTCCCGTAACTCTTACCCTGACTTTCCTGCTCAGCGCTGTCACCGGCTGTTGAAACCATTGCTGAGAACCCGGGCTATAGCTTCCTTGCGGCTGTTTACTCCAAGCTTGGAATAGATGCTGTTAATGTGGTTTTTGACTGTCTTCTCTTCTATGGCCAGTGCGTCGGCAATTTCCCGGTTTTCCTGTCCCGCGGCAATACGTTTCAGGACTTCTGCTTCTCTCGGGGTGAGCGCTTCCCAGACTCTCCTTGTTTCGCCGGCTCCCATGCGAGGGGTATCCGGGAAAAAGCTGGCCAGGGGTGGCACGGTCACTTTCTGTCCGCCGGCAGCGCTTTTTACCGCAGCTATCAGGCCGGCGGGGCTGAAATGCCCGTATACAAGATAGCCGGCTGCACCCGCATTCAAGGCGTTTGCCAGCAAGAGCGGGTCATCCACCACGGTCAGTATGAGAATTTTCTTTTCAATTTCGCATTCAACCAGTTTAAGGGTAGCCTCGATGCCGTCCATTTCCGGCATGCGTATGTCCATGAGAACAATGTCAGCCCGGCAGGCGGGTACTTTCTTGACCGCTTCCCGCCCGTTGAAAGCTTCCCCGGCGATCTCTATGCCTTCTTCGGCTTCCAGGACGCTGCGAAGCCCGCGCCGGGCTACGAAATTATCATCCACGATCAAGACCCTTATCGGTTTCATGCAGTTGCTTCCTTTAGAGGCAGGCGTACGCAAAGCCGGGTGCCCTCGGGCGAACTCTCTATTTTTAATGTCCCGCCGGCAAGTTCCACCCGTTCTTTAATGGATACCAGGCCCAGCCTGCCCATGCCAACCAGCAGGTAAAGGTTTTCCGGGTCGAAAACGAAACCGCATCCGTCATCCTGAATATCCAGCCACAGCTGCCCGTTTTCAAATCCTGTTTCCAGGCGTACCCGCCCGGCCTGGGCATGACGCTCTATATTGAGCAGCGCTTCTTCGGTAATTTTTTGTATATCATGGGCGGTTTTAAGGCCGACTGCCGGTTCGTTGCCTTTGCATTTGAGTTCTATTGAAATTCCGGTGCGAGCGTGCCAGGCATGGGTGAGACTTTCAATTACCGGGATGATATCTTGAGGAGCCCCTTCGTCACGCAGTTCCAGTATTACCCCGCGTATCTGACCGCTGAGCAGCCGGCATATGTCCTGGATGTAACGGGATTTTTCGACTACCAACCCTTCAGCCCGGCTGTTTTTATCCTGGCTCCAGGCCCAGGCTTCCATGGAAAGGCCCTGCAGGCTTTTCAGAACACTGTCGTGCAGTTCGGCCGATATGCGCCGCCTTTCCAAAAGCAGAGCCCGTTCACCGGCCAGGATTTCAGCCCACCGCCGCTGCTGGCGCCATTCCCGGGCGACCATCCCCACCATAAGAGAAACGAAGCTCATTACACCCAGTATGAGCAGATAATCGGCCAGACTGAAAGCGGTGCCTGCCTGGCTGGAGGAAAACCACCAGGTAAGCCTCATCACCGCGCCAAATATAATATCCATGGCCAGCGCTCCCCACAGCCCGAAGCGCATGGCAGCCTCAACAATAATAAGGGCGAATGCCGTATATATAAAGGTATGCTGGTCATTTACACCGGTGATTATGAGGCCCCAGCCGGCCATAAAATCCGCTCCCAGCATCGCCATACCCAGCAGGGACTGCTGCCGGTGCGATTTTACCCGCTGGTTGATAATAGCGGCAGCCAGGTTGACAGCTGCCAGCCCCCCGGCTGAAACCCATATCAGGGGTTCCGTCAACCAGCCGTAAAGCCAGGCTGTAAGCAGGATAGCGGGAATATAGAGCCAGCGCAGGATGATCAGCACTCTTTCCAGGCGCCTGGCTTCTCTGAATTGTTGCTCTGTTTTACCCATTCATGCTCGCGCCGGTTTTCGCCCTGAGCCGGTATTGATATTTTACCTTTTTTTACAGCAGCATGCTAAGGCAGGCCATTTGGGCCCCGGGGGCTCATGACGCCATTGGAGTTTTTTGCTAGGATTTTAAACACTTTTTTACAGCGAGGCTTTTCAACCTTGAAGGGAAATAGCGCGGCGCTTTCAGCTTCGAACCTGAGAGCCTGGATAGAAATACAGGAACTGCCCAAGCATATTGCGGTGGTGTTTCGCATTATTCTGGGCGGGGCGCTTGCCTGGTACGTGACCGGAACTTTAGACTGGGCGGTTTTTGCTTTAACGCTGCTTTCGGTATTCTTCATTGCCGACGGCGCTTTTATTTCCAACGAATACTTCGACTATGATACCGATAGAATCAACACGGCCCGGCTGGGAGGCAGAAAGCAGGGTGTAACCAGTACCGGCGGCACACGCGTACTGGTCGAAGGGTTGATTTCCCGCCGGCAGGCCTTACTGGTATCAATCGGTTTTTTTATCCTGGCCATGCCAATCGGGTTTGTCTTGCAGTTTGGTTTCGGTACCGGACCGCTTACCATTCCGCTGGGGGCGGCTGGCATTCTTATCGGCTGGTTTTATACTGCCCCGCCCGTTAAAGCAGCTTACCGCGGGCTTGGAGAAGTGTTTATGGCGCTGGGCTATTTTCTACTCGTCATCACCGTCTACTATACTCAAGCCGGCCTCAGCTGGGTGCCGGTGGCCGTGGCTTCGACCCAGCTTTTCGCTGTGCCAGCCATTAAGCTGCTGCGCGCCTTTCCGGATTATGAGGCAGATAAACGGGTAGGCAAGCGGACGCTGGCGGTTAAATTCGGCCGGGAAAAGATGAGCCGGGTTTATGTTGCCCTGATGGTACTGGCTATTGTTTTTTTTGTTCCGGCCTTCATCGTATCCGGGTCGTTTTTTGCCCTGCTTAACCTGGCGCCCATGTATTTTATCGCCCGTAGCGCATGGGCGGTAGCATCAGGGAGATGGCGGCAGCCTCAAGGGCTGGCTTTCAGCTGCCGGACCGGGTTTTACGGGCTGGTATTGAGTCCGCTGGCGCTCAGCCTGACTTTCCTGCTGGCCGGCGTGGCCGGTTTTTAATTTGTTTTTGGAGGGATAAATAGAATATGAAAAACCGTTTCATGGTCTTTATTGTAGGCCTGCTGGTTATGATTTTCGCGCCCGTAAGCCTTGGTTGCGGGGCGGATAGTGAAAAACCAACCGTAAAAATCGTAATGGCGCCTTATTTCGGCAGCTGGTTGTGCACTTACGGCATAACCAGCGGCGAGGTCGCCTCCGATGAAGTTGAGGTGACTATCGACCTGTCCCTGAAGTTCGATGATCAGATGATGGCCGGTAATTATCCCATCGGCGCCATGAATACCGCCGCCTTTGCCATCGGCACCGAGCTTGCCAGTTTTGACCTGAAGGCCCTGGGGGTTTACCTCGCCCATACGGGGCTGGAAGTTACCGACGGCGTCGCCCTGGTTTATGTAAAACCCGGCAGTTCCCTGTCCTCTCCTGCCGACCTGGCAGGCAAAAAGGTAGGGGTGCCCGGTTTGAACTCAGGCACCGCCAGTACTTTCCTGGGCTTGCTGAAAACTGAATATGGCATCGAAGAAAACCAGATTACGCTGGTAGACAATGCTCCTCCCCAGTTGCTCGAGTTTCTGCGCAAGGGCGATATCGATGCCACCCTGGTTCTGGGGGACCCGTCCGTACAGGCTTATGCATCCGGCGAATTCCAGGTATTCTGGAATGTAGACCAGGCATTCGAAGCCCGCTACGGCACCTATAACCCGGCTTCTTTCCTGGCGGTGCGTGCTGACTACGCAGCCGCAAATCCTGAAACCACTCGTGCAGTTTATGAACTGCTTCTGCAAAGCCGGGACTGGGGGGAAGAGCGCCTGGAGGAGCTTTCTGAAATATACGTTGCCGAGTACGGCGGAAACGCCGCATTTTACCAAAATGCCTATACCCGGCATTATTCGGTAACCTTCGATGGAGTTGAAGGGGCGCTGGAAGACGGGGTAATGGCTATTTTCGGTTTCGTCAAGGACCGGGGTATAATAAGCAGTATTCCCGAACCGGAAGACATATTTGTGAAATGGTAAATAAAATAGTACTGAGTGCTGGCGCTACCGCTTTGTTCTGGGGTTTGTGGTGGGTGGTGGCCGCACTCTCGGATTCGGCTTTATTCCCGACTCCCTGGCAAACACTCGAAGCTTTGTTGGATATTCTTGGCGCACCTGGTTCATGGAGGCATATAGGCATTTCTTTTTACAGAGTCATGGCCGGAACTGCAATCGGTTCGGTGACAGGCGCGATTCTGGGCATTTCTACTCGCTATTTCGGTTTTGCGCGTACTGCCGTCAAGGTGGTTATTTACCCTCTACTGCAATCGGTGCCGACTATATGCTGGGCGCTGGTGTTTGTGCTTTGGTTCGGTTTGTCCGATACTACGCCTATCCTGGCCGTAGCCACCGCCGTCGCTCCATTTTTTATTATTAACATCTGGGAAGGCTTGAAGGAAATGGACGGCAACCTGACCGAGATGGCATCAATGTTTACAACTTCGCGAAGCCGCATTCTAACCCGTATTATCATGCCGATGCTGTATCCTTACATATTTGCTGCTACCCGCAGTTCTCTTATGGTGGCCTGGAAGGTGGTAATACTTGGTGAAATTTTCGGTGCCGCCTCCGGTATGGGCTACATGCTTTCGGTTGCCTTTGAAAGCTATCGTATCGCCCAGGTGTTCGGCTGGACACTGGCCTTTGCCGTAATATTGCTTATTTCGGATTACGGTGTTTTCAATTATATAGACAGGAAGTTTGTACGCAAGTGGAAACCGGCAGAGCAGAAATACTAAAGGTAAGCGGTATTTCCCTTGGTTTTGGGGAACTGGAAGTGCTCGAAGATATAAACTTCAGTGTTTACACCGGCGAGGTGGTTTGCATACTCGGGCCTTCCGGCTGTGGCAAAACCACCTTGCTTCGTATAATAGCCGGTCTTATCCCACGGCGCCAGGGCAGTGTTTTTTTAAACGGCCGGGAGAGCGGAAAAAGCGCTTTGCAGGGCCTGGGTATGGTTTTTCAGGAGCCCAGACTGCTTCCCTGGCGTACCGCAACAGGCAACGTCGAACTGCCTTTCGAGCTCGCCGGCTCCGGAACAGGGGAAGCTGAGCGTCGAAGTGTTGCCGGCGCCCTGGCTCAGGTAAACCTTTCCGAGTTTGCCGCCAGTTACCCGCACCAGTTGAGCGGCGGCATGCGCCAGCGGGCCA
>JAFGLQ010000029.1 GCA_016928015.1 Dehalococcoidaceae bacterium
CCGGGCAATGCTGCGGGGGCGCTTTTATCATGACTTCGAATGGAACTTCCCACTCATGTCCCTCCAGGCAGCGGAAGCGGCGCGAAGCCATTTCATACCTGCCGCCGGCGATCCGCATGGCCTTGCCGCAAATCAAGGCGCCGGCAACCTTGCGATGAGCCGAATCCAGCAGCCGGGCGAAGGTCCTTCTCGAAATATTCATGCGCCCGGCGCACTCCTCCTGTTCCAGTCCCTCAAGATCCTTAAGACGCAGGGCTTCAATTTCGTCTACCGTAATGGCGACTTCTTCCAACCGCCCGGACGGTATACCCGCCGGCTTGAAATAATCGACCGGGGGAACGAAACCCACTCTCCGCCACAGATGCCTTCTTCCCATAAATCACCACTTTTTTAGAACTTATGGGCTATATATAATTATTTTGCCCATATGGTCATTACTATACTACACCCGATCTTTTCCGCTGTCAACAGACGGCGGGCTAAAAATTGCTCAAAGTAGTAAAATTAAGCTCTAAACATTAATTCGAGGTAAAGAAAACACCATGCTCGAAACCCGCATTAAACTGATAGCTGGACAACTGGGAGTTGCCCTCTCCCAGGTAGAAGCTGTCCGGGCTCTGCTTGAAGATGGGGCTACCATTCCCTTCATCGCCCGTTACCGCAAGGAGAAAACCGGCTCGCTGGATGAGGTGAAGCTGGCCGAAATCCGCGACGGGCTGGCGCGGCTCGAAGCCCTGGAAACCCGGCGCGAAGCCATCCTTAAATCTCTGGAAGAGCAGGGCGTGCTCACCGAAGAACTGAAAAACGCAGTGTACGGGGCGGCCACCTTGACCGAACTCGAAGATGTATACCTGCCATACCGCCCCAAGCGGCGCACCCGGGCAACCATTGCCCGGGAAAAGGGGCTTGAACCGCTTGCGGAGCTGATAATGGCACAGGAAATTGCCGACCCCTGCACCGAAGCCCTGGCTTTTATAAACCCGGAAAAGGGCGTCGAAACTGCCGGAGAAGCCCTGGCAGGCGCGCGCGATATTATTGCCGAATGGATGACTGAAGACGCCATCGTCCGGCAGATTGTTCGCCGCCTGTTTTTCCAGGAAGGATTGATGGAATCCAGGGTAGCCAGGGGCAAGGAAGAAGCCGGCAGCAAGTACCGGAACTATTTCGAATGGCAGGAGCCGGCTAAACGCGCTCCCAGCCACCGGGTGCTGGCTATGCTACGCGGTGAAAACGAAGGGTTATTGAAGGTTTCCATCCGTCCAGATGAAGCCAAAGCCCTGGCTCTGATCAAGCGCCGCTTTGTTAAAAACGCCAGCCCTGCCGCCGAAGAGGTGGCAACCGCCCTCGAAGATGGCTATGCCCGCCTGCTGGCGCCTTCCATCGAAACCGATATCCGCAGACAGCTGAAGGAAAGGGCTGATGATGAAGCCCTGCGCGTCTTTGCCCGCAATCTGCGCGATACCCTGATGGCGCCTCCCCTGGGCCAGCGCCCGGTAGTGGGCATCGACCCCGGGTACCGCACCGGCTGCAAGGTGGTTGCCCTCGACCCGCAGGGCCGGCTGCTGGAGAGCGCCGTTATTTTCGTTGACCAGTCCGAAGCGCGCACCAGAGAAGCCGCCAGCATGGTGCTGGGCATGGTAAAACGCCACTCCGCCCAGGCTGTTGCCATCGGCAACGGTACCGCCTCCCGGGAAACGGAGGATTTCATGCGTTCGCTGGAACTGCCGTCCGGAACAGGCATTGTTACGGTTAACGAAAGCGGCGCTTCGGTATATTCCGCCTCGGCCGTTGCCAGGGAGGAGTTTCCGGACCAGGATATTACCGTTCGGGGTGCGGTTTCCATCGGGCGGCGGCTTCAGGACCCGCTGGCGGAACTGGTAAAAATAGATCCCAAGGCAATCGGCGTGGGCCAGTACCAGCATGATGTAGACCAGGCCAGGCTCAGGGACAAGTTGGATGAAACAGTGGTAAGCTGCGTAAACCAGGTCGGTGTCAAGGTTAACAGCGCTTCCCCTCAGCTGCTTGCCTACGTTTCCGGTCTGGGACCGGCACTGGCACACAGTATTATCGGCTACCGCAGTGAAAACGGCCCGTTCCGAAACCGGGCCGAACTGAAAAAAGTGCCGCGGCTGGGGCCAAAGGCTTTTGAGATGGCAGCCGGTTTTTTACGTATCGAGGACGGGGAAAACCCGCTCGACGCCAGCGCGGTACACCCGGAAAGCTATCACCTGGTCGACCGGATGGCCCGCGATCTGGGCTGCAGGATAAGTGATTTAATGCACCGCCAGGAGTTGAGAGAACAAATCAGGCTGGAAAACTATGTTTCCGCCGAACACGGCCTGCCCACCCTGGAGGACATTATTGCCGAGCTTGCCCGGCCGGGACGGGACCCGCGCCGGCAGTTCGATACGGTGGTTTTCGACAAGAATATACGGTCTTTGAGCGACCTCAAACCCGGCATGCGCCTTACCGGCATCGTTACCAACGTAACCAATTTCGGCGCGTTCGTCGACATCGGCGTTCACCAGGACGGGCTGGTACATATCAGCGAAATGGCAGATAAATTCGTCAAGAATCCGGCCGATATCCTCAGCGTAAACCAGAAAGTAGCCGTTACCGTTGTGAGCGTGGATACGCAGCGCCGGCGCATCGGGCTTTCCATGAAAACAGATGCCGCTCCGGAAGGTTAACAAATACATGAGGTCTGGATGGAAGAAACAGGCAGTTCCGGCATAAACGATTCACGGGTACTTACCGAGCTCGCAAGCACGAGAATGCCTTTCGGTAAATACAAGGGGCGTATTCTGTGCGACCTGCCGGAACCTTACCTGGCGTGGTTTGCGCGCAGCGGCTTTCCACCGGGGAGACTGGGGTTATTGCTGTCTGCACTGTATGAAATCAAACTGAACGGGCTGGAATACCTGCTGAGGCCGCTAAAATAGAAAATGCCCCCAAGGGAATTCGAATCCCTGTTGACGGCTTGAAAGGCCGCTGTCCTAGTCCTCTAGACGATGGGGGCGCGACTTAAGAGTATAACAGAAATCCCGCTTACTACTCAATTTGCGTTGCAGCCCTTACGGACTGCAACGCCACGGTTTTCTCTTATCAGGCGGAATCCCTGCCCAGTTTGGTCAAAAACTCGGCATTGTTGCGGGTTTTTGCCATGCGTTCCAGGATGCGTTCGGTGGTTTCGGTCGAGTTGACCGAATCGGACGACATCATGGAGATCATGCGCCTGAGCAGCCA
>JAFGLQ010000030.1 GCA_016928015.1 Dehalococcoidaceae bacterium
CAATATTAACCCCTCATCCTGCGCCGGAAAAGGGCGATACCCAGGATGAAAGCACCGGCGGCCCAGCATGAAAGAAACAACAATGAACCGGATACGGCTGAAAAGTCGGCGCCGCGAATGATTACCACCCGCGCAGCGCTGACGGCATGGGCATAGGGGAATAGATCCCCCAGTACCTTGATATAATCAGGCATTATTTCCCGGGAAAACCATACACCGGAGAGTACTGCCAGCGGCATGGCGATGAGCCAGCACAGCGGCTCTGCCTGGTTTTCGCTCCTGGAGAGGGAGGCAACTACCATACCGATGCCTATAGAGCACACAGCCGTCAGCAGGAAGATAAGAAAAGCCAGCATGATGTTGCCCACGATATTCATACCGAAAGCGACACCCAGCAGGATAAATATAACAATCTGGACGATGGCAATCACCAGCAGGCTGGCGGAGTAGCCGGATATGAATTCCCACGGGTATGTTGGCGTGGTCAGCATCCGGGACATAAAGCCGGTTTCCTTGTCCCGCACCATTATCCGGGCCGAGGTAGGTACCATGATAAGCAATCCGAAGATGATAATGCCGGGAGCGATGAAATCTATCTGGCTGACATCTACTTCCACGTTGATATGAGACGTGTTGATAGTGATGGGTATTTGAACCTGGGCGTAATTTCGAATGGCTGAATTCAATGCCGAAATTATCTGGCTGGAGACGGTAAGATCGCTTTCGTCATAAGTTATGTTCAAAATGATGTCGGGGTCCAGGCGCTGCCAGCTTTTAGTCACCTCGTCACCGAAACCGGACGGTATCACCAGCGCCGAGCGAATGTTGCCCTGTTTAAGGTTGTCCAGGGCTTGGGCTTCGGATTCGAAAAGACCAATATCGAGCAGGGGAATTTGAGACAGGACCTCGGTGATAAACTGGTTCGAAACCTGGGTGCCATCTTCGTCGATTACACCGACGGCATATGAAGGGTTCGAATTGCCCCCCAGAGCCGCGCCGAACAGCAGCATGAAAAGCAGCGGGAAGGCTATGAGAAAACCCAGCGCCAGCGGGTCACGGTAGGTTTCCTTGAAATTTCTGAGTGTCAGGTTCAGGAATTTCACCCTCGCAGCTCCTTCCCGGTTATTTTAAGATAGGCTTCCTCCAGGCTCGGTTCCTTGAAATAAGCCGAGCGTATCACGGCGCCGGTGGAATGGATGTAATCGACGGTTTCTTTGAAGTCGAGCTGGCGGCCGGTGATGGAAAGGCAGCCGCCGTTGATTTTTACGTTTTCAAATTTTGCCCGGACCGAATCCAGCGCTCGCATGGTAAGGTTCCAGGCGTTGACAACTATCGTGTGGGTGTCGACTGCCTGAGTTTTCAGGTCAAGGCTGGTTCCCAGCGCCGCGATTTTGCCAGCGTCTATGATACCGATGCGGTCGGCCAGGAAATCGGCTTCCTCCATGTAGTGGGTAGTCAGCAGAATGGTTTTGTCACCCTTGAAGCTGGCGATATATTCCCAGAGGGCGCGCCTGGCCTGTGGATCGAGCCCCAGGGTGGGTTCGTCCAGAAAAACTATAGCCGGGTCCGAAATAAGGGCCATGGCAATGCTCAGGCGCCGTTTCATGCCTCCGGAAAATTTCCTTACCTGGTCATTGGCCCGGTCCCCGAGGCCCATTATTTCTACCAGGCCTGCCGACCACTGCCGGGCTCTGGTACGGGAAATATTGGACAGGCTGGCCATCAGTTCCAGGTTTTCCAGGGGCGAGAGGTGTTCGGAAAGGGTCGTTTCCTGGGGAGATACCCCGGTTACGGCTTTTACCGAACCGGGCTGGCGGTTAATATCGAAGCCCATAATGCGGGCGGTACCCCGGGTGGGTTTGAGCAGGCAGCAGAGCATGTTGATGGTGGTGGACTTCCCGGAGCCGTTCGGGCCGAGAAGGGCAAACAGTTCACCCCGGGATATATCCAGGTTCAGGTTGTCCACCGCCATCACGGAGCCGAAGCTGCGGCTGAGGTTCAAGGACTGGATTGCCATGCTGTCGCTGGTTTCCCGGTTGAATTCCTCGCTGGACAGTTGGTGCCTCCATCTACCTTATTTGAAGCTAAAGTCTAGCACAAATACAGTGTAAATAACATATAATTTATTTGCTTTCAGGGTGATCCAGTTCGAATCCGGTGGCTGAAAAAGGGTCCTGATAGATTTCGAGTTCGCGAATGGCTTCTTCGGCTGCCTGCCTGAGCAACGGGTTCGGCTGGTCAAGCAGCGCCAGCAGGGCCTGGCGGGCTTCCTGCCCGCCGATTTTTCCCAGTGCGGCTACCGCTCCAGCCTGGACATCGGCATCTTCGTCACCGGTAAGCCGCACCAGGTAAGGTACGGTTTCTTCCTCGTTCATTTCGCCGCAGGCGCAGGCAGCCTCGTAACGCAGTTGCGGATCGTGGCTTTCCATTTCCGAAAGCAGCACCGGCAGCCATGAAGGGTTGCAATTAGCGCCCATGGCATATACTGCGCTCAGCTTGAGGTCGATGTCGGAACTTCGGTATGCGGAATTAATAGCAGCATGTACCGCAGGAAGGTTCAACGGAGCGGCCGCTTCAAGCGCCCGGCGCCTTATATCTACCAGTTCTTCAGTATCGTTAAATACCGACAGCAGCTGTTCTGCCAGCCTGTTTTTATGCTCCGGGTCTGCCTCATCCAGTTCGGCCGTCAGGCAAAAACGTTCCAGTGCGCCTGCGGCGGATATACGCACTATTTCAGCCGGATCATCCTGTATCAAGCGTACCAGTTTCTCTTCCAGCCAGCCTTGCTGGTTTTCCCAGAGGCCGTTGATGGACCCCAGGCGTACCTCGGCGTCATTGTCGTCCAGCCCTGCTTTGAAAATGGCATCGAAGTCGAGTTCAACGTGGTCCTCGGCCATCTCGGCCAGCCGGGAAATGATTGCCTGGCGTTTTATATCGGGAAGCTCGGCCCAGGTCTTGAAAAACAGCCTCATGCTATTGGCTGAAAGGTCCGAGAGTTCGGCCAGGTGAGCTGCCGGAGGAGCATCTGTCGAAGCGGCCAGGCTTTCCAGCACTTCATCCAGCGTGATGGGTATGGAAACGAAATCCCGGTTAATCCTCCTCTTCTTCGTCATCGTCGTAATACTCTTCACCCTGTTCCCATATGGGTTCGGTGAAGTAGTCTATGTAGTCTTCCATGGCCTCGGATGCTACCTGTTTCATTCTCTGTTGAGCTTCCTGGGCTACCATTGCCAGGTCTCCGGTATCCAGATCTATGCCCAGCAGGGGTTTGAGGGTATTGAGCACAGCCAGTGCCGCCATCGGGTTCTGAATACGGTGGGAATAGGAAGGGACATCGCCCATCAGGCACATGCCGTCAATATTTCTCTCCTTGGCGACTCCCAGCAGGAGGCCGTTCAGGCCGCTGATCTGCAAGTTGCCGGCGCGGGCAAGGCCCAGGCTGGCCAGTTCCTGCGTCATGGCAGCGTTGGTGACCACGCCGCGTACACGGGGCTGTTCCGTGTGATGGATGCGCGTCATGGCTGCCGCACAGGTGTAAACCCGGTTCATGTGGAACCTTATACCCAGATCGAGTATGGCATTGGCCATTTCATATGCTTTGGAGGCAGGCTGGGCATCGCTTATAAAAAGGATAACGTCATTTTCTCCGGAGGGGTTCTTCAGATAAAAGAAACGGCTCTGCGGAAAACTGGGCGCCTCGACAATGTTATTGCGTGCCAGCACACCGATGGGCTCGAAGAAATACATCGGTTTTATCTCTGCCAGATCTTTGAAGGGCAGTTTATCCAGCAGGTAGGTAGCTGCGATAAGGGCGACGCCTGATACCCCCGGCCAGGCTGCCAGAAGGTTGGGCTGCCTTAACTTGGGACGGGCGTGTATCTTGATAAGTTCTCTCGTATCCATTTTCAGCCTCGGTACATAAGGGAATTTATTCAGCAGCTACGGCGATGGAGCGGCAGTAGATGGAAGGGGTGTACAGGGACCCGCCTACCCATCTGGCGTCATTGCCGATGGCTGCCAGATCATTTAACAGGTCGTAAACGTTACCGTGTACCATGGTGTTTTTAACCCGCCCTGCTATTTTACCATTTTCTATTTTGTAGCCAAGCAAAACATTGCCGGAAAACTCGCCGCCCAGGATATTTCCCTGGTCAGCCCCCATGAGATGCTCGATAATCAATCCTTCTTTGATGTCGGCCAGCATTTCTTCGAAACTTGTATCGCCCGGTTTAACCACCAGTGCGTTGACCCCCGGGCCAGGCAGGCCGCCGCCGGAGCGGTTGCCGTTGCCTGTACTCGAAGCGCCGGCAAGGGCAGCCGTATATAGATCGTAGTAAAAATTCTCCACCACTCCTGCCCGGATAAGCGGCGTCACCCGGATTGCTATGCCCTCGTCATCGAACGGCGAACTGGCTGCCTGATAGTTCATCGTAGCATCATCTTCGATGTTCAAAACCGGGTCGAACACCTGCTGGCCCAGCCTGTTTTTAAGCGGCGAGGCTCCTTCGAGGACCATTTTACCGCTGAAAGCACTGGCCAGCGGAGCGATCAGCGCGTTTTCCACGCCGTGAGGGGTAAAAATGACCGGCATGGATTTCGAGCTTATTTTAGCCTGGCTGCCAGCCCATTCGAGTTGGCGTTTCACATTGCTTATTACCGGCCCGGCGTCAACAACCGGGCGGGAAGAATAGAGGCTGTCACCTACGAAAAGCATATCCGTACCGCGTATTACGCTGCCTCCAAGGCCCAAGGTGAAGAGGCTGGAGCGGCAGTGAGCTTCCAGTCCATTCGAGTTTATTATGGAGATACTGGCAGTATGCTTGCCAGCGCCGGCGTCACACAGTATTTCAGGATTAGCCTTCACGGCCGCATCTACCATTTCCTGGCTAAGTTTCACCATTTCTTCCAGGCTGACGAGTTCGACGGCCGGATCGTAGGTTTGAACAGGCAGATAGTGCTGAGGGCCGGGGAGTTCATATTTGGCCTGCATACCGAACTGGGCGGTTTCAACCGCCATGGAAACTAGCCCCTCCGGTTCATCGGAATCTGTAGAAACCGCATATCCAATGCGCCCGTCCTTGATGATACGCAGCGCAACGATACTGCTTTGTTTGGCCTGTATATGCTTTAACCGGTTGGCTTCGAATTCCACCGGGATTTCTTCATCTGTGACCGAAAATACTTCAGCCGCTTCGGCACGTTCGAGCGCCAGCTTCAGGATATGCTCCAACTATTGGCCTCCTATCAGGCACTTGCGAATGCGGATGTGCGGGCTGCCGTTGGAAACCGGCAGCGGTGACTGGCCGCCCTTGCCGCAGCCGCCTCCCTGGTTCATTTCCAGGTCAGAGCCGACCGCATCTATATTCATAAGAGTAGTAAAGACATTACCGGTCAACACCACCGGTTTTAGGAGTTCGCCCAGCTTTCCGTTTCGTATCATGTAGGCTTCACCGCCTGAAAAAGTAAACATCTCCATACTGGTGGTGCCGCCGTACCAGTTTTTGACGTATATCCCTTCTGTAATCCCTTCAAGCATTTCCTGAAAGGTGGCATTGCCCGGTTCTATATATGTATTGCTCATTCTGACGATCGGTTCATGACGGTAGCTTATTGCTCTGGCGTTGCCTGTTGGTTCCTCTCCCATTTTGGCAGCTGTTTCCCTGGAGTGAAGCCTGCCTACCAGCTTGCCTTCTCGAATAAGATATGTTTTCCGAGCGCCAACACCTTCATCATCGTAATGATAGGTGCCTCTCAAGCCGGGGATGGTGCCGTCATCGACGATATTGAGCTGACTGGTGCCGAAGACTTTGCCCAGCGTCATCAGTTCCCGCATCCGCTCATTTTCGTAAACAAAATCAGCTTCGGACAGATGGCCGAAAGCTTCATGGGTGAAGACCCCGGCTAGTACCGGGTCAAGCACCACCGTATATTCACCGCCTTTGGCACGCGGAGCTTTGAGCAGGGCTACCGCCTTATCGGCTATTTCTGCCACGTTCTTTTCCAGCCCCCTGATCTGGTTGAAATCACCGGTAGTGCCCAGGCTGATACCGGACTGTTCGACGGTGCTGTCCTTACCGGCTACGGCGTTTATTCTAAGGTTAATATCTGCCCTGGACTGTTCGATGAAACTGCCTTCCGAATTGAGAAAAAGGGTGGTTTTGTACCCGTCGGAATAACCTATAAAGGAAGTATTCAAAGGCGCCTGCTGCCACATAATGTCGTTGTAGCCATCCAGGAGTTCCTTCTTTTCCTTTAATGTCAGAAGTTGAGGATTGTGTCGGGGTTTAGGCAGTACAGCGGTTACCGGTTCGGTACCGGCCAGGCGGGAAGAGCCGCTGCCTGCCAGGCGGGCGCCCTCGACAGCGCGGGAAAGAGCTGTTTTCAGCCCATCGAACCGGTTGAAGCTGGCAAAGCCCCATCCACCCCGGTGAAGGACGCGGATATTACCGCCGGTAGAAGCAGACTCAGCCACGGTTTCCAGCTCGCGCCCCCGGTAACCAAGGCGGCATGAACGCCCGCTTTCCAGCCGGGCTTCGATGTAGTCGACATTTTGAGCGGCAATGATTTTTTTTAATTCCAGGGCAATATCATTAATGTGCGGCAATAGAATATCCTTGTGGTTTATATGTAGCGGATGGATGTTACTCGAGTAAGTTTACCGGCCTTGCAAAGCGTTGTCAATTCTGTTACAATACCTCTTCGTCGACCGTAAATTAAGGTTTCACCTGAATTGATTTAGTTGACGGCCCCATTAGATATATGATAATATATCTTTTGCCCTAAAGAGCAGTACCTTAACAACTGGATAGCGGAAGAAAGTTAAAAAACCCTTTTAATTATTCGGAGAGTTTGATCCTGGCTCAGGATAAACGCTGGCGGTGTGCATTATGCATGCAAGTCGAACGGTTCTTCCCGCAAGGGAAGAATAGTGGCAGACGGGTGAGTAACACGTAAGTAACCTGCCCTCAAGTGGGGAACAACTTCGGGAAACCGAGGCTAATACCGCATGTGATGGCTTTTCGCAGGGAAGGCCATTAAAGCCGTAAGGCGCTTGAGGAGGGGCTTGCGGTCGATTAGCTTGTTGGTGGGGTAATGGCCTACCAAGGCTTCGATCGATAGCTGGTCTGAGAGGACGATCAGCCACACTGGGACTGAGATACGGCCCAGACTCCTACGGGAGGCAGCAGCAAGGAATTTTGGGCA
>JAFGLQ010000031.1 GCA_016928015.1 Dehalococcoidaceae bacterium
CATGCCTCAGATGGAATTCATCAATATCCGGCGGGGCTTCCTTGTGCTGGACTACCCGGCGGAAATGAGCTTCGGCTTCAATGGCGGCAGCTTCATCATAAAGCTGGCGGGTGATTTGCAGCGCCAGGCGTTTTTTCAGTTCCATGGGATTTACATTTTCATTATTCAGCGCAAAACCAATATCCATCAGGGCTTCATCATCGATATCGGTCAGCAGTTCAAAATAGGAATAGAGCAGTTCATCCGGAATACTCATGATTTTACCGAACATTTCCTCGGGCGCTTCGGCAACACCGATGTAGTTGCCCAGGCTCTTGCTCATTTTCTTGACGCCGTCCGTGCCGACCAGCAGGGGAGTCATAAGTACATTTTGAGGTTTCTGGCCTATCATTGATTGAAGCTCTCTGCCTACCAGCAGGTTGAACTTCTGGTCCTGCCCGCCGAATTCTACATCGGCCTGGATGGCTACCGAGTCATATGCCTGCAGCAATGGGTATAGAAATTCCGTCAGGGAAATGGGCTGGTTGGCCTGGTAGCGCTGGTTGAAATCTTCACGGGCCAGCATCTGGGCGAGGGTGAATTTCGAGGTGAGGAGGATAACATCGGCCAGCGAGAAAGAACCGAACCATTCGCTTTGCCAGCGCACCTCGGTTTTTTCGCGGTCCACCACTTTGAAAAACTGCTCCATGTAACTCTGGGCGTTATGTTTGACCTGTTCGGCGCTCAGCATGGGCCGGGTAACCGACTGCCCGGAGGGGTCGCCGATCTGGGCGGTCCAGTCACCCACGATAAGGACAACCTGGTGTCCCTGTTGCTGGAACTGCCTGAGTTTTCTTAAGCCCACCATATGACCCAGGTGTATGTCGGGAAAGGATGGATCGAAACCCTCTTTCAGGCGCAGTCTTTCCCCGGAGAGCAGGCGCTGCCTCAATTCTCCTTCGACGATAACTTCGGCTACACCGCGTTTAAGCAGCGTATCGACCTGTTTCGGGTCTATCCGGCTCATAGGCTGGCCATCCTTTCAAGAATTTGGCGGGCTTGGAGAATATCCCTGTTGATCTGTTCTATCAGCGCTTCCCGGGTTTCGAATTTGAGTTCGTCACGGATTCGGCTCACCAGTTCGATTTTCAGGTTTTTGCCATACAGTTCGCCGTCGAAATCAAGCAGGTGAACTTCGATACGCCGGTCGCTGCCGCCGAAGGTGGGCCCCGTGCCGATATTGGTGGCTGAAAAATACCGCTGGCCGTTCAAAAAGCAGAGTGTAGCATAAATACCGTCAGGCGGCACGACAAAGCGGGAATCTATTTCAATATTGGCGGTGGGGAAATCGAGTTGCTTGCCCAGCCCTTTACCGGCAACGACCTTGCCTTCCAGCCCGTAATTGCGACCCAGGAAACGGGTTGTCCTCTCGACCTCTCCGGCAAGAAGCATCCGGCGAACAGCAGTCGAGCTGACGATTTCACCTTCTATTTTTACTGGCGCAACCACTGAAAGGGTGAAGCCCATTTCTGCAGCAATCAGCTGCATCATCTCCAGGCTGCCTTCGCGATTGCGCCCCATGGCAAAGTCGAAACCGAGCACCAGGCCTTTCATTTTCAGATGGTTGATGAGCATCTGGCAGAACTGCCGCGCACCGGTGCTGGCTAACTGGGGTGAAAAATCCAGATTGGCAATAAGGTCAACCCCGGTTTGTTTCAGTAAACGGTTTTTTTCTTCGACACTGGCAAGCAGCGGCGGTGGATTCTGGTTCAGCTGTGACAGGGGGTGATTGTTGAAGGTTATTACACCACTCGACAAACCTCGATTTTCAGCCTGGGCGGTAAGTTCAGCCAATAATTTCTGGTGCCCAACGTGAACACCATCGAAAACTCCGATGGTAAACAGGGTGTCGCCGTCGGGAGTAAAGCGTTGAAATTCCTCTTCTAAAGACATATGAAATATCAGTTCAGCTTTGAATGTTAAACATGATTCCGATCATATATTACCTCAGCGAAGAGTTTAATGTAAACTTGAAAGGAAATTTTCGTAACATGAAATATTTAGCCTGAAATGATTTGATTATTGAATTATTTTATGCTATACTTTCAGTTTGCTATTATGCCTCTAAATATTTTCAGTTTTCAACTGTTGTTTTTTCCTCTGCGTATACTCACGCCAATTTTTTCTTAAGTAGTACTCTGAATTTAGCTAAGGAGTTGAAATGGTGGCCGAATTGGCAATGCCTGTAGAAGAACAGGCAAATTCAAGAAAAATCTATTCCAAGATTCCCCGGGTGCTGGAAGTGCCCAACCTGGTCGAGGTGCAGCTGGATTCATTCTCCGTATTTATGGAGAATGGAATCAAGGAGCTCCTCAAAGAAATTTCCCCGATACGGGATTTTACCGGCAACAGGCTGGAGCTGAGCTTTGTGGGCTACGAATTTCGTGAACCACGCATGAGCGAAGCCGAGTGCTACCAGCGGGACCAGACATATTCCATGCCGCTGTATGTAAAAGCCAGGCTTCTGGTGAAAACTACCGGGGAAATTAAAGAACCCTTCGATCTGTTCTTCGGCGATGTGCCGTTGATGACTAACAAGGGTACATTTATTACCAGCGGCACCGAAAGAGTCATCATCAGCCAGTTGATTCGTTCTCCCGGTGTGTATTTTATGGCCGAAGAGGACATGGCCAGCGGCCGGCTGTTGTGCCGTGCCAACCTGATACCCAGTCGTGGCGCCTGGCTTGAATTCGATACATCCAACCGCGACGTGATAAGCGTTAAAATCGACAACCGGCGTAAAATTCCGGTGACCACCCTTCTCAGAGCTATCGGTTACAGCGCAAATTCCGAGATTCTGGAACTGTTCAGCGGTGAAGACAGTGCCCCGGAAAGACAGTTCATCAGGGCTACTCTGGACAAGGAACCGGCGGTAACCGATGAAAAATCAGCCCTTCTGGACATTTACCGCAAGTTACGCCCCGGCGATCCGCTGAACCTGGATAATGCCCGCAAGATGGTAGATGACATGTTTTTCAATCCCCAGTATTACGATTTGGGGGTGGTGGGGCGTTATAAGGTTAATCAGCGGCTCGGTTTTGCCCGCACCGGTCCCATGGAAAACCGGGCACTGAACCGGGAAGACCTTGTCGAAATTGTGCGCCACATTATTATGGTTAACAACAGCATGGACAAAGCTGATGATATAGACCACCTCGGCAACCGCCGCGTACGTACCGTAGGTGAACTGATTCAGAACCAGTTCCGTATAGGACTGGTACGTCTGGAGCGGGTCGCCAAGGAGCGCATGAGCATTATCGCGGCGGACGTAGTTACTCCGACGGCTCTGATAAATATAAGGCCGGTGGTATCTTCGGTCAGGGAGTTCTTCAGCGGTTCTCAGCTCTCACAGTTCATGGATCAAACCAACCCGCTGGCCGAGATTACTCATAAACGCCGCCTTTCTGCTATGGGTCCCGGCGGTCTTTCCCGTGACAGGGCGGGTTTTGATGTTCGCGATGTTCACTATTCTCATTATGGGCGTATTTGCCCTATCGAAACACCGGAAGGTCCCAACATCGGCCTGATCGGCTCCCTGGCGACATACGGACGGATCAACCCCTATGGATTCATAGAGACCCCCTATCGCAAGATTTTCCGCGAACTGGAAACCGGTGACAGCCGCCTGGCCGGCCGCAAGCTTTCGGAATCAGTCAGTGACGCCGGCGGCAATATACTGGCGGAGGCCGGGGATGTGGTCAGCGAAGAATTACTGCAGACTTTAAAGGCGGCCGGGATCAGTACTGTCAAAGTGGCTCCCTTTGCCTCCGATGAAATCGTTTATCTTACTGCTGATGAAGAGGAAAAAAACATAGTTGCCCAGGCAAACACTCCCCTGGATGAAATGGGCCAGTTTGCCATTAACCGTATTGAAGCCAGGGTTGAAGACCGCTACGTATTCGTTTCTCCCGACAAGGTACATTACATGGACGTATCTACCATGCAGATATTTTCCGTCTCGACCGCGCTTATCCCCTTTTTGGAACACAATGATGCCAACCGTGCCCTGATGGGCGCCAATATGCAGCGCCAGGCAGTGCCGCTTTTAATACCGGAAGCGCCCCTGGTGGCTACCGGTATGGAACGGGAAACCGCCCGCAACAGCGGCCAGGTGCATTTCAGTCCGTGCGACGGCGAAGTGGCCAGCGTTACCAGTTCGGAGGTTGCGGTAAAAAGTGAAGATGGCTCAACACATAAATTCCCGCTGCTTAAATTCATTCGCACCAATCAGGGCACCTGTATCAACCAGCGTCCGGTAGTATTTAAGGGTGAAAAAGTTGCCAAAGGGCAAGTTTTGGTTGACAGTTCTTCTACTGACCATGGCGAACTCGCCCTGGGCCAGAATGTGGTATGTGCCTTTATGAGCTGGGGCGGTTACAATTATGAAGATGCGATTATTTTAAGTGACCGGCTGGTGGAACAGGATAAATTTACTTCGATTCATGTTTTTAAGCATGAAGTGGAAGCTCGTGAAACCAAGCTGGGTCCGGAAGATATTACCCGCGACATACCCAATGTAGGCGAAGAGAGCCTCAGGGAACTCGACGATGATGGTATTATCCGAATTGGAGCTGAGGTCAAACCCGGCGATATCCTGGTAGGTAAAATCACCCCCAAAGGTGAAACCGAACTATCTGCCGAAGAAAAACTCCTCCGGGCTATATTCGGTGAAAAAGCCCGTGAGGTTAAGGATACTTCTCTGCGAGTTCCTCATGGTGAGTGGGGCAAGGTTATAAATGTAAAGGTGTTTTCCCGGGACGAAGGCGATGATCTGCCCGTCAGGGTCAACAAATGGGTACAGGTATGGGTTGCCCAGAAACGGAAAGTTTCGGTGGGTGACAAGCTGGCCGGCCGCCATGGCAACAAGGGTGTAATCTCCATTGTTGCTCCCAAAGAGGATATGCCGGTTTTACCTGACGGCACCCCGGTGGATATTGTCCTTAACCCCATTGGCGTACCTTCCAGGATGAACATAGGCCAGATTCTTGAAACCCACCTTGGCCTAGCCGGCCGCGCCTTGGGCTTTAAGGTGCTTACGCCCGTATTCGACGGCGCCACCGAAGCAGCTATCGAAGATTCCCTGGCCAGGGAATGGCTTTCCAGGCGTGCCGATGCCGTAGTGTTTTCCAAGGACGGTACGGTTGAATCCATAGATTATGCCAAAATTAATGCCTGGCTCGATGAGAACGGCTATGAAGCCGGCAAGGTATGGAGCGATGACTTTCCGGGCGTCGCCAGAGACACAAGCCAGCGAATCTGGCTGGTGGACAGGGGAATCAACCCCGAAGGCATGAGCGGCGAAGATATGGACAAAGAAGTAGACCGCATATCGGCTCAGCACAACATCCCGGCGCCGGTCAGCGGCAAGGTTGTTCTGAGGGATGGGCGCACCGGCGAACCCTTCGATATGCCGGTAACAGTAGGCAGTATTTACATGCTGAAACTGATCCACCTTGTAGAAGACAAGGTCCACGCCCGCTCGACCGGCCCTTATTCGCTTATCAGCCAGCAGCCGCTGGGTGGTAAAGCCCAGTTCGGCGGCCAGAGGTTCGGTGAAATGGAAGTCTGGGCCCTGGAAGCCTACGGGGCTGCTTATAACCTGCAGGAAATGCTGACTGTTAAATCCGACGATGTAACGGGCCGCACCAAGACTTACGAATCAATCATAAAAGGCGATGACATAATGCCCCCGGGCGTACCCGAGTCCTTCAAGGTTCTGGTCAAGGAACTTCAGAGCCTGGGCCTGGCGGTGGAAGTTGTCAACCAGGAGGAGCGGGTTATAGAAGCCGACAAGGTACGTGAAATAGGGGAAGAAGATACTGAAACCGAAATACTGGACAGCGCTCCGTTTACCGTGGTTGAGCCGACATCTGTTATCGAATCTGCCGGTTTTACCGTCGAGAGCAGCGAAGAAGAAATGTCTCAGGATATAGAGAAAGATCAGGAGTAGGATGTTGGAAGTTAACGATTTTGATGCTGTAAGGATATCCCTTGCTTCACCGGAACAAATATTAGGCTGGTCGTATGGAGAAGTAACCAAACCTGAAACGATCAATTACCGTACCCTTAAGCCTGAAAGAGACGGCCTTTTCTGCGAACGCATATTCGGGCCTACCAAGGATTTCGAATGCGCCTGCGGCAAATACAAGCGTATCAGGTATAAGGGTATTATTTGCGATAAGTGCCAGGTGGAGATTGCCAAAGCCAAGGTCCGGCGTGAACGAATGGGCCACATAGAACTTGCCAGCCCGGTAAGCCACATCTGGTTCGCCCGTGGCATCCCCAGCCGAATAGGTTTGCTGCTTGACCTTTCAACCCGCAACCTGGAAAGGGTAATCTACTTTTCGCATTATATTGTAACCTCGCTGGATGAAACTGCCCGGGAAGAAGCCATCAAACGTCTGGAAAATGAAGCCCAGTCAGCCTTTAGCGATACAAAAACCGAGTTTGATGAAAAGTGCGCTCAGGCAGAGCAAAATGATGCCACGGTTGATGAAATAAACCGCCTGCGGGCCCGGTTCGATGAAGAAAAAGGCCAGATGGAAGAGACCCTCATCGGCCAAATCAGCCGGCTTAAGGAGCTTAAGGTCGGCCAGCTGTTGACTGACAGCCAGTACCAGGACCTTTACTTCGGTTTCAGCGAGGTTTTTGAGGCCGGCATGGGTGCCGAAGCCATGCTGAAACTGCTTAAAAACGTTGAACTGGATAAACTGCGCAATTCTCTTATCGAAGAAATCCATTCCACCACTTCTGCCCAGAGGCGCAAAAAAGCCAGCAAACGCTTGCAGCTGGTAGAGGCCTTCCGGCGCAGCGGTAACCGGCCCGAGTGGATGGTGTTAACCGTACTTCCGGTACTCCCACCGGAACTGAGGCCTATGGTCCAGCTGGATGGAGGGCGTTTCGCCACCAGTGATTTAAACGACCTGTACCGCAGGGTAATCAACCGTAACAACCGGTTACGCCACCTTATGGATATCGGCGCACCGGAAATAATAATCCGTAATGAAAAGCGCATGCTGCAGGAAGCGGTAGATTCGCTTATCGACAATGGCAGGCGCGGAAGAACCGTGGCTGTCAGTGGAGATCATAAGGCCAAATCCCTCTCTGACATTCTGCGGGGCAAACAGGGCCGTTTTCGACAGAACCTGCTGGGCAAACGCGTTGATTACAGTGGCCGTTCCGTAATTGTGGTTGGTCCTAACTTGAAGCTGCACCAGTGCGGCTTGCCGCGGCGGATGGCTCTTGAACTTTTCAAGCCCTTTGTAATCCACCGCCTGGTGCTGGAGGGTTTTGCTTCAAATATCAAGAGTGCCCGCCGCCTGGTGGATAAGGCTACTCCTGAAGTGTTCGACGCGCTTGAAGAAGTCGTCAAGGGGCATCCGGTAATGTTGAACCGGGCGCCGACCCTGCACCGTTTGAGCGTGCAGGCTTTCGAGCCGGTACTTATAGACGGCAGCGCAATCCAGATACACCCGCTGGTGTGCGCCGCCTTCAATGCTGACTTTGATGGCGACCAGATGGCGGTGCATGTGCCGTTATCCCGGGCCGCTATAAAAGAAGCCAAACTGGCCATGCTTTCCATCTACAACATGCTGCTGCCCAGCTGTGGCGAACCGGTGGTTACGCCGACTCTGGATATGGTTTTCGGTATCTACTACCTGACCTCGATCAAAGAGGACAGCGTGATAGAAAAAATGCCTTACTTTGGTTCGTTCGACGGGGCCGTGATGGCTTATGAGATGAACCAGGTAGGCCTGAGAGACAGAATTCGAGTCAGAAGAGCCGAGGGCGAAGCCCTGGAGACTACCGTCGGCCGTATCATATTCAATGGGGTATTGCCGGAAAATTATGATTTCTGTAATAAGCTGGTGGATAAAACCACCTTAAAACAGATAATCTCCGAATGCTATAAACTGCTCAACGATAACGTTGCCATGGCAGCCGTTCTCGACGGACTTAAAGGCCTCGGTTTCAAATATGCCACTCAGTCCGGTATTACCATCTCCATGGGCGACATAGAAGCGCCTCCCGGCAAACCAGCCATTATCGCTGAAGTCGAGGAAAGAACAGCGGTTATTGACAACCAGTACCAGCGAGGGCTGATTACCGATGACGAACGTTACAACAGCGTCATTGAAGCCTGGATGGAGGCGACCGATAAGATTACCCAGGACCTTTCCAAATCTTTGAGCCGCAGCGGCAGTATATACATGATGAGCACCTCTGGGGCTAAAGGTAATATTTCCCAGATTCGCCAGATGGCGGGTTTGAGGGGCCTTATGACCAATCCATCCGGCCGGATTATCGACTTCCCTATCAAATCGAGCTTAAAAGAAGGCCTTAGTACGCTGGAATATTTCATTTCCACTCATGGCGCCCGCAAAGGTCTGGCCGATACCGCTCTTAGAACTTCCGGTTCGGGTTACCTGACCCGGCGCCTGGTGGATGTTACCCAGGACGTGATTGTTTCCGAACTTGACTGTGGTACCTTGAACGGCCTTTGGGTGATTGACAACAAGGACAAATCCGGCATGCTGCCGCCTTTTGCCGAGCGAATTACCGGGCGAATTGCTGCGGAAAATATCGTCAATCCCGAGACCGGCGAAATCCTGGTTGAACGCAACCAAGAGATCGATGAGCGCCTGGCGGCAGAGGTTATTAAGGCAGGAATTGACAGGGCGTTTATTCGCTCGGCTACCAGCTGTGAATCGGTTGCCGGCATCTGCCAGTATTGCTATGGAAGAGATCTGGCCTCCGGTAAACTGGTCGATCTTTCTATCGCAGTCGGCATACTGGCGGCCCAGAGTATCGGTGAACCGGGTACCCAGCTGACCCTCAGAACGTTCCATACCGGGGGTGTGGTCGGATTGGATATTACCACCGGTCTGCCGCGCGTGGAGGAACTGTTCGAAGCTCGAAACCCGAAAGCTCAGGCCACCATCTCGGAAATAGACGGTACGGTGGAGATTGTTGAAGATGAGAACGGCCGGCACATCAGGGTTATAAGCACAGAAACCTTTTCAGACGAGTACGCCTTGCCGGAAGGCTGGCAATGGTCTGTGAACGAAGGTCAGGAAGTATCCCCCGGCACACCGCTGGCGGTGCTGGCAAATGAAGATGCCGATCCGGCTGCCGTTGCAGCTTCAGCGCCCCTTGCCAGGGTTACCGGCATAACTTCGTTTGCCGGTGAGCGTCTTTACATAACATTTGAAGGCAGTGACGAGCGGGAATATCCGGTTGCCGCAGCCACGCATATCCGGGTGGAAAACGGTCAGGAAGTCAAAGCTGGAGACCAGCTGACAGACGGTTCGATCAACCCGCAGGATATTCTGGCGATTCTGGGGAAAGAGGCTGTCCAGCGGTATATCGTTGATGAAGTTCAAAAGGTATACTGTTCCCAGGGTGTGCATATCAACGATCGCCACATCGAAGTAATCGTTCGCCAGATGCTGTCTAAGGTCAGAATCGATACTCCCGGCGACACGCGCTTTACTTCCAGGGAACTGGCAGCCAGAACCTTTTATGAAGAAGAAAATGCCAGGGTACTGGCCGAGGGGGGTGAACCGGCAACGGCTTATGCGGTGCTGATGGGCATCACCAGGGCCAGTTTAAGCACTGATTCCTGGCTGGCAGCCGCCAGTTTCCAGGAGACTACCCGGGTTCTGACCGAGGCTTCCATTTTTGGTAAGACAGATCGCCTTGTCGGCTTGAAAGAGAATGTAATTATCGGCAAGCTCATTCCGGCAAGGTGCCAGCCTTGTAAGGAAGAGCTGGAAGCGGGGAAGAAGGCTGCTCTCGTCGAACCGCTGGTTACCGACATCCCGGAAGAAATTCCGGAGTAACCCGCGTATCTTGAGGTCTAAATGTGGCTGCCGTCCCGGCAGCCACATTTTTATTGCCGGTTGTTCGCGGCCGGCTGTGGGTATGCTATAATTCAGCTTGAATAAACAACGGAGGCAGTGTTATCAGCCGCATCATATCAGGCAAAGCTATTGAAGAAGACGCTCCGGTTGATTTGAGTTTAAGGCCGAGGCACCTGACGGAGTTTATCGGGCAGGAAAAGGTAAAAAATAATCTGCACATCGCCGTTTCGGCTGCCAGGGGCCGGGGCGAAGCTCTGGACCACGTGCTTTTGTACGGTCCGCCCGGGCTGGGAAAAACTACGCTGGCTCATATAGTGGCTGCCGAAATGGGTGTTAATATACGGATAACTTCCGGGCCGGCTATCGAACGAGCAGGTGACCTGGCCGCTATTCTTACCAACCTGCAAAGCCATGACGTACTTTTCATAGATGAAATACATCGCCTGAGCCGGGTCATCGAGGAGATACTTTACCCTGCCATGGAAGACCGGGCTCTGGATATTGTGATTGGCAAAGGGCCTGGTGCCCGCAGTTTACGTTTGAATCTACCCGAATTTACCCTGGTGGGAGCTACCACCCGTTTTGCCCAGTTGAGTTCCCCCCTGAGAGGCCGTTTCGGGGTAGTCTACCGGCTGGATTACTATGACGAGGCCGCCCTTGCTACCATTATCCGGCGTTCCGCTGGTATTATCGGGATTGAAATCGACCAGAAAGGTCTGGAAGCCATTGCCTGCCGTTCCAGGGGTACGCCCAGGGTAGCCAACAGACTACTTCGGCGTGTCAGGGATTATGCCCAGGTGATGGCCGATGGTATTATAACCGCCGAGGTGGCCCACCGGTCGCTGGCCGAACTTGAAGTCGACGGCCTTGGCCTGGATGAAATCGATCACCGTTTATTACTGACGATAATAGAAAAATTTAACGGTGGACCGGTTGGCCTTGAAACTTTGGCGGCTGCCATCAGCGAGGAATCCGATACCATTATGGATGTGTATGAACCTTTCCTGCTGCAAATTGGCTTTATCGAAAGGACGCCTCGAGGCCGGATAGCTACCCGCCGGTCATATGAACATCTCGGCGTGGAATACAACCGGGATAATACCTCCCAGGCAAAACTATTTGACAACAACGCATAATGATCGATTCAGTCCTGGTACACGTATGTTGCGTACACTGTTCGGCTTACACCCTGAGTTTCTGGCAAGACCAGGGCTACAGGGTCAGTGCCTTCTGGTATAATCCCAATATTCATCCTGCGCAAGAGCATCAGCAGCGTTTAAATGCCGCTGCCGTACTGCTTGAGCAGCAGTCGATAAACCTGTCGTTGTACCCGGATTATGAGCCCTCTGAATTTTTTAATAGTGTTAAAAACAGCGGGCCCGGGCGCTGTGCGGATTGTTTCCGTTTGCGTCTGGAGAAAACCGCCGGGGAAGCTCTAAGGCTTGGTTTTAAAGCCTTTAGCTCAAGCCTGCTCATAAGCCCACAGCAACAGCATGAGGAACTGATGTCTATCGGGGATGAGATAGCCGGAAAAACCGGGCTCGTTTTCCTGTATTCTGATTTGCGGCGCCGCTATTCGGATTCCAGGGTCATAACCAAGAGGATGAACTTATACCGCCAGGATTACTGCGGTTGCGAATATTCCCGGCAGGAGAAGCAAAACCGGTTTTAATATGCGTTATCATGTACGTATGATGCGTCAGGAAGATGCGCTTCAAATGGCAGAAATTGCCCTTGAGGCCTTTCCGACGATGCAGCCGCCCACCAATTATCAGCGGGAGTTTCGAAACCCTCTGGCTCATTATATTGTCGCCCTGGACAGGCCATCTATACCCTCTGCGGGTGGTTCAGGGCTCGCCCTGTATATGGTAGGCTATGCTGGTTTCTGGCTGCTGGCGGGAGAAGCTCATATCGTAGACGTGGCTGTTCGTGATGCGTACCGGCGGCAGGGTATCGGAGAACTGCTCATTGCTTGCACTATAGATCTTGCTTTGGCATTTAATGCCAGCCAGGCAACCCTGGAAGTAAGGGCTTCGAACCAGCAGGCGCTGTCTCTTTACAATAAATATGGTTTTCAGGAACAGGGAAGACGCCGGCGCTATTATGTGGACAACAATGAAGATGCCATTATAATGACACTGGAAGACTTGAAATGTGCGGATTTTGTGAAGCGTTTCGAAGAGTTAAAGAAAGCTCTGGCTGTGCGTCGTGGCTTCACGTTATATCCCCCGGTTCGTTAAAACGGATCCGGGTTAATCATCCTCGCCCTTTTTAAATTTTCTCTTCAGTTTATCTACCTGTTGCAGGCGGGCAAACTCCTCATCGCCAAGCAAGCGGCAGGTTTTAACATCGCCGCCATCAAGTTCAATATAAAATAACTGGCGGCATTTCCAGCATTTATAGGGGCCTTCATAGGTTTGTTCCAGGATCGAGAAACGTCCTTCTGCATTGCACTCGGGGCAGGTAATTGTAGCTAACATATGGGCATCCTCCTTAGAATTTACATGATTTTTACATTGGAAAAGAACCAGTGTGCCAGAAGTCCGGCGACAAAAGGCATAAAAAAGGTGCAGGCCAGGCGTACAGCCGTAAACCGCCATCCCATTATACCGATTTCAAGCGGCAGGCGGGCAAAAGCCCACAGTGACCAGCTGGTTAAAAACGCCACCATGGTACCTATTCCAGCACCGCTTTTGTAAATAGCGGCAGCTACAGGCAGGCTGGTTACCGGGCCGCCGGGCATGAAGCCGCCGGTTACGACGCCGGCCAGAATGCCGCGGGTACCAGATTCGGCTCCTATCCAGCGGTTGATTACTTCCTGGGGCAAAAGATGTTGAACAGCGCCAGCTATAATAAAGGCGAAAATGAGCAGCGGCAGAACTTCTATCAGTATTCCCCATGCGGATTTCAGGGTCATGATATGCTCACCGCCACCTCGGGTGTAACCGATAATAAGCAGGGTGACGGCCACAACGGCCATGATTAGTGTCGGTATTAACATTCTGGGTATTTTCCTCCTGTTTTCAGGCATGAATCCTCCAGACGTATCAAGATGCTTAATCATATAATAAGTGTAAATCTTAACAATATAACTGGCTATTAGCAAATAAGACTGCCGTCTGAAACAGGCGGGTGATTATGTCTGCCGCAGCTGGTCCGGACCGGCAGAGGGTTTGCGTAAAAGGAGGCACACGTTTTTGGAAAAGAGCTTTACGGGCCATCGGTAGCTTTTTTCCGGCGACGATGCAATAATGGTAAAGCCGGCTCCGGCAGCCAGCCTTTCTGCCTGGCGAAAACTGACCAAATAGTAGTAACGGTAGAATGTTTCATCGCCGGTTTTCCAGGGAACGAGCAGCTCCCTGGGCTTGAACCAGAAGCGTGGCTGGCAGCGATTCCAGAAGGTGACGAAGGCTTCGCCTCCCGGTTTCAATACGCGGTACAGTTCCACCATTCCCCGGTTGATTTCAACCGGTCCGTTCAGGTGGTGAAAAGTGGCTACGGCAAGGGCCCAATCAAAAATTTCGTTTTCAAAAGGCAGGTTTCGGACATCGCCGCAGTATAACCGGGGTTGATAACCGAATTTGACGGCATACCTTTCGGCCTGCTCAAGCATTTTAGGGGAAATATCAACACCGGACAGGTCAAAGGTGTGTTTGAAGGGTAGGAAATCTGCGCCGTGACCGCAGCCGAGGTTTATCAACCGACCGGACCCCCAGCGTTGCGCGAGCATGGCAAGGTCGTCCTTGAAACGCGTCCAGTGGAAGCGATTGTACCACCCGGGAGCGATGGCATCAAAGACCCGTTTTATTTCCTGGCTGTCGGCTTGTTTTGTCATGATTTGTTTGGCAACCTTGGTAAAAATTGATAGACTTACGAGATAATAATATGAAACATAATACTATTAAAAAACATTCCAGGACAATATCAGGAGTAACTCCGGTGGCGGTAATGACTCAACCCCGGTCCTGTCCGGGTAATTGTGTTTACTGCCCCACCTATGAGGATACGCCGCAGAGCTATACTCCCCAGTCCCCGGCAGTACTCAGGGCAATAGCCTGTGAGTATGATCCGGTAAAGCAGGTGGAGACTCGCCTTTCAATCCTGGAAAAAATAGGCCATCCGACAGATAAAGTCGAACTGATAATAATGGGTGGCACTTTTTTATCCGCACCGCATGATTATCAGTATGGATTTATAAAAGGATGCTTCGATGCTTTAAACGCCGCCGTTTCTCCAAACCTGGCAGACGCCCAGGCTTTGAACGAACATTCACGCAACCGATGTGTTGGCCTTTGTATTGAAACAAGGCCTGACTATTGCCGCCCGGATGATATAAAGTGGATGATCGAACTGGGAGCAACCCGGGTTGAGTTGGGCGTGCAGGCAATTGATGACGACGTTTACCGACTGACACGGCGAGGGCATACCGTTAAGGATGTGGTTTCGGCAACCGCCAACCTGAAAAATTCGGGCCTGAAGGTTCATTACCACTGGATGCCGAACCTGCCGGGCGTGATCCTTGAAAAAGAGCTGGAATTATTCAGCCGTTTGTTTAATGATGAACGCTTTCGCCCGGACGGCCTTAAAATCTACCCGACTATGGTGGTTGAAGGCACCGAACTGGAACGATGGCATCAGCAAGGTGTATATAAGCCATACGACGAGCCTGATTTAATCAAGCTCATCGCTGACATGAAAAGCATGGTACCCGAATACGTACGTATTTCCAGGGTATTGAGAGATATTCCTGCAGTTTACATAACAGGGGGGCCCAGGGATTCCTTACGGGAAACGGTTCATAAAAAGATGGCCGCTCAGGGGCAGCACTGCCGCTGCATTCGCTGCCGGGAGTATGGCCACCGCCGGAAGCTGGGATGGACCCCGGGCCAGCCGCAGTTGCGGCGACTGGATTATCCGGCATCCGGGGGGCATGAAATCTTCCTGTCTTGCGAAGATGACAACCAGACACTGTTCGGCCTGTTGAGATTGCGTATTCAGAATATAGGGCTGGACGGCTCGACTCAAAGTGCAGACAGGATTACGGCAGTGATAAGAGAGTTGCATGTTTACGGGGCTGAAGTTCAACTTGGTGAAAAAGACGAAATGTCCGTTCAGCATAAAGGATTGGGCAGACATCTCTTGAGCGAAGCGGAACGCATTGCTGCCGAAGAGTACCGGGCAGAAGGCCTGTTCATTTTGAGTGGAATAGGGGCACGGCCGTATTATTCCAGCCTTGGCTATGAATTGCAGCGGGGGTATATGTTCAAGGCTTTATAGTGCCGGCAGCTTCTGGTTCTAGCCTTCACTCCAGTTCTGCATCATTTCCTTTATTCTTTGAGCCAGCCGTGGATTCGAGCGCAGGCGTTCGACAAAAACCGGGCAGCCCTCGACCAGCGTATTTTGAGCGGCTGAAGCCATGCTGGCGATGAGCTGCTGGTTGTAAATATCCGGTTGAGCTGCTCCCGGCAGGTTGGCGGCCTGCATTTGACGCTGTATATCTTCAGCAGTGAATCGCATTGGAGTGGCGCAGGCCTTATACCAGGGGCAATCCTTACATTGTACTATGGAATAGGCTTCGTCCAGAATATCGCTCATTATACCGTTCCCTCTTAATCAACAATCGATTCCATTCTTTTTTCCAGAGTTCCCAAATTTGGGAAAGCTCCATAGGCTATATCCCGGATTATACCATCTTTATCGATAAAGACAGTAATGGGTATGCCTACGACACCGTATGCTCCGGCCACCTGGGCCCTTGAGTCAAGCAATACCGTCAAAGACAGATTTTCGCTGGTCATATAGCTCTCTATCGTAGATGCGGGGTTGCCGATATTTATCATAAGAATGACCGGGCTTTGGGCTGAGTTGTCGTAGCTATCCTTAAGCTGCTGAAAATATGGCATTTCATCCAGACAATAGGGGCAGCTGAGGGCCCAGAAATTAACGACAACCGGCTGGCCCCTGAGTTCGACCAGGCTGATCCGGTTTCCGGAAAGGCTGAAAAGCTCGAAGCCCGGCGCCGTTTTACCGGTTGAAACGACAGGCGATTCTGTCTGACAACCGGGAGTGCCAGCCAGACTGATGAGCAGTATTAGAGCTAAAATACTTTTTCTAAACATGGGTACCTCTACGATAAATACAACCAGTCGAGATTGCCGGTCAGGATCAACACCCCGATGGTTATAAGGATCACGCCACTTAACACGTATATCAGGCGGGAGTACTGTTTTATTTTTTTGAGCCATGGAATAAATGTTGAAAAGGCCAGACCCAGAATTAAGAAAGGCAGGCCCAAGCCAAGCGAATACACCGCCAGCAGCCCGGCACCTTCCCACACGGTCGAAGAATTGAAAGCCAGCATTAGAATGCCACCAAGTACCGGGCCAAGGCACGGTGTCCAGGCCAGGGCGAAACTTGCCCCAATCAGAACTGAACGCAGATACCCGGTGGTGGCTCCAAGGCGAGGAGCCAGCCGCGCTTCGAAGTTAAGAGCCGGTATTTTCAGGGCCAGCAGCATTATCACGCCCAGAATCACAAGAACCGTTCCAGATATAAGGCGGACCAGCCATGAACCCGGACCAATGGCAATGCCGGCCAGGCCTACCAGGGCTCCGGACAGAGTGAATATCAGGCCGAATCCGATTACAAAAAACAGGGAATGCCCAAACAGTTTTTTACGGTCATACTCGCCCGACTCCAGGATTTTAGGCCCGGTAAGGCTGGCAAGATACACCGGAACCAGAGGTAGGACGCAAGGCGATAAAAACGAGGCAACGCCAGCCCCCAGGGCTGTAAATAATGTTACTCCGTCCACTTGATAAACAGACTCGGCTTAAAGCAATTTGTCGATTTTGGATTTAATATTACTTTCCGGAACTGCGCCTACAATTGTATCGGCCACAACACCATCCTTGAATAAAAGCATGGTGGGGATCGACATAATCTGGTAACGCGAGGCGGTGGACTGGTTATCGTCAACGTTCAATTTGCAGAACTTGAATTTGCCATCGTACTGCGTGGACAGTTTATCAATTACCGGCGCTACCATGCGGCAGGGTCCACACCACGGGGCCCACATATCTACCAGGACCGGTGTTTTTGCTTTTATAACTTCTTCTTCAAAGTTGGCATCGGTTATTTCTTTAACCATTGAATTACCTCCAATAATCGTTATCCTCATAGTAAAGCTTAAAGAAGAATGTGTCAAGAATTTTACTGTGTAACAGGGGCTGACCAGACATCGATTGACAATACCCGACATAATGTTTAAAATCGTCGAATGCAGCTCTTCGGCAGTTCAGGGATACGTCTTAAAGCGGATAAATGCCTGCTGAACCTGGCTTTAAAGGCTGGCCTGGCGACCGGCAGAATGTGTAAACAAGTACTGGTGGGCAATGACACACGCACTTCATCATGTTCGATAAAAAGCGCTTTTGCGGCCGGGCTTACCGCTGCCGGGGCACAATGCTTCGATGCAGGCCTTCTGCCTACTCCGGCACTGGCCTATGCCGGGCGAAATTTTGATGCGGCTGTAATGGTTACTGCCTCTCATAATCCGCCGGAATATAACGGCTTGAAGTTTATTAACTCTGATGGAAGTGCCTTTACCGTTGAACAGCAGGAAGCAATAGAAGACAGTATATGCAATGACAGGGTTGAAACGTCCACATGGCAGGAGTTTGGAGAAATCCGGCAGTATCCCCAGGCGCTTGAACTGCATAAGAACCGCATCATTTCCAGTTTCCCCGGTAAGTTCAGAGTCAGGGTAGTGTTGGATTGCGGAGGTGGAGCGGCCTCGATCGAAACACCGGAAGTGCTCCGAATGATGGGTTGCGATGTCATCGAACTCAACTGCTCACCTTCAGGTATGTTTTTCAGGCCCTCTGAACCGCTTGAAGCCAACCTTGCCCAGCTTAAAAGAACGGTAAAAGAAACCGGAGCAGATCTTGGCCTGGCGCATGACGGAGATGCCGACCGGATGATGGCTGTAGATGAACTCGGCCGGTTCATCCAGGGGGACAAGCTTTTGCTTCTTCTGGCTGACAGCCTGAATGCTCAGCAGGTGGTTACTACACTCGATGCTTCTTCTATTGTGGATGACCGGATTTGTGAAGTCAGGCGTACCCCGGTAGGGGACAGTTATGTTTCCCGGGTTTTAAAAAACTGGGGTGAGTTTGGGGGGGAAACTTCAGGTTCCTGGTTGTTTCCATCGATTTCCCTCTGCCCTGACGGAATCTTTGCCGCAGCGCACATGGTGTCACTGGCAGCCTGCAACCGGCTTTCTGAAATGATAGACCGCATCCCCGGGTACCCGGTTATACGGGGAGCCCTCAAAGTTGACCGGAAACTAATGAGCGGCATAGCTGAGAGGCTGGCGAGCCTTAACCCGCTGAACATCGATTATACCGATGGCATTAAATTGTCTTTTACCGGGAGCTGGGTTTTAATACGAGCTTCCGGAACCGAACCCAAAATACGCATCACTGCAGAAGCGCCCGACTTATTGACCGCGCGCAGCCTGTATAAGCGAGTATCTGAAATAATAAATGAAGTTACCGGAAAGGAAAAAGCCTGAATATGGATGCTGTAATTCTGGCTGCCGGTGAAGGGTCGCGCATGCGGCCCCTTACTTCAAGCCGGCCTAAAGTCATGCTGCCTCTGGCCAACCGGCCGATTATCGAGCACCTTTTATCGAACCTGATTGAAGCAGAGTGCGAAAGAATCGTCATGGTTATCGGCTACCGGGCGGAGCGAGTCAGGGAGCACTTCGGCGATGGAGAAAAGTGGGGGGTGGCGGTCGATTATTGTTACCAGACTGAGCCATCCGGAACTGCAGACGCTATAGCCCGGGTTAAAAACCTGGTGAAGGAGCGTTTCCTGGTGGTTAACGGTGACAGCATCTTCCGCCCGGATGACCTTCGAAGGCTGATGAGCTTGCCCGGAGCAGGCATCGGGCTTATCGAAGTTGCCGATACCGCCGGACTTGGGGTTGTGACCATCGACGGCGACCGGATTTCCCACATTTACGAAAAAGTATCCCGGCCGCCCACCAAACTGGCCAATGCTGGGGCATACCTCTTTACCCCGGAGGTGTTTGACGCCGTTGAAAACCTCGCCATTTCTGATCGTGGAGAATATGAACTGCCCGCGGCTCTGGAAAAAATGATTGAAAAAGGCGGCTGGATTGGTTGGAACCGGTTCGAATCCTGGATGACCTTCTCGTATCCATGGGATTTGCTTTCAGGTTGCGAATCCCTGGTCAAACCGGAAGATTTCAGCATTTCGGGAACACTCGAACCGGGTGTGGTTATCAAAGGCGCCTTGTCTCTGGGCAAGGGATCCACCCTGCATTCCGGCAGCTGCATCACCGGGCCGGCTGTAATAGGGGAAGGGTGTGAGATAGGGCCTAACTGCTTTATACGCCCCTTTACTTCAATAGGGGACGATTGTCATATAGGGGCTTCGGTGGAGATAAAGAACTCCATCATAATGTCCGGTACCAGAATCCCTCACCTTACGTACATAGGTGATAGTGTAATCGGTGAAGGGTGCAACTTTGGCGCCGGTACTCAGGTGGCCAATCTGAGGTTTGATAACCGGGATATTCGGATAGGCAACAAGGATACGGGACGGCGCAAGCTGGGGGCCATAATAGGGGACGGTGTCCAAACCGGTATTAATGCTTCCATTAATGCCGGCTGTGTCATAGGCGCCGGTTGTATAATCGGCCCCGGAGCGCTTGCCAGTGGCGTGTATGAACCCGGCAGCCGTATCTTGTAATACCTTGAAACCCGGGTGAAGTTTACATAAATTTGGCAAGTTTCCAGGATATAAGCTCACTGAGGATGGTTACATCCTCAGCCGGAAGATAGCTCAAGATACCTTCGTCATACAGGATGTTGCCCCTGGCGGGAAATTCCTCATCGGCATGCCATAGTATAAAGTATACTTTTACTCTGGGCAGGGCCGGAATCATTACCGATTCGTCTCCATAGCCTGCTGATATACCTCCCATGACAGCGGCGGCTTTTAAAAGCTCTCCAGGTTTTTGGTCGAAACGCCCGACGAAAGGTTTGATAGCTCTCTTGGCAAATACCGGTTGGTAAACCAGCCCGGGGGGTAATTGCTGGTAGCCTACGAGCTGGCCGGTATTGGCATCACAAACTGTGAGTTTTTCGGATTGTGCAAGGTAATGAAGCAACAGCAGTTGCTCTCTGGGGGGTAGTTCCGGAACCGAGTCAATTGCCGGCCAGTTGATCCGGTAAGCACGGCCGAGCATTTCAACCAGCAGAGAAGAGGTGTCTGCTGGTTCGATCTGCGCTCCGGCTCTGGCGGCAAGTTCCTCAAGACCTTGAATCTGCCTAAGTTCATTTTTAGCCAGTTTGAGTGATAGCTGGAATGCCTGCTCGAAGTTTCTCTGCTCCGGCAGTTTGGGCTGTTCGGTGCTCATGCCGGCGTTTAAATATCCAGCCACGAATCGGAATAAAGAACCTGGCCGGAAAGCACGCGGTATGTCTTGTAATACTCAAGTTCCTTCGGGTTCAGCTTGGCCGGGTCGGGTTCGTCTCCATCCATCATGCGATGTACGAGGCCGACTATTTCCGGCATTTCTCCCCGGGCGATTTTAACCAGTTCCTGATCCAGCGGATCGCTGATAGCTGAATACAATCCGTATTTCATGAATGCAATCAGGGAAGTGCGGTTGAAATAGCCTCGCAGATGAGCCGGTACTCCGTTGGAGATGTTGGAAAGCCCGACAATGGACTTACATTCAGGAGCGATTTCCGAAAGCATGCTCATGAACTCAAGACAAGCCTGTACCTGGACAATATCTACTGTTACCGGAGTGGAAATAGGGTCGATCCATATCCTTTCCGGGGGTATGCCGGCTTCGCCGGCTTTGTAAACCAGATCTACGGCCAGCATACACCTTTCGTTGGCATCCCGGGGCATGCCGTCGACCCCCCAAAGAAGGCCTATCATATTGGCCTGGTAACGATTTACCAGCGGTAGCAATTTTTCAAGTCTTTCCGGCTGAAGCGAAATCGAATTCATGAGAGCCGGCGCTTCAGCAACTTTGAGCCCTTCCTCCATGGCTTCGGCGTTGGTTGTGTCCAGAGAAAGAGGCAGCGGGCTGGCTTCCTTTACGGTATTTACCAGCCATGGCATCAATTCGGCGCCATCTTTACGGGCCGGGCCGATATTTAAATCCAGCATATCCGCACCGGAAGCGGTAAGCTGGGTGGCCAGCTTTCTTACCGGATCGGCGTCGCGCTCCTTAAAGGAGGCGCCGATAGTTTTGGATATCACATTAATATTTTCAGCAACAACAAGCATCGTTTGACTCCTTATTTCCATTCCCTCAGGTAGCCCGGAAGATGAGCAGCTTCCCGGGGGCCGATCTGGATTTCCCATCCATCCAGTTCCTCTTCAAGGCCACCGCTTTCTGCCGCTATGTAACCGGGTATTATAATTTTCCTGTGGCTTACCTTGTCGGCGATGCCGCATTTTTTTACGAACTGGCTGATGGTGTCGGCGCTGAATTTGCCTGCTGCCCAGGCAGTCATGACGCTCAATCCTTCGGTATCTTTTATTAGCAGGTAAGTTGGTACCCGGCTGGCTTCAATTTCTCCGGATACGATGAAGTAAGTAAGTGAGAAATTACTGGTCAGGACCACCGGCGAATTTTCACCGGGACCGCCGATTTCATATATACCTTCGGTGGTAGCCAGTGGCCGTTGCGGGTCGGTGAATATGTTCATCCGTTCCACCAGCAGCGGGAAAAGGCTTTCTCCCTGGAAGTCGGACAGGACTACGATACCACCGTATTTAGCTACGAAAATTGAAGCGATAAGAGCTTCCTTCATTGGATCCTGTGTCATTTCCGCAGGGAATACTATGGTTGGAAAGCCAAGAGGTTTGAATTTACTGGCAAGGGCGCCGCGTCTTATGGCAACCTGATCCTCGAAAACCTGTTTCAGGTTTCGGGCTCCTGAATCAAGGACGATATCTTTTACGCCGGAAGCAGTTAATTTTTCACTCAACTCAACCAATTGCTGCAGGTTTTCACCCTTGGCGGCCAGGGGACAATTGTAGGTTTTGGCCAGTTCGGCCATTTGTGCCAGGTTTTCAACGGTTGCGGCATATATCAGGGGCTTGTGTTCAGCCGTTATCTTGAGGGCTTCCTCCATGATTTCGCTGTTACCGGTTGCCAGTATCAGGGCGGCGTCGCTTTGTTCCATAATCTTTTTTAACAGAGTGGTATATTTGGCTGCATCGTTCGATTCGCATTTGGCACATATTAATTCGGCCCTCAAGTGTTTACCGACCCGTTCATACTGAAGGTTCTTAAAACGCGCCAGCCGGCCGGCAATTTCATCATTACTTGAATTGTCAGTGATTACAGCGGCAATACCCGGAGGATTTTCAAACCGTTTTTCATGCCTGAAAAGGACCGTTTCGCCGCCTGTTTTAATCGCATTGGCGCCGGTGCCGATAGTTACCGGCCTGATGGGCGGCGCTGAAGCTTCCTCCAGTTTGCTTTTTGCTTCTTCGCTGACATGCGGGCATTTGGAGAGCTCCGCCTTGCCGGCAGCCAGGCTCATGGCGAAAGCCAGGCATGTAGGAACACCGCAATCTCCGCAGTTGGTCTTGGGCAATAATTTAAATATTTCGATACCACTCAGAGCCATAAAACTGTTCTCCTTATAATTACATTAACGGGTCGAGACTCAGGGCCGGATGGCCCTTTTCTTCCAGGAAAGCCAGGATTTCCTCTTCGGTAGAACCGACGGATTCGTCGGCAATCCGGTCCAGCAGGTCCGGGATGCCTATTTCTCTGGCCCTTTCTTCAAAACGCTCCCTGATTTCTTCCTTGAGAGAGGTTGGCATCCAGACCATCCGTTTTATACCGTCCTCGGCGCTTAAGAATTTGCGTTGAGTTATATTATATTTACTGTGTCCGACGAAACCCGGCGTACTTATGCCGCCTCCTATAGTTCCGGCAAGTGTAGTGAATTTCATGCCGCAAGGTGTCATCCCCGCATGTTCCCGGTTAACAGTCATAACGCCGTTGCAGAGAGGCAGGATAGCGGCAATGCACTCCATGCAGCCGCAGGCTGTCATCGGGTCGTTGATTATGGAGTAGAAATTGTAGTGGTCAATCTTACCGCGGGAAGCTTTCTTGACAAATTCGTTTACGCCCTCCCACTGGCCAAGTTTGGCATCGATAGTCGCCCCCTTGGGTACCGGTTGGTTGGGGCCGGTGGGACTGATTTCATAGGCTGCTTTGCAGTCCATCCAGTTGTAGGAGCCACAAAGCCCGGTTCTTTCCGGGCTGATTACACACACATGGCTGGGGGCAAACGACTGGCACAGTGTGCAGGAATAATACATATCGGTAGTTTCATCGGTCATGCCTTCAATGCGTGCATCCCGGTGGGCATAGGCATCCTTGGCTTTGGCTACCTTATCCTTGACGTCTTCTTCTGCTGTATACAGCTTTACCTGCATTTTATCGAATATGCGCCCGAAATCCTGGTGCAGTTTAGCGTGTAGCATAATCCCGATATGGTTCAACCTGAACCCTTTTTCCACTGCCTGTTTGCTTACCCTGAGCCAGGCAATGTCCCGCTGGCCGATATGCATCAACCCCTGGGCGTAGTTAATCAAGTGGTGCACCTGACGTTCGAGGATGGGCTCGTAATCGGCCTGCATTTTCCGCCCGGCAACTTCGACACAAATTGCCAGCGGCAGTTTGGCCCCCGGTTCAATATCACTGATGTCGGGGCCTATTACTTCAACACTGCCGTCTTCGATTTCATCCATAGATTTTGAGGTGACCCACTCAACCATGGCAGTACGGCCGCCGCCGCACTCAAGGTAGATATCATCGCCTCTGACCCGCTCTCCTTCGAAAGCAGGCCCATAAGCCAGCGGGATGGGCACTTCCGTCACGGTGACCTTCAACCCTCGCACCTCGACAGCCCGGGAAACAATTTTATCGTGGGGAACGTTGGAAACAACGTGTTCATAGGTGCATATGCCGTAAGGCAGTACCTCGGGTATGGGGGTGTCGGCGATAATCGGGAAGCCGTAGTTTATGGCACCGGCCGCATTAGCATACCATTCATCGGTAACGTATCCCAGCGGCATGGCAAATGCAAAAATACGGTCCTTATTGTAGATTAGAATTTTGCGATAATCTCCGGGTTCAATACCGCCGAATGACATGGCTGCCCGGGTAGCAAAACCCATGGCAAAGACGGTAGCTGAGGTATCCGGCCCGAACGGCACCAGCCGGGTAGGCCAACCGATTTGCACTCCAGCGTCAACAAGCTGATTCGAAAAATGTTTGCCGTTGTCTGAGCCGGCCATAAATACATAAAGGTTTTTCTGCTGCAGTTCCTGGGCTATTTTTACCGCGGTTTCGTTGTCCGGCGCCGCCCCGAGCACAGCGGCAAAACCCGGAGCTGTACCGTCCACAAACTCTACCCCTCTCTTTCTGAGGATAACATCATCAGCAGCCCCAAGCCAGAGGTTATCTCCGGCCGGGTCTTCGGATTTCGTGTAAAAATCAGGTGTTTCCAGGTACCGGATAGCTTCCAGGATTTCTTCGGCAAAGAAGGTGGCCATACCGGCATCCAGGGCTGGAGCCAGGTAGGGCAGCGGGTGGGTTTCCTTTACCGGCGGCGGCAGCAGGGCCTCGCAGCGTTTTAATACTGCTTCCATATCCCCCAGCGTTTCAACCTTGTGGCCCAGTATGCCGTATATTATCGGCAGGTAGTAGGCGGTGTTGGGGAAACCTACCGGTTCGGCCGGGCCCCATTTTTCCAGTGCCCACTGCCATTTTTCACGGGAGCGCGCTACAATTTTATGAGCTCCTCGTATTGCTGCAGATGCTATTATTTTCGACATTTACCTCTCCCGTTTTAGAATTATACCGCGTCGAGCTCCCGGCGCATGGCCATATCATACAGTACGCGGTCGCGGGCTTTGTCGAGGCCCAGGTCTTTACGTTTCTTGTCTATGTGGCCCAGCATCAGCTCGGCCATTTTATACGGGTCAGCTTCAAATGCCCACATGCCTCCGTATATTGATTCATAATCCTTGAACAGGAATTCAGTCAGCTCTTTCGAGCCGGTGGTAGGCCAGGTGGTGCCGAAAACGGTGAAAACTCCGGAACCAACGAAGTACTGTCCGATTGAAAGGGCTTTTTCACTCATCCATTCAGGTGCGGCACCAGCTACCGGCAAATCGCTGATATCGTCTCCCAGGCCGCCGTCTTTAACCATGGCGGTGGCTGCAATGAGAATTCGGGCATTGTCTACACAACTGCCGAGGTGCAGTACCGGGGGTATGCCTACGGCTTCGCATACCGAAGCCAGCCCCTCACCGGCAAATTCTCTGGCAGCTTCAGGCAGCATCAACCCTGCTTTAGCACAGGCCATGGCGCTGCAGCCGGTTTGCAGGACCAGCACATCGTTTTTGATAAGCTCTTTTACCAGAGTTATGTGGGCGTTATCATGCACCGTCCTGGCATTGTTACAGCCCACCACACCGGCTACACCACGAATACGGCCGTTAATTATGTTTTCATTGAGAGGACGGTATGAAGCCCTGAATAAACCGCCCAGGAGGTAGTTGATAGTTTCATGAGAGAATCCGGCTACAAGGTCGGTTTTTTGGTCGGGAATGCGTATGTTTTTACCTCGATTGGGGAAGTTGTCGATAGCCGTACGGATTATCTGCTCGGCTGATTCCCATGCCCGGTGTTCATCGAATTCAATGTGTTCGGCTCCGGTCATTTTCGCCCGTGGGTCGGTAGTAATGACCCGTGTATGGTAACACTGGGCAACATCAGCCAGGCCCTGCATGATACACTGCACGTCCACCACAATGGCTTCGAGGGCGCCGGTAACAATGGCCAGTTCCTGCTGCAGGAAATTGCCGGCGATGGGTACACCATGACGCATCAGGATTTCATTGGCGGTGCAGCACATGCCTGCCAGGTTGATTCCCCGGGCGCCTTTCGAGCGGGCATATTCGATTATCCCGGGGTCCTGGACGACCACCGCCAGCATTTCCGCCAACTGTGGTTCGTGGCCGTGAATTATAATATTGACATCTTCTTTCTTGAGTACGCCCAGGTTGATCTGGCTGAGTACCGGCGCCGGGGTGCCGAACATGATATCCTGCAGGTCGGTCGCCAGCATGCTGCCTCCCCAGCCATCGGCAAGCGCTGTTCGCATAGCCTGGGACATAATGCTTTTATACTCCTGGTCGACTCCCATGTGGGTGCGGTGCATCATTTCAACTACTTCCCGGTCGATGCCACGAGGGGTTACTTTTGTTTTTTGCCACAGCTCCTGGCGTTTCAAAGGCGCCGATTTGACCGGGGTGAGCTCTCCTTCCTGGCGGCCGAACTCTTTCATAACAAGTTCCCCGATTTCGGTGGCGATTTCTTCATTGGAGCGTTCGGCTATTTTCACTCCGAAATTCAAGGCAACCTGCAGCAGCTTTTGCTCATCCTTGATGGTAAACCCCTTGGCCTCGCCTTTAGCAGCCAGCAGGAAAGTTTCGGTTACCTTGCGCGCATGGTCGCTGTGGGCAGCCGAACCGGCGGCAATCATCCTGGCAAAGTTACGAGCAGCAATCGTTTCGGCAGTCGCGCCGCACACACCCTTGCGTTTGGCTCTTTCTTCGGCGGTTTCCTCTTTGTTTTTGGGAAGCGGAACCCGACAGGGTCCCATGGAGCATATGCGGCAGCATGAACCTTCAAGGCCGATCGGGCAGGGCTTCATGTTGCTGGAACGTTCAAAAACATTGGAGGAACCGTCCTCCCGGGCTTTATCGATCATCTCAAGAGTTGCCGGGTCGATACTTCTTGCTTCTTCCGCCATTACATCACCTCTTAATAATTTAAATTGGCCGGCCGGACCGTTAGCCGGCAAGCTCGCCGATAATTTCCTCTACCAGCCGGATGGCTTCCGGATGGCGCATGATGACAACATCGCCTCCGGCGAGCAGCAATACCGTTGCCGACATGGCTTCAAGCAGGATGCCTCTCTTTTTTTCGTCTCCCAGTTCAGGCGCTTCCCGGCTTGAGATTTTTACTTCCTTGGCTTTCCATGTCTCCTTGGCGACATTGCATATTATGGGCATTTGCAGTTTCTCATCCTGCTGGGTGAGGGCTGCCATGCGGATGCGTTCCATGACCGAATAACAGTATTCAATACCGTAGCCTATGCTGCTTACGGTCGGGTCTATGAGTATTTCATTTTCGGGCACATCCATATTGGTAAGCAGGATGTTGAGCTGTTTGGCAAGATTGATATCGATTGGAGACGAGGCAATAACCATATGCCGGTAACCAATAGCCGACGCGGCAATTTTTTTATAATTACCTTCTTCCAGGGGTCCTATAATAAGTTGTTTCCCCTGGCAAACTTCAGCTATTTTTCTAAGAACCTCGGTATCCTTTTCCTGGTTGGCTGTTCCCCATACGATAACAGGCACGTCTACAGCTTCGGTTACCTGTCTGGCAGTCTCGGCAGCTTCATCCGCTCCGCGGTTGAGGCCGTTGGGATCGGTGCTGGCCATTTGCAGGCATATGATTTGAGCGCCGAACTCCGTAACGCATTTCCGGGCCCACTTGACCGGGTCGCCCATCACATCCTTAAAGGGTTCAACAGCTGCTTCAGGCCAGTTGTCGGGCATCGAGTCGTAGACTTCCATGGCTATGCGTGGCAGATTGGGCATACTGCCTTCAAAAAGATGAAAAGGATAGCATGTTTCGCCACCAACCATGATCGGTGGTTCCTTTTTGCCCAGTCTTATTTCTTTAATAGCGCCGCTGTAGTTGATTTTAGGGACTTCGAAAGCCATATCTCACTCCTTAATTTATGCCGGGTTTTTCCTTTTTTCGCTGCCGAACCATTCCTTGCCGTACCAGTAGCGTTCGGCAGTTTCAAGGTATTTCAATTGTTCGGATCTACTGTTTAGTTTTTGACGCCAGCGCCCGCATTCTTCTCCCGAAGGCTTGCCGTCTTCGAACGTGGCTCCCAAAATGTTGACCTGTTTTCTACCCGGAGCTTCGGCGGACATTACCTCGTATTCCATGATTTACTCCTTTATGCTTTAGAAAGCTCGGCAGCTTTTACAGTATTTGCCATCAGCATTGCAATGGTCATAGGGCCTACCCCTCCGGGTACAGGGGTAATGGCAGCGGCCTTTTCCTTGACTTCTTCAAAGGCCACGTCACCGGCAAGAATGGATTTTCCTTCGCTGGTGGTGCCCACCTGGTTCGTGCCTACGTCTATGACAATGGCTCCCGGTTTGACCATGCCGGCAGTGATAAAACCGGGTTTACCGATGGCGGCAATCAGTATATCAGCTTTAAGGGTGTATTCTCCAATGTCGGGAGTACGGCTATGGCAGATGGTTACCGTAGCGTTGGCGCCGCGTTGCTTCTGGACCAGGATGTTGGCGATGGGTTTACCTACGATATTACTGCGGCCTACTATTACAACATGCTTGCCGTCGGTTTCGTAGCCCCCTCTTAGCAGCAGCTGCTGGATTCCGGCTGGGGTACAAGGCAGAAAGTCAGCTTCGCCTATAACCATTTTGCCCACATTGAAGGGGTGAAATCCGTCGACATCTTTTTTGGGGTCGATGCTGAGCAGCACTTGCGTTTCATTTATATGCGGGGGCAGGGGCACCTGGACAAGAATTCCGTGAACGCTGGCATCCATGTTGAGTTCATTTACCAGTTTCAACAGTTCCGGCTGGCTGGTGGTGGCCGGCAGGTGATGATGGAAAGAAGCGATGCCCAGTTTTTCACAGGTTTTGATCTTGATGTTAACGTATACTGAGCTGGCAGGGTCGTCCCCGACCAGAACAGTAGCCAGCCCGGGTGTTATGCCCTGGCGTTTCAACGTTTCAATTCTTAGCTTCAGCTCACCTTTTATTTCTTCAGCTGTCTGTTTGCCATCGATAATTCTGGCTGTCATCCTGACTCCTTTTATAAACCGGCTGTATTGTTCAATATGCGGTCCATTATTTTTTCGACGGCCGTAACCGCTTTTGAGTCATCCGGCAATTCAATCAGGGACTTTCCTTCCAGGTCAAACTGAACAACCTGTTCGTCAGACGGGATGGCGGCCAGAGGCCTTGCCCCCACTTTTTCAAGTTCAACTAAAATCGCCGGTTCGATATGCCCCGGAGACCGGGTTACAATAACTGATTTGTTCCTGATATCCAGTTTGAGTTCGGCAATTAATTCCAGAATACGCCCGACAGTCCGGGCCCCCTTTATTGAATGATCGGACGTGATGACGAGGTGGTCAATGTGCTCGGTCGTGCCCCGGCTCAGATGCTCCAGGCCGGCTTCATTGTCCATTACCATGTATGGGTAGTTAGGCAGGAGTTCATCAATGAATTTGCGCAGAATACTGTTTGGATAACAGTAGCAGCCTGTCCCCTCTCCACGGCCCATACTGATCAAATCTACGTCCCTGCTTTCCGAAATAGTGCCGTTGAGTTTCATTTCCAGGTAAGCGCCTTTGGTCAAGCCGGGTGGGATTTTTATTTTGTCTTCGTTGAAACCGGCCAGCACCTGCCCGACAGTTTCCCGGATTTCAACTCCCAGGCCTTCGGCCAGGTTGGCATTGGCATCGGCATCCACGGCAAGTACCGGTTTCAACCCTCGCCTTATCAGGGAGCGGATAATCAGGCTGGCGGTTGTCGTTTTTCCAGTCCCGCCTTTGCCGGCCAGCGCTATGGTATAACTCATCTGCCGATCTCCACAGACGGAAATTTATGGTGGTCAGTATGTGGCATGAACAGGCTGGCGATATAGTTACTGGTAAACGTGTTATTCTCCGATAATTCTATGTTAGTCATCATTTCAGATACCTTAAGTCCGTCTCTGTATAAATCCTGCGACAGGCAGGTAAGGCGCGCTCCGATGAGGGAGCCGTTGCCGATAAAATAAAACCTTTCACGCGCCAGGTCCGGCAGCAGGCCGATAGTAATGGAGTTTTCTATGTCGATGCGGCTGCCGAATGTACCGGCTATGATGACATCGTCAATATCTTCAAGATTTACGCCTACGCTTTCGATTAATGTCTGGCAGCCGGCAAATATGGCAGCCTTGGAGCGTATGAAATTATCAATATCCATTTCGGTAAGCACAATATCCTGGCCATGCTCGGAGAGTGATGCGTCTGCCAGTAAATACTCGAGGCCGTCAGCCCCCTGGCGAATGCGATGGCATCCACTTTCCGGGATGAATTTGCCGTTTTGACCAAGGACGCCGATTCTAAGCAGCGTGGCTACCGTGTTGATAATGCCGGAGCCGCAAATACCGGCTGGAGCGGTGTCGCCGATGACTTTTATCTCTGGTGTGCCGCCGGCGGCTTCCAGTTCGAAGCCTTCGATAGCACCTGAAGCGGCCAGCATGCCGAACTTGATGCCACCACCTTCGAAAGTGGGGCCGGCACTGCAGGCAGCTGTAACCAGCCAGTCCTTGTTTCCGGCAACAATCTCACCATTTGTGCCGATATCGATATAAAGGCTGATATTGTCTCTCTGGTATATGCCGCTGCCGGTTATGCCGGATACTATGTCTCCTCCAACATAACTGGCTACTGATGGCACAATGTAAGCATATACGTGTTCCGGCAGGTCGATACCCAGTGTGCGGGCTTTCAACTGTGGCAGGATGTCGATAGCCGGCACGTAGGGCGAAAGCCTCAGAGATTCCGGGTTTATGCCGAGCAGCAGTTGAATCATCACGGTATTGGCGGCAATCACCATATGGCTGATACCGGCCTTGTCTACTTTCGAGTGGCTGACCATTTCATCGATTAAATAATTCAGGGTTTCATTGATCGCCTGCTGGAGCTTCTCCATTCCCAGCTTGCGCCGCGAATAGGCTATACGGCTTATTACGTCTTCGCCGTAGTCAGCCTGGCGGTTGTATGCCGTATTTTCCGCTATCGTGGTTCCGGTCGTCAGGTCCAGCAGTTGTGCTCTAACGGCAGTAGTGCCGATATCCACGGCGATACCGTAATGGTTGCCTGAAGTGTCCCCGGATTCAAGCAATACCAGTATGTCAGACGGTTCTTCAGCCAGTATGGTAGCCGTGACATTCCAGCTGCTTTCCCTTAACACCGCAGGCAGTCGTTTCAGGGTGTCATGGCCGATGGCAAGGTTCTCAATCCCACGCTGCTTCAATGAACGCCTCAGCCTACCGATATCAGCCTGGTTATCCTCCAATGTCGGCGGCTGTATTTCGAGATAGATTTTTTCAGCCATCGGTTTGAAAGCCCAGCCTTCTGCCAGTATGCTTGTTTCCCGCCTGCCGGAAGAGAGAGAGCGGCTGGCTGCGGTCGAGTTTGCTTTAACGACGGGTATTTCAACGGTGACATCGCTCACTGCATGGCTCTGGCAGGCCAGCCTTAGGCCTCGTTTAAAATCCGCTTCTTTGATCCTGGCGCTGTGTTTGGAGCGTACTTTGCCTTCCTTGAGCCACACCCGGCAAGAGCCGCAGGTGCCCACGCCCCCGCATCTGGTATTTATGTTCACTCCCGCCGCCAGGGCAGCTTCCAGTATAGTAACGCCTTCACTCACCGAAACGGTTATATCGTCCGGCAGGAAACGAATATTAAATTTATGAATCTGTGCTTGTGCCAAAATGACTCTTTATAACTTAGAATAATCCTTTTACTTTACCGGTATCAACATCTACATCAATCCTGCGGAAAGCCGGATCGGATGAAGTGCCCGGCATCAACTTGATACCACCCGCGACCGGTACGATGAACCCAGCACCTCCGTAGGTAAGAATATCACTTATGGGCAAGGTCCAGCTTTCGGGGCGTCCTTTCACAGTTGGATCATGCGACAGGCTCAGGTGGGTTTTTACCATGCATATCGGGTAACTTCGCATGGACTCGTCGCTTTCCAGTCTTTCTATTTTTGCCCTGGCTTCAGGAGTGAAGGTTATTCCATTGGCCCCGTATACTTCTTTGGCGATTTTTTCTATTCGTTCAGAAACCGGCTCGCTGCCGTCATACAGTAGCTTGAAATTGTTTTCTTCTTCGCAGGCATCAATGACCGCATCAGCCAGTTCGAGGGCTCCTTCGCCACCCTTGAGCCAGTGGTCGGACACTGCAGCCCTGGCGCCGGCGGCTTCGGCTGCCTTTTTTACCTCCAGGATTTCAGCATCCGTATCGGTGTAAAAGCGATTGATACAAACAACCGGGCTCATACCGGATTTCTTGACGGTTGCAATGTGAGCTATCAGGTTTTCGCAGCCTTTTTCGACCAACTGCAGGTTCTCCTCTTTGTAGGCCTGATCGAGCGGTTTGCCCGGGACTACAGTCGGTCCGCCGCCATGCATTTTCAGAGCTCTGACGGTAGCTACGACGACCGCGCAGTTGGGTTTAAGACCGCTCAAACGGCATTTGATATTCCAGAATTTTTCAAAACCGATATCCGCTCCGAAACCGCTCTCGGTGACATGATAATCGCTCAGCCTTAAGGCAACCTTATCGGCGATCACCGATGACTGCCCGATGGCAATATTGGCAAACGGGCCGGCATGAACGAGTACCGGCTGTCCTTCGATAGTTTGCAGCAGATTTGGATTCAATGCCCGGACCATCCAGGCGGTCATCGCTCCGTCTACACCAAGGTCGGCGGTAGTTACCGGTTTGCCCTGGCGGTTGTAGGCTACGACAATGCGGCCCATTCTTTCTCTCAAATCCTTAAGACTGGTGGCTACGGACAATATAGCCATGACTTCGGAGCTTACAGCGATGGCGAATCCCGATTGCATAAGAAAGCCATCCATTTTGCCGCCCATACCGATGACAATGTCTCGCAGGGCTTGAGCACAGTAGTCGATAACCCATTTCATCTCGACATTCCTGGGGTCAATATCCAGTCTCTTAAGATTACGTTTGGCCAGGAATTCGTCAGTATTGATAAATTCGTGCTGCAGCCGGCTGGTCACGGCAACCATTGCCAGGTTGTGGGCATTTACCACACAGTCTATATCTCCGGTAAGGCCCAGTGAAAAAGGTGTAAGCGGGATGCACTGGGAAAGTCCCCCGCCGGCAGCCGATCCCTTGATATTGAAGGTCGGCCCCCCTGAAGGTTGCCTGATAGCACCGGAGACCTTTTTCAGACGCCTGCCCAGCCCCTGAACCAGGCCGATGGTGGTAGTGCTTTTACCTTCTCCCAGGGGTGTCGGTGTTATTGCGGTGACGTCTATGTACTTGGCGCCGGGCCTTTCTTCAAGACGGTCGAGTATCATTTTAAAATCAACCTTGCCAAGGTGGTGGCCATAGGGTAGTAATTCTTTTTCGAGAATTCCCCATTCTTCAGCCAGCTGGTTGACCGTTTTCATCGATTCCTCTGCCGCTTCGGCAATTTGCCAGTCCTGGAGTCGGGTTGGGTCCAGTTTAGCCATTGTGTTCGTCTCCTTTCGGGTAAACTTTAAATATATTTATCCTGTTATCCTTATTTCAATAGGCTGGAAGCATCAGGACGCTAGGTAGTTTTCGGATCGGTTGGGCTGGTTATTTTCCGGTAAATGTCCTTTATGGCCAGATTTATGCTGGGGCTGGCCTGGTAAAGGCTGGAATTGGTGACTTCGGCATTAACAATTGCCTGGTCGTAGGGGATGAACCCAAGAAATGTGAAATCCGGGAGGCTCGAAACAAGAAAGTCCTTTTCCGATTGAGAGCGAATCTTGTTTCCGACCGCCATAATACGGCCCAGGCCGATTTCACCGGCCAGTGTTTTGATTCGCCGGGCGGTTTCGATGCTGGCGCGGCTGGGCTCAGCGACGATAACCAGGTAATCCACTTTTCTGGCAGTTCCCCGGTTCAAATGTTCAATACCTGCAGCCATGTCCATGATTACCACTTCATCACGGGCCAGTATCAGGTGAGCCACCAGAGCGGCTAGAAGCGAGTTTTCGGGGCAGTAACAGCCACTGCCTCCCCTTTTTACCTGCCCCATTATCAGGAGGCGGATACCGTCATGCTCGGCGGAATAAGTATCCGGAATATCGCTTACATGGGGGTTGAGTTTGAAGTAGCTTCCGCTTTTATCTGTCCCGGTTGATGTCCTTTCTTCAATGAGCTGTTTTAAGTTTGAAAGCGGAACCGGCCTGAAGTCTGCCGGAAAACCCAAAGAAACTGCCAGGTTGGCATCCGGGTCGGCATCTATGGCGATAACCCTGTAGCCATCTTCGGCAAAAGAGCGAGACAGCAGGCCGGCCAAGAGGGTTTTACCGGCTCCGCCTTTTCCGCTTATCGCAATCTTCATATCAGATTATCCTTTTCACTTAATATACCTGCCGTGAGTTGCACTGCAAGTAACTAAAATGGGGTATTGAAGCCTTCCCGGCACGCTGTAATTGTAACACCGGCTTCAAGGATAGGGAAGAAAGTATATCTATGCAGAGAAGGGCTTGTCAAGTTTTACCGGGCCGCCCGGGGCTCTTGGAGCTAATGACTGGGCACCAGGTTAAGCCGGCATTATCTCATCTGGTATGCCGGCTGTTTGAAGCATTCGGTAAATCTGGGATATAATCACTGGATAAGTTCTCATTTTCCCCGGAGGATATCGGTGCTTAAAGACTGCAATATTAGCGAAATTAACAGGAATTTGCTCTCGCGAACTGTAACTCTGGCTGGATGGGTTGACCGAAGGCGGGATCATGGACATTTAATATTTATAGATTTGAGGGACCGCTCCGGGGTTGTTCAACTGGCTTTCAATCCTGAAGTTGCGGCCGGAACGCATGAGACCGCCAATTCGTTACGTAATGAGTATATAATCCAGGTAACCGGAGTTGTGTCCAGGCGTCCGGCGGGAACGGAAAACCCAAAACTGCTGACCGGTGATTTCGAAATAGCGGTAAACCGTCTTACGATTCTGTCTGCTGCCAAAACTCCTCCGTTCTATATTAACGAAGAAGCCGAGGTTGATGAGAATGTGAGACTGCGTTACCGTTATCTGGACCTCAGGCGCAGCCGTATGAGACATAATTTAATGCTGCGCCATCAGGTAATCCGTTACATTCGCAATCACCTGGAAGAGCGAGATTTTATCGATGTAGAAACCCCTATACTCATCAAAAGTACCCCTGAAGGAGCGCGTGACTACCTGGTTCCTTCACGTGTATATCCGGGTAAATTCTATGCATTGCCGCAATCACCACAGCAGATGAAACAGCTTCTTATGGTAGCGGGGGTTGAACGGTATTACCAGATTGCAAAGTGCTTCCGGGATGAAGATACCCGGGCTGACAGACAGCCTGAATTTACCCAGCTTGACCTCGAGATGAGTTTCATCGATGAGGAAGATATCCTGCGACTCATGGAAGAACTTTTCACGGGTTTGGTGGAAACCCTGAAACCGGATTTTCGCCTGGTTAAACCTTTTGCCCGGTTAACTTTTACCGAAGCCATGGAACGTTTTGGATCCGATAAGCCGGATTTACGCTACGGGCTTGAAATAAAAGACGTTTCTTCGATACTTGCGGGTTCAGAGTTTGGGGTCTTTTCCTCCGCCATATACGCAGGCGGACGCGTTCGCGGGATTGCCGTGCCCGGTTGCGGCGGCTACAGCCGGCGGGAACTGAACGAACTGAACGATATAGCCAGAAGCATCGGCGCCGGCGGGGTTGTAACCGTTTCTTTAGACAGTAGCCCGGCAACTATTGAAGAAATCGAAATGCAAGATGTTCATTCTATCGCCGCCAAATACTTAAACATAGAACAGGTAAAAGCCATTGCAAAAAAACTCGATGCCAGGCCCGGAGATCTTATACTCCTGGCTGCCGGGAAAGATAGTTTAACCAGCGCAGTACTGGATAAACTGCGCCGCGAGATGGCTCTCCGGTTGCAGCTGGCTGATTCGAAGATGTTCCATTTTTGCTACGTAACCGGCTTTCCGCTTTTTTACCGGGACGAAGCAAATTCCCGCTGGGATTCAGTACATCACCCTTTTACTTCTCCATGCGAAGAGGATAAACACAGAATTGAGTCCGAACCGGATAAAGTTACCAGCCGGGCTTATGATCTGGTATTGAACGGTTTTGAAATTGCCGGCGGCAGTATTCGTATTCATGAACCTGACCTGCAGAGGAAGGTGTTTCGTCTGCTGGCCTATACCGATGAACAAATCGAGGAGCGTTTCGGCCATATGATGGAGGCATTCAGTTACGGCGCGCCACCGCACGGGGGGATTGCAGCAGGTATTGACCGGCTGGTGATGCTCCTGGCCGGTGAATCTTCGATACGCGAGGTCATTCCGTTTCCCAAGAACCAAAACGCTCAGGATTTAACATTTGGAGCTCCCGATTATGTAAGCGCCGAGCAGCTTGATGAACTGCATATATGTATCAACTCAGAAAACAAACTTAAGGGGAAATAATGAAGGTAACAGACAAAACTATTGAAAACCGCCAGGCCATTCTCACTATTGAATTAGATGATGCCGACATGAAACCGGCTATGAAAGAGGCCTATCAGCATGCCGGCCGGCATGCTGATATTCCAGGCTTTCGTAAAGGTAAAGTACCGCGGCATTTGCTGGACCAGCATTTCGGCAGGGAGCGGATTGTTGCTGATGCTATTGAGCATGCCGCTCCGGACATATGTCAGAAAGCTGTAATTGAAGAGAAGTTGACTTTTTACGGTCAGCCCCAGGTCGAGATAATTCAGCAGGATCCTGTTATCCTCAAGGCGATTTTTCCTATGCCGCCGGAAATTAAACTGGGTGACTACCGGAAATTGAAGACAAAACCGGAAAAGGTAAAAATTACGGCCAAGCAGGTGGATGAGACGATCGACAACCTGCGCCGTCAGTTTGCCAGCTGGATTCCGGTCGAAAGACCGGTTCAGGCAGGGGACATGTTGACGATAGACCTCGAAGGTAATATTGGAGATAAACCCTTTATCAATGAAAAAGGTTCGCCTTATCATGTCGAACCTGAAAAACAATCATATATTAAAGGCCTGGC
>JAFGLQ010000032.1 GCA_016928015.1 Dehalococcoidaceae bacterium
CCAGCGCAGTCTCGACCTTTATGCCGGAGCCGCCGGGGGATATCCGATGCCCGCACCGGGTTCGACGGCTGATTACATGCTTTCCGGCCAAACCCTGGGTGAATTGAGTTCCCGCGTCCGCCAGCGTGTAGACCAGCTGTTCGAACGAATCGGCAGTTGGCGCCTGGGAGAGGATTTCGAAAGCAACCTCGAAGCTACGGTTGAACGTTTCAACGGTTTTGCCGAAAGCGGCACGGACCTCGATTTCCGGCGGGGAGAATTCCCCTACGACCTGGAATGGCACCAGTATGTTTTTTCAACACCGGCCGAGGATTCAGGGTGGCCGCTGAACAACAAGCCGAATGTAACCATGTACCCCTTCGATTCGCAGGGCCCGTATTACTGTATTCTCATCGGAGCGGGAACCCTGGATACCTGCGGTGGCCCGGCAACCAACAGTCTGGCGCAGGTCCTGGATACCGGCAACAACCCGATTCCCGGTTTGTATGGTGCGGGCAACTGTATCGCTTCACCGACCCGTTACTATTTCGGCGGGGGCGCCACCCTGGGCCCGGCTATCACCTGGGGATATATAGCCGGAATGAATGCTGCCAAGGAAACGGTGAAATAATTAACGGTATACGATTATTACCAGGGGGTACTGAATGATTAAGCGCACAAAGAGCCGGTATGTATTTTTATTAGTGGTATTTACCATTGTAATAGCCGCCGCCGGAGCCTGTGGTTCACCGGATCAGACAGATACAACGACTCCGACTGTCACCACATCGTCACAGGTACGCTTCAGTGCGGATATCCAGCCCCTTTTCAACAGCCGGTGTGTTGCCTGCCATCAGGGTGTCGGTGATGCAGGCCTGAGCCTGGAACCGGGTAAAGCGCATGCAAGCCTGGTTAATGTTGCCAGCACTCAGAGCCCGCTGGTGCGTGTCACACCGGGAAATCCGGAACAGAGCTACCTGTTACACAAACTGAACGGGACTCAACTGCAGGTTGGCGGCACCGGATCCCGGATGCCGTTCGGCTCCTCCGCCTTATCTGCGTCTCAGATAGACCTGGTACGGAACTGGATTTCACAGGGAGCACAAAACAATTAACCCACCGGTGGCTTAGCTTTATGGACTCAGCTTGCCGGTAAAGGCATTGTAGCCCGAGGAACCGTTCTGGCTGGGAAAGACCCCCAGGGTGCTTCCGGTAATGAAAACCCCGGAAGGGCCGGCTGTTATCCCTTTGGCGTAATCATCCGAAGAGGTGCCAGTTTGCCGGGTCCCCTGATAATTGCCGGCAGTATCGAAGACGGCAACGTAGACGTCGTAGCCATTGGCGCCTGAGGTTCCGGCAAATTCTCCGGCAGTATAGCCGATGACATAGATATCCTCATCATGGCAGGCAACCGACCAGGCAAATTCACTGCCCGCAGTACCGAACTGGCGCTCCCATAACCGGTTTCCGGCGAAATCGAATTTAACCAGGAACGCATCCGCTCTGCCCTGGTTTGTATACCCGTCAAAGCTGCCGAAGGTAATGCCGGCTGCGTAGATTCCGCTGGCGTCGACCGTTATCGAGTTGACATAATCACTGCCCGCGGTGCCGAACTGGCGTTCCCATAACTGGTTGCCGCCGCTGTCGTACTTGATGATAAACCCGTCCGCTTCGCCGCTGCCCGAACCGCCGGGCAGGACTCCGTATGACGTGCCGGCAGCATATACCCCTGTCGGGCCGGCAGACACTCCGTAGATATAGTCGCTGGCAGTGGTGCCGAACTGCCGGGTCCACAGGAGGTTGCCTTCCAGGTCATGCCTGAACAGGAAGGCGTCCGGTCCGCCGCGGCTGGTATGGCCTGGCAGGGCACCATAGGTAAAACCGCCGGAATATACCCCGGTGGAATCGGCTGACACCGCATAAACGTAGTCATTTTCTTCGCTGCCGAGCTGCCTCGCCCAGGTCAAATTGCCCTGGTTATCGAACTTCATGATGGTGGCATCGGTCCCGCCGGAACCGGCCTGGCCGGGCAGTGCGCCGGTAGTATAACCACCAACGAATATACTGCCTGCATATAGCGAAATTCCCTTGGCATAATCGTCACCGGGCGTGCCGGTTTCTTTCGTCCAGATTTCATTACCCGCCGCATCGTATTTTTGCAGGAATATATCTTTTGCCCCGGTAAGCTGTGGGTCCGCCCGGGAGGACGTGACATAACCGGTTACGTAAACATATTCATCGGCGGCAACCGCATTGGCAACCGACTGGCCGCCAGCCGGGGCAGACACCTGATCCAGCCATTCCAAAGCCAAGCCGGCCCCGGTCGACGGAGAGCAGCCCTGAAGCACGAACACCATGATAATTATAATGGCACCGGTTAAGCGTGTTTTCATTTCATTCACCTGTTAAGCATACTCGTGGCAGAAAGCTGAGGTGCAGGCATCGTTCATGGGCATGGCATGATCGAAACTGTAACCAATCGAGTGGCAGTCCTCGCATTGATGGTCGGATGTTATTTTGATACTGCTGCCTGTGTTTCTGGGATCGATATGGCATGACCAGCAATCCCGATACTCTTCGGCAGGATGGGGTATCAGGGGCGGTTCCCCCGGCTGGTGAGGTATGAGGGTAAACGTGGGTTGAGGAGTGGTAACCGGCGGGGTAGTTGTCGGCAGCGTTGTTGTCACCGGGGGGCTGGTCGTAGTAGTCAGCGGAGGGGTGCTGGTAAGAGGTGGCTGCGAAGTAGTAGGTGGCGTGGTGGTTGTGGTCGTAGTTGCCGGGGGCGTGGTAGTCGCAGTTGTGGTCGCAGGCGGCGTAGTTGTGGCGGTTGTAGTTGGCGGAGGAGTGGTAGTCGGCAATGTAGTAGTAAGTGTAGGTTGGGTGGAGGTGGTCGCGGTGCCGCCCGAACAGGCGGCAATTGCCGGCAGTACAATCAGCAGAATGACTACGAAAATACCGATAATTATCTTGTTCATCATGGGCCGATTACCTACCTGATAGTATACGTTTTTTGTATTCAGCCCCGTATACGATGCTTGATAATATATTCAATCCTATCCATTGTCAACCGTTTTTCAGGCATAACCATTATTTGTTATAGATTTGTAATTGTGCGGGCCAGCATGTGAAGTTATAATGACCATCAACCGTAATCACCCGGCAACACTCTCGACTGGAAGCGCTGCAGGCGGAGAAAGGAGGGCCTTCTGAGTAACATCGGTCAACCGGTGAAAGCCGAAATAATTTATAACCCCTCCAGCGGCCAGGTTGTAGTCAGGCATGAATTGAAGGAGGTGGTGGCTCTTTTAACCCACCAGGGCTGGTGTGTTACTCTCAGGGAAACCTCCGGAGCGCTGGAAGCCACACATCTGGCCCGGCAGGCTGTCGAACGGGGAGCCGGAGTGGTAATTGCCGCCGGTGGTGACGGCACTGTAAATGAAGTGGCTAACGGCCTGGTAGATACCGGTGCCGCGCTGGGGGTGCTCCCCGTAGGCACTTCAAATTCCTGGGCGCTTCAAATGGGAATCCCCGCATTGAAACCCATGCATCCGGGTACGTCGGTGGTTAAATTGATTACCAGCCTGGAGGACCGGCTGGACCACCCGCTGCCGGGTAACTATTATCGAAACGTACTGCTGAACGCCGCCAGGGTGCTGGTAGGAGGGCGTGTCGTTCCCGTGGATGTAGGTGAAGTCTCCGGCAGATATTTTCTGATGTGGGCAGGCATAGGCATCGACGCCGCAGTTATCGAAAGTGTAACCTTAAAGGAAAAGAAAGCCCTGGGTTCATGGGCGTTTGTATTCAAGGCCATCGGCTCGGGCATGCGTTACAGCGATACCGACGTAACGCTTAATCTGGATGAAAAGATCATCAAACTTAGTACTCCCCTGATGGTGGTCAGTAATATTCAGCTCTATGGAGGAGTGATGGCTATCGGGGCCAGAGCATATGTGAATGACGGTAAACTGGATTTATGTATCTTTAAAGGCCAGGGCTTCTTCACTTTTGTGAACCAGGCGCTGGAAATACTCACGCACCACCACCTTCAGGATGCGAAAGTAGATTATTACCAGTGCTCGGAAATATCGATCGAATCTGCCCGTCCTCTGCCGGTGCATCTCGATGGCGATCTCTTTACCCGGACACCGGTTTCAATCAGGACCCTGCCTTCCGCTCTCAAGGTTATCATCCCCGAAGTTCTCCCGGTGGGTTTACTGGTCGATCAGCCTGCCGGCTAGCAGTTCAAAATATTCATAGGGCCCGGTTTTACTGCGTTGATAATCCGGGATTTTAAGCGCTTTTATTGATATCGCCATCGCGGGGTGATAAAGTGAAGGCAGCAGGGAGGTTGAGATGTCAGGGTTGATTATCCTGGCGGGTTACCTGCTGGGTTCGATACCAACCGCCTATATTGCTGGCCGAATACACAGCGGAAAAGATATCCGTCGTGCGGGTGACGGCAATATAGGCGCACAGAATGCTTTCCACCAGTTCGGCCCGGCAACTGGCGTAGCCGTGGGTATAATAGATGCCTTGAAAGGGGCTCTGGTAATAATAGCCGCCTCAGCCGCCGGTGCCAGCCTGACGGTAGTGCTTTTAACGGGTGTTGCTGCTGTAGCCGGCCATAACTGGCCGGTTTTCCTGCATTTTAAGGGTGGGCGGGGGATGAGTGTAACCATGGGGATTTTCAGCGTGCTGATAACCCTGCCTTTTATCATAGCGGGCGTTGCAGCTGTCGCTGTCTTGTTAAAAACGAAGAGTGTAATCAAAACCAGCGCAGTCTTGTTTATATCCGTCCCCGTGCTCTGCTGGTGGTTAGGCGTAGCACCAGCCCTGTTGATATACTCCATCGTGCTGCCCTGCCTGGTGGGGTTTACCCACTTTACCCGTACCCGGCAGGGTTTAGCCAGGCCTGTTTGAAGTTAAGCTAAAAAAGAAAGGAATTAAATGAGCGTAACCTCCATCGAGTTAACCGAATGGTTGCTGCAGGGTCCGCCGTGGGTGGAATACCGCACCCGAATAGATTTATTAGGCCAGGCGCAGGATTCCCCTCCGGTTGCCCGGTCGAGGCGCGCCATGTTGGAACACCCGCAAGTGAAGGGCCTGCTGTCCGAGCTTGCCGACTGGCCCGGCAGGCCGATTCTTCGGCATAATGATGCCGGCCACCCCTTGCATAAGCTTGTTTTTATCGCAGATTTGGGCTTAAGGGCAGATGACCCGAAAGTTTGCACAGTTATTGAGCGGATCATGCAATGCAGGTCCGGGGAAGGAGATTTTCAGACCCTAGCTAATATTTCACCCCGCTGGGGAGGCACCGGTAATGACCAGCCAGGTTGGATGCTGTGTGATTCGCCTTCTATTCTTTACAGCCTGGCAAGGCTTGGCTTGCATGACGATCCGGCAGTGCTTGCCGCCGCCGCCCGTCTGGCGGACTTAAGCCAGAATGCCGGCTGGCCGTGTGCTGTTGCACCGGAATTCGGCAAGTTTCGAGGCCCCGGTCGCAAGACCGATTTGTGCCCTTACGCCACATTGATTACCCTTAAGGCTCTGGTCCAGTTGCCCCAATGGCGCGAAAGCCAGGTTTGTATTAACGGTGCTCTGGCACTGCTTGATCTCTGGGAAGAACGTCGGCAGCGACGGCCTTTCTTATTTGCTATGGGCACGGGTTTTACCCGTCTGAAAGCTCCTTTCATTTGGTACGACATCCTGCATGTCCTGGAGGCGCTTTCCCAATTGCCGGTTTTACATAAAGATAAACGTTTTATTGAAATGCTGGAAATCGTAAAAGGCAAGTCTGACGGTTCGGGCCGATTTACTCCTGAATCCATATGGAAAGCATGGTCGGATTGGGATTTCGGGCAGAAACGAGTTCCTTCTTACTATCTGACGTTGCACGTAGCTCGTATTTTCAATCGGACGCAAGCTACAACTCAATTCAGTTAAATACTTTGAAATATTGACATGGTTGTGCTATATTTGAGTGGAGTTCAAGTTTAGGTTATAACAAGCTTCCCGGAAGCTGCTCAAACAGTATTTTCTCAAGTATTGGATGACCAAAAACTCTAACTAAATTTTAAGAGAGGAGGTCATCCAATGAGTTTTCAGGATAAGTCCATCCAGTGTGCCGATTGCGGCGCAACCTTTACTTTCAGCGCTGAGGACCAGGAGTTCTTTCAGTCCAAGGGTTACACCAATGAGCCCAAACGCTGCATGCCCTGCCGTTCGGCCAGAAAGTCGGAACGTTCCGGCTCCGGTTCCTACGGTGCCAGGCGCGAAATGTTCCCGGCAACCTGCGGTGCTTGCGGTAAATCCACCGAAGTACCGTTTCAGCCCCGCGGCGACAAGCCCGTTTACTGCAGCGATTGTTATCGCAAAACCCAGTCCAGATAAACTGTTGTAATTTGGAGTGTATACAGGTCCGGTCAACCCGGCCTGTATACACCTCCCGGGTAACCATTTCGTTTTTCAGCAACCAGTAACGACAAATCCGGGATAAAAGGAGCAGCCATTATGAAAATCTATGTAGGCAATCTATCCTTTGATATTACCGAGGAAGAACTCACGGGTGAATTCGGCGCTTTTGGTAAAGTGGAATCTGCTTCCGTCGTCACCGATAGAGCTACCGGCAGGCCCAGGGGTTTTGCCTTTGTAGAAATGCCTTCAAGAACTGAAGCCGAAGCTGCTATTGCAGCTCTCAACGGCAAATCGCTCAAGGACCGCGTAATTATTGTCAACGAGTCCAGGCCTTCATCCGAGAGCCGCAGCGGTGGTTCCGCCGGCAACCGCAGGGGTGGGGCTTTCGGCAATCGCGGCTACGGAGGCGGCAGCGGCCGTGGCGGCGGCGGCAAACCCAGAAGGTATTAAACTTCTGCCTGGTTTATCAGGCGCCAGGCCAGGGTTGCTATTCAACATTCTCCCACCGCTAATACTGCCGGAATATCAGCAATGAAAAGGGACAGTATGAATATCTATGTGGGCAATCTTTCGCTGGAAACCACCCGTGAGGAACTGATGGAAGAATTCAGGCCGTACGGGGAAGTGGTAACAGTGAGGGTTCTAAACGATAAAGATATAGGCAGCGGGCAAAACCGGGGCTACGGATTTGTCGAAATGGCCTCCAAAGACGAAGGCATAAACGCTGTTGCCGGGTTGGACGGCAAGAAAATTAACAACCGTGTCGTCAAGGTTGTCGAAGCCATGCCGCTTTCACATAAAGCCAGATCATCGATTTCTCATTCCGGCAACCGGTTGGCCAGGACCCACCCCCATACCCGTTAGCTGAAATTCGACCTGAGGCCGGTGCCTGCGCTTTGCCGGCTGGCGGTCATGTCCTGCTTGGCTAAACAGGAGTATAATATTACTACTGCTGCTGGCGAAGGAGTATTGACCTGTCAGGATGAGGCATAGTAAAAGCGCTTATTCTCCCCACTCTATAGAAAAAGGCCCGCCGGTCAGCCTCGGACTCGTGAAAAGAGTCTTTGGTTATGCCAGGCCTTACAAGGGATGGCTTCTGGCCATGCTGTTTATAACCCTGGTTACTGCCGGGCTTTCACTTTTAACCCCCCTGATCCTCCGCGATCTTATCGACCGCACCATTCCATCCGGGGATTTAACCAGGCTGGTCTGGCTGACGGCGGCTCTGGTAGCCGTCCCTTTGTTTTCCAGCGGATTGAACGTTCTGGGCAAACAAACCAGCGCCCGGGTAGGAGAAGGCGTAATTTATGACCTGCGCTCGGCTTTATTTGCCCACCTGCAGCGCATGTCACTCAGTTTTTTCACCCGCACCAAAACCGGTGAACTGATGAGCCGGCTTAACAATGATGTAACCGGCGCCCAGAACGCCATTACCAATACTTTTATCGAGATATTTACCAATCTTGTCCAGGCGGTCATTATTCTCAGCGTGATGCTTGCCCTGGAATGGCGCCTGACACTGGTCAGCATACTGGTTTTCCCGCTGTTTTTAGTCGTTGCCCGCAACCTGGGCAACCGCCTGCGTGATGTAACCCGCCTGCAGCTAGACCTGAACGCCAAAATGAACGCTATGATCGCTGAACTGCTCAATATCAGCGGCGCCCTGCTGGTTAAACTGTTCGGCAGGGCGGCCGAGGAAGACCGCCGTTTCCAGCAGCGTGCCCGCCAGGTGAGCGAGGCTGGTATTCGCCGCTCGGTGACGGGTTCAATGTTTTTTGCCAGCATAGGTTTACTGAGTGCGGTAGGTGTTGCTCTTGTTTATGGCTTCGGTGGTTATCTCGTAATACAGCAGACATTGACCATCGGCACCATCGTGGCGCTGGGGGCTTACCTGGGCAAGCTTTATGGTTCTCTTCAGACTCTTACCAATGCACCGGTAAACTTCGCTACTTCAATGGTCAGCTTCGAGCGTGTTTTCGAGGTGCTGGACCTGCCGCTGGGAATAAATGAAGCTCCGGATGCCCTCGCCATGGTCCGGTCCCGGGGGGCTTTGGAATTTCAGGACGTTAGTTTTACCTATACCACGGATGACAGCGGCCTGCTGAAAGATGTGCACCGCTTCGGGCAGGTGCAGGATGTGGCTACGGTGCTTTCAGGTGAGTCGTTTATTAAAACTCCTGTCCGCGAACAGGATAACGGCCAGGAAAATGAGGAACCACTCACGCAAGCCCGCGAACAGGCTCTGGAACACGTATCTTTCAGGGCTGAACCGGGCAGCCTGGTAGCCCTGGTGGGACCCAGCGGCGCCGGAAAAACCACGGTTACTTACCTGATTCCACGCCTTTACGATCCCACCGGCGGGCGCATACTGCTGGATGGAGTAGACCTGAGAAATATCAAGCTCGATTGCCTGGCGCAGCAAATCGGCATGGTTACCCAGGAACCCTTTTTATTTCATGATACCGTTCGCGTAAACCTCCTGTATGCCAGGCCTGATGCCGGCCGGAAGGAAGTTGAAGCCGCCGCACGCGCCGCCAATATTCATGACTTCATCATGGAAATGCCAGATGGCTATGAGACTGTGGTTGGTGAAAGGGGATACCGGCTGAGCGGCGGCGAGAAACAAAGGATAGCCCTGGCCCGGGTAATTCTGAAAGACCCGCGCATACTGGTGCTGGATGAAGCCACCAGTTCTTTGGACAGCCAGTCCGAAGCCCTCATACAGGAAGCGCTCGGCCGTGTCATGAAAGACCGGACGAGCATTGTAATTGCGCACCGTCTGAGCACGGTACTTTCGGCGGACTTGATCCTGGTAATGGACCGCGGCAGAATTATGGAGCGCGGTACGCACACCGAACTTCTTAACAAGGGCGGGTTGTATACCAGGCTCTACAAAACCCAGTTTCATCCCGGTGAATCTTAGCCGGCCTGCAACCCTCAATCCATGTGATGCGGCGTTCTTGCCGCCGGTGGTTTGCCTAAAAGGACCATGGCAAAATTCTGAACCCTTTTGCCGGTTTTGGGATCTGCATCGTGCCAGCGGGCCAGGAATTCCTCGGTCGTCAGCCAGGTATGGCGCGGCGATGCCGGGTCTTCGAAGATGAAGACGTCTCCCTGGTAGCCGATTATTACCACGTAATGGCCGTCTTCAAGGTCATCTTTCCATTCCTGCAGGGTCATGTATCGTTCAGCCCATGCCTGGACAAGCACAATTACCGGGTAACCGGCATCGATAAACCGCTTGACCTGTTCGAGGCTGGTTCCTTCAGCGGCATAGACCTCAAAGCCCTTTTTGCGGGCATAGGCAATCATATTATCGAAATGGGTGCCGCTCTGGTCGGTCCTGAGTGCCCGGCGAAGGCGGTCGCCCCTGACTTCCACACCGAAGTACTCCATAACCACCTGCAGAGCCGTTGCTCCGCAGTCAAAATCGTAGCTCTGCCGGCCGCTTCTAAGGTTTATCATTTCATCTCCTCAAATCCGGGCTCATTTTTTGCAGCATGGCTGCCAGAGACCGCGCAAAGGCGCGCCGGAGCCTTTCAAGCGCCGGCAGGTTCGGAGTTCCATCGCTGTTCATGTAAAGCGCCATGTTGGTTTCCTGTAAAATCGCCGGCACCCTGTCTCCAAACCGACGCTCAGCATCTACCGAATGCCGGCCGCAGATATGGCCGTAGACATGGTGGTAACCGGATTCGTTTACGGTAATCTTTATGCCCTCGAGGCTTGCAGACAGTTCTTCGGCGTAGGTATATATGAAGGCGTCCGGGCAGAAACGCTGCACCGCTCCATCCGGTTTCAGTATCTGGTAGTTCATAAGCTCGATCTGGTTGGCTGCCACTCCCCGGGCGGTTACGGTCGAATGGCCGTCCAGCATGAATATCCTGCCCCGGCTGATAGTCCGGCTCAGGGTGTTATGAAATTTATCCAGGTATTTCCGTGCCAGGCGGCGGCGTAATTTTTCGGCCGGTTCATGCCCTGGTTTATACACCAGCCTGCCCAGGGTATCGACCAGGGGCACGGCAGTGTCGAGTTCATTTGGATTGCGGTTGGCTTCGAGTATCAGGCTGGACCAGGGGAAAATCACGGTGCTGTTACCCAGAAGATCTTCAAAATCATACAGCCAGTGGGTGTACCAGTCTACGTTTTTTGCCAGGGAAGGAAATTCTTCGGAAAGTGAGTTCAATGGAATCTCGGCCGGAATTATTATTCCGGAATGGGGAACTACTACCAGCAGCTGCTTGATTTTCAACGGTTTTTTTTACTCTGATTTATTTTACGCCGGAGGAGTTGAAAATGAAACTCATCTAAGATTTCATGTTGCCGCCGATGTGTGCAGGGATTATAATCCGCTTATGATTTGCCCTGCGGATGGTGCCGTGATGCACCCGGTTGAAGTGCTGTCCCGCTGCTGAGAGCCTTCGTTTTAAAGTGCTGAGGGTAGTTATTTTGATAAGGAGCAAGCGTTGAAAGTTGGAAAGCAATTTATAAACCAGTTGTTCCGGGCCGCCAGCATGCAGCGGTGGAACGACAAGATGCGCCCCATCGAATTTACCGAGCTGGACAAGCAGGCCCACAAGATGATAACCGCTTACCTTCTGGCCAAACTGGAGGATAAGCATTCTGCGGTTAACTGGATCGATATTATCGAAGGCGGTATTTTCGAACTGCTCCAGCGGACGGTGCTTACCGATTTAAGGCCCCAGATTTTTCATCGCATAAAGGCAGATAGCAAGAAGTACCAGGCTCTCAATGATTGGGCTTATAACGAACTGGAACCCGCAATCGAGCCCCTGGGTACCGGTTTCTGTGAAAGGTTTCGAGCCTATTTTAACGCCAGCGACGACTGCATGAGCAAGCGGCTGCTCAGCGCCGCCCATTTTTACGCTACCCGCTGGGAGTTCAAGTTTATCGAAAACGCCAATCCCGGCGGGTACGAAATTACTGACATCCGCAGTGAAATACAGACCGGCATCGAAAAATACTACGACCTGGAAAGTATGAAAGAAATCATCCTCTATCCCAGGTACAGTGATTTTCTCGACCTGTGCGGGGAACTTCGCTTTCAGCTCCGCTGGAGCACCATTCCCCGGGTCCCCAGGACATCGGTACTGGGGCACATGCTTATGGTGGCCATACTTGCCTACCTGTTTTCCGCACAGATCGGCGCCTGCCGGTCCCGCTGTATCAACAACTTCTATACCGGTCTTTTCCACGACCTGCCGGAGGTTCTTACCCGCGATATCATTTCTCCGGTAAAAAAGTCCAGCCCGGCGCTGGCTGAGCTTATCAAGCAGTATGAAAAAGAGGAGATGGAAAAGGTTTACGGGCTGCTGGATAGCAGCTGGCGTTCGGATATTCGGCTCTTTGCCGAGGACGAGTTCAGCAGTGTGGTCCACCTGGAAGGAAAACCGGTTGGGAAAACCTTCGAGCAGATAGAGGAAAGTTACAATTTTGACGAATACAGCCCCAGGGACGGCGGCCTGGTCAAGGCGGTTGATGAACTGTGCGCTTTCGTCGAAGCCTGGTCCTCCACTGCCAACGGGATTTCCGCTCCCGAGTTGAACCAGGCCCTTGCAACCATTCGCCGTTCCTACACCGGCAGGACGGTTGCCGGCATCGACTTCGGCAAACTGCTGGAAGAATTCAGCTAGACTGGCCGGTTTCACCCTTCTATGTGTTGAGTTCGTACAGCAACACTGCTACACTACTGCAACCTGATTCCGTGCAAGCAGGAGGGGTGGTATGGCAAGCAGGATCATTGAGCTTTCCGGCGGCAAGCTGAGGAGGGAAATCAATCTCCCCGCCCTGGTGGCAGCCATGATCGGCATAAACATCGGCGGCTCCCTGTTCGTGCTGACGGCCATGGCAGCCGGCCTCACCGGACCCTCCATTATCATTGCCCAGCTTTTGTCAGCTTCTCCGGTACTGCTGGGTTTAATCCCCTATCTGGTCCTGACTTCGGCCATACCTGTCAACTGCGGCAACTACCAGTACGCCAAGCTTTTCTCCCGGCCGCTGGCAGTAGCCGGCTGGTGGGGCCTGTTTGCCGCTATTCCACTGGGAGCGCTGCCGCTTTTTGCTATCGCCACGGCCAAGCTCATCATCATCCTCCTGCCCGGTTTGCCTCTGATGGGTACTGCGATCGGTGTGATGACCGTATTTTACCTGCTCAACCTGATAGGGGTTAAGGCCACTACCTATGTGCAGCTTGGGGCGGTAGCCCTGCTGATTGCGGCGTTATCTACTTTTATAATCGGCGGCATTCCGGCTATCGAAGCGCAAAACCTGTCGCCAATGTTTAGGGGAGGAGTTCTTGGTTTTATCGGGGCATCCGCTCTGCTCTACACCCTGCTGGCAGGTGGTTTGTTCGGCATCGAAATCGGCGGCGAAGTAAAGAATGCCAGCCGGACTATTCCCAGGGCGATTGTAATCAGCACTGTAATAGCTCTGGCGCTGTATCTGCTTATCGAACTGGTGGCGGTAGGTGTTCTCGATTCCCAGGCATTTGCCGCTGCGGGCACTCTGGGCGCCCCGGCAGAGGTGTTCCTTGCCAACCCGTTTTTGGGACTGTTTATCATCGGTGGCGGCATTCTGGCCTCCACTACTACTATTAACCTGACTCTTACCGCTTCCGGCCGCTACGTGATGGCATCCTCGGGAGACCGGATGTTCCCTGGTTTTTTCAGTACTGTCAACCGCAAATTCGGTACGCCGCACTGGGGGTTGACGCTGGCCTGGGGGCTTTCTGTCATTTCCATGCTGGCCAACCCATCGCTGGAAACGCTGGCCGCGATGCTCAATTTCGGTTTGCTGTTTATGGTAACGCTGGTTTTGCTGGCAGCATTCAGGCTGCCGGAAAAGCATCCGGAAATATACAAGAATGCCGGGATACGCTTCGGGCGCAAAGTCCTCAAAGCTGCATCCGCCGCCGCCGCCGTTATCAACATAATTTTTATGCTCATACTGGCAACCGCAGTGCTGCAGGCTTTTCTGATATTTGGCGGTTTTCTGGCTTTAGGTATGGCTGTTTACTTCGTCCGGAAGAAGCAACTCGGCAGAGCTCCTCCCCTGGTTTCCTGTAATGATTAACCGGCTTTATGACGGGTAGCTATAAGTATAAACACGACAATCAAAGCGCCGGCGCCAATGCCAATGTAAAGCAGGTTGCCCTTGATCCAGCCAAATAAACCGTTGCTGTGAGATGTGGGTGGCGGGCCCGGCAAAGGGGTAGTTGTGGTGACAGGCGTGGTCGTTGCCGGTGAGGTGGTTGGAAATACCACCCCGCTCTGGCCCAGGGCAAAACCAGCCCGCACCGTGTCCAAAATATTGCCGGAAATATCAGTCAGCACCGCCTCGGCGTAGTAACTGCCCTCTGGATTGCCGGCGCTTTGCCACTCAATGCTTGCGCCGGCTGAGCCTGTCACGTCCTTGAGCAGCCTGACCGGCAAACTATCGATTAACTCGTCTGAACCGTACTGCCGGATGTACACATCCAGGTACAAATCCTGACTGGTGCCATCATTGGTAATGCCAGCATCTATTTTTACCGTCTCACCGGGGATATAAACTGGCTTGTCCGAACTCAATTCCGCCAGTTCCACTGCCGAATTTACATAATTCAAAAGGAAAGAATAATTCCGGTAAAACAGGAGTTCGCCGGTCTCCGGGTTGTACTTTACCGGATAGACGACTATATCCAGGGTTTGCCCACCGTCGACCCGGTTTACAAGGTTCCATTCGAATTCGATATCGGGATACCAACCCGGTACCGGTTCAACCGGTTGAGTAAGCGTCCACTGCAGAACCACTAGCGGCAGGTTGAGGTTCTGCCGGCTTTCGGGTTCTGATTTTTCAACCAGGGTTACTTCCTGGGCGCGCCAGCCCTTTTCAAGGTCCATGCAGTAGGTATAATAGGGGACCCTCGGGCGGCCTTCCTCTTCCAGCAGGATATCGCCACCGGGAATTTCAACATAGTCACAGCCGCCGGTACTGGTAATAGTGTAATCAGGCACTTCGAATTCAATGTTCAAGGTGGAAGCCGCTGAAACGGGCACTGCAAATACCAGCCCGGCCAGCATCAAGGTGACGATTACCGTAATAATCCTGCCCAATGTTAGCTGCCTCCGAACTTGGGGTCGCCGTACAGGTTCATCTCATAAATGTCCCAGCTGCGGGTGGCATACCGGTACCTGGCCAGGTCGTCCTTCATGTTCTTAAGCGCATCACCGGCAGATAGGGTAGCGCCAATCCAGTAATCCCGGTAGAATTTGACGGCAACTTCTTCAACAGCGCCCAGCCCCTGAACCTCCACGTTGCCGATATATACCCCGGCTCCCAGCCGCAGGAAAGCCTGCGCGATGCTTCTGCCCGTGAGCCGGGCATAGGCGCCGGTCAGGCACGAAGCGGCCAGCACCACCGGGCGCTTACTGCCGAAATCGATGGGCGTAATGGAAACATCGGCATCACCGCCGATATACAAATCCGTACTGCCGCAGCCACCCAGCTTGTCCTCAATTACCCATCCCCAAACATCCGGCCCGCCGTGTCCTACCCAGATGATTATATCTTTATCCCGGGCGCCTGCCTTGACTTCACTGCCGCGGGCTGCGCCAGCCAGGCACATTGTGTCATATATCGTGTAGTCGCTCGGATAACCATGGTCGTGATGTACATTGATGGCTTCCTCGATGCTTATCAGTGCCCTGAGCTCGGCCAGTTCCATGGATGGATGCGTTTTGGTGCACAATACTCCTTCCCATGTGCGGTGGCCGGATTCCTCGATGCATCCGTAATCACCGCGAAGTACCAGGGCTTCGCGAAGAAGTTCGATCTCTTCCGTAAAATACTCGCCGGCAACGAATTCGGTATCGATACCCTGGCTTTCCAAAACACTGCCCGCTCTGCCTGTTATGCCGCAAAAGCCTTCACCCAGCTCCGGCCCGCTTACCAGCAGCGCCTGGCCTCCGTAACGGTTGAATTCATAGTTACGCGCAAGGACATCCAGGCTGGAATCCAGGGGTATGGCCATATCCGCCGGGTTTTTGCCGATAATCCGGCCTACTCTCAGTTCGGGTATGTTATCCTCTCCCCAGGTATCGGCATACGGGTAGTCCGTGTCATGCACCACCGCAGCCCGGTCTACCTGGTGCAGGTTGGGCACGTCGAATGCCGGGATTATCCCCATTTCACCGATTATCAGTAAATAACCGTTTCCTTCCGCCCAGCCCGGGCAAAGGCTGCGCGCCCAGGAACTGCCGCTGCGTATTATCGACTTGACGCCCCATCCGCCGGTTGCGACGCGGGAACGGGAGGTATAACCGAAAACCGCACCCTGGTACCGGGCCAGCCGCGCTGCAGTTGCCAGCAGGTGGTTAACATCGTCCGGATAGAAACTGAAAACGGAAAACAGGCTGGCTGGGCAGGTGAGCATCAGGTAGTCAGCCGCCGCCAGCGCCGCCCTTCGCTCTTCGGAATCACTCCAGCCGTTGAGGTAGCGCTCACTGTAGGTTGCCGCGGAGGAAAGGCCTGCCGAGTACCGGTAGTCAACTACCAGTTCGGAGCCGATACAGGGGAATAACAGCAGCCCCGGCGGGTCAACCAGTACAGGTATCACGTAGTAGCGAACGCTTACCGTTTCTCCCGGGCTGATAGTATTAAGATTGAATTCCAGCGTGCTCTGCCAGCAGTTAACCGGGTCATTGGATACGGTACCGGCAGTTATCAAGCCCGAATGAACCGGGCTTATGAGCGTGGAATATACCCCTTCGGCATACTGGTAGCCCAGGGAAGTGTCGGTAACCACGACATTCTGGGCGTCTGCTTCACCACTGTTTGCAAGACTGAGCGTCACCTGGAAGTAGTTATCTATCCGGGTTACGTCGCGCGTAACTGCAAGTGAAGGTGGCTGAAGCCAGTTAAACCTTACAGTATCTGTTCCCCAGTTGCCGTATTCATCTTCAGCGCTGAATTCCAGCACATGTTCGCCGAATGTAAGTTCAAGGTCATCGTAAAAAACGCGGCTTGATTTCGGCAGGCTTATGGGGTGGGTGTAGGTATATTCGCTGATAATTTCACCATCGATGCGGGTGCGCATTGATTTCCATTTGAAGCCGTAATCATTGCTGATTTCATAGTGCATGTTCAGTATCAGGCAAAGCCCGTCACCTTCTTGAGGGGAGTGTATCTTCACCTTCATAGGCGAGAGCTGCTGTTCGAAGCGCTGGTCGAGGTCGCCGTTTGTAATCTCTTCGGTGTAGTTGCCGCTGGAATCATAGGCTCTGGCTGCAAAGGAATGGCTTCCTTCGTCCAGTTCTGAAGTATCGCAGGGCCACTCGAAAGGCAGTGAATAATCGGTAAAAGCCGGCAAACCGTCCAGATAAAACACTACCCGGTCAACCTGCCGGTTGTCATCGGCCTCCACCCGGATTAATGCTTTTCCTGCCATTACCTCCGGCAGGTTGATCGACGCACGCGGTTTTTCATTATCCGAACCGGTGCCGGTGGTAAAATGGAACAACTTGCTGCTGGCGCTGTTTCCATCGATATCGGCAGAATGTGCCTGGAAAGCGTAACTGGTACCTTCAGCAAGGTTTTCAAGGCTGATGCTGTGGGTGATAACAGCTTCATTTTTGCCTGTTTCATATTCGAGCTTACCTGCCAGCGTCCCCCAGTCTACCGTACTGTTGGCGGAACGGCTGGTTTGCCAGCTTATAACGGCAGAATTTCGTGTTATTTCACTCACCGCCGGGCCGGAGGTAATCCGGAGCGGTTCGGTTGCAGCAGGTTCGGTGGTGGTCGGCGGCGCCGGGGTTTCAGTCGGTTGGGGTTTTGTGGTCGTTGGTGGTGCATCGGTTGTCGTTTGTGGCGGCAGAGTTGTTGGTGGAACGGTCGTCGTAGCCGGTGGGGTCTGGGTCGTTGCAGGGGGAGCTTGAGTAGTAGTGGGTGGAGTTTGGGTGGTTGTAGGCGGCGGGGGAGGCGTGACCATTATCCTGGCTTCAGTCCAGCATGCCCAGTCCTGCCCGGATGACTTGCCGGCATTGACATAAATAATGAATCGGCCGGTTTTGCCGGTCAGATCATTCAGGTTCAGAGCAATTGAATCCAGTTTGCCGTTGTAAGTTGCAGTGCGACTTAGTAAGGTGTGGCGAGTCTGTCCTTCCTGGAATAATACTTCGAAGATAACCCCGTCGCTGCCGGTGGCACCCTTGATAAACCCGAAGCCGATGTCCAGTTCAGCGTAGTCGGGTATGGTGAGCTGGGGGTAGGTGCCGCTTATCCAGCCGCCGGCAACCCATTCAGGGTGGGTTTCCAGGACCCTTGCGGGGATGGTATCGTCCTCCATGACCGGCCCGATTTTGTAGCAGGCGAAACCGCGGTTGTCGCTTTCACTGCCGGGGAACGGCAGGCTGCCAGCGCCGCTGGCCCATGATGCTGCCTGTGCGGTGGCAACAAAATCAATAAATACCTGGCTGGCTGCTTGGACCGGGGCCGGGCGCAGGTTTGAAGAACTGAAAATTATAAGCAGGGAGAGTATGGTTGAAGTCAAGACCGGGCAACACAGCCGGTGCCTGCCCGGAGAACCGGGGCTTCGACCGAAAACCCGCAAATTCATATTGGCTTGAGTTGCTAAGTTTACTCTCTGTATTCAAGTCTATTCCCGGCTCAAATGCTTGTCAATAGGCCGGACCTTTATGGCAGGGCTTCTATGCCAGAGCCCGGCTTCTTTCCCGGTATAATTCAGTTGCCTGGTCAAGGGCGCGGCTGGCCTCTACTGCCTGCATGTGCGTTTCAATATATCTCTTCCGGCACCTTTCAACACATTTGTTGAAGTCATGGCCGGTTTTATCGGGATATACCAATCCGCATAAAATACATTTCGCCATATGCTTTACCCCCATTTTTGTGGTTTGTCCGGTTGCCCGTTGAGGATGATGCGATTTGAGATTGTCAAACAACCGTTATTATCCGGGTAAACGACGTGGTTGACAACACGCATTCAGGTAGCATTTAGACTACAAAATCGGGTAGTTTCTTGTCCCCAAGGTATTGATACAGGCAGCTGTTCCCTGGCGGAATATGCTTTCTCAGGCAGCTGAAGCTGTGTTAAAATCAGTGTAACAGACGGGCAGGTATCCCGGCCAGCTTGCGGGAGCTTGATAACGCCGTAGATATTTGCCCCTATTCACAGGAGGCAGGCATATGAAGTTTTTATCCTGGAAAGACCTGGAAGTTCTGGCACACACCAGGGCAGGCCCGGCAGTTTCTATTTACATGCCGACCAACCGCAAAGGAAACTATGAACAGGACCCGATCAGGTTGAGTAACCTGCTCCGGGAAGCAGAAAAGCGCCTGGTTGAATACGGGTTGCGTACGCCGGATGCGGGCAAGCTTCTCGAACCTGCCCGGCAACTGCTGGATGACGCCTATTTCTGGCAGCACCAGGGGGACGGGCTGGCTATTTTTTCAGCCTCCCAGACGTTTGAACATTATCGAGTCCCGTATAAATTTGATGAAATGGTTGTCGTCGCCGGTGGATTTCATATAAAACCGCTGCTGCCGCTTTTTACTGAAGATGAAGTCTTTTACGTGCTGGCTGTAAGCGAAAATCATCTCAGGCTGCTGCAGTGCAGCCGGTACGCCGTACGCCAGGTAACCCCGGATGAAGTTCCTTCAAGCCTGGCCGAAGCCCTGCAGTACGACCAGTCGGAAAAACAGCTGCAATTTCACAGCGGCGAGCAGGGAGGGGGCGCCGCCATTTACCACGGGCACGGCATCAGCAAGGATTATGAGAAGGATAAATACCTGCGCTATTTTCAAAAAGTAAACAAGGGCCTGCAGGAGGTTTTAAAGGATGACAGGGCACCGCTCGTTTTGGCCGGGGTGGATTACCTTCATCCAATTTACCGAAAAGCCAACACCTACCGGTATCTTATGGAAGAGGGCATCGAAGGCAACCCGGATGAATTAAGAGAAGAAGAGCTGCAGCAAAAAGCTTGGCAGGCCGTTCAGCCTTATATTGAGCGCAGAAAGAACGAAGCGCTTGCCCAGTATCACGAAGCCCATTCCAAAGGGCTGGCTACCGACTGGATGGAAGATATTGTCCTGGGCGCAGTTGACGGGCGGATTGCAACGCTTTTTGTAACCGTCGGCATGCAGATTTGGGGACGCTTCGATGAGCAGAACCGCACTATTTCCGTATACGAAAGTCCACAGACGGGCGCAGAGGATCTGGTTGACCTGGCAGCCGTCGAAACCCTAACCAGGGGAGGGGTTGTCTACGCTTTGAAACCTGAAGAAATGCCTGGCTCGCAGCCGGCTGCAGCCATACTCCGGTATTAATATAAAATCCCGGCTACCCCGAACTGCTGCGCCTTAAGGTAAGGGATGCCAGTACCAGCAGTACAACGGCAAAAGCCCCCAGCACACCGACCTCCATGCCGATATCTGCCAGGTTCTGCCCTTCCAGCATCAATGCCCTGATGCCGTCCACCCCGTAGGTAAGCGGCAGGAACCGGGCAGCCCACTGCAGATATTCCGGCATCTGGTCTACTGGCCACAGCAGGCCGCACAGGAATATTTGTGGCACTATCACCAGGGGAATAAACTGCATCATCTGGAACTCGTTTCGGGCAAATACGGAAAAGAAGGTGCCCAGGCACACCGCCCCGGCGCCGATAAGCACCTGGAACACCAGGATTTGCCACAGTTCCCCGCGATAGGTTATATCCAGCACGTAAACCATGTAAAAGAAGATTATAAGGGTTTGGAGGAGGGCAAACAGCAGAAAGCCGAGCAGGTAGCCGCCGACGATGTCGAACTTGGAAACCGGCGATGCCAGCAGCCGTTCCAAAGTACCCTGGGAGCGCTCTCTTAAAAAGCTGATGCCGGTAAGCAAAAAACCGAAAAAGAGTATCAGCACCGCCAGTATCGCCGGGAATATGTAGTCCAGCATGTTTCTGTCCGGAATGCTGACGCCGACCAGGCTGGCAATAACCAGCGGCACCAGTACCAGCAGGGCAATAGTGCGCCGGTCGCGCACCAGCTGGCGGATGATTCTGCCGGCAATGGTGAACGTGCTAGTCGTCACCGGTGGGGACCTTGCCCTTTCGGATAAAGTAGAGGAAAGCATCTTCCAGGCTGGCGCAGCCGTCGCCGGTGGCAGCCTGCAGTTCAGCCGGTGAACCCTTCGCTATTATTTTTCCCTGCCGCATAAAAACGAGTTGCCGGCAATGGGCGGCATCGTCCATGGTATGGCTGGATATGATGAGGGTGGTGCCGGCGGCGGTCAGGTTTTCGAAGTGCCGCCAGAAATGGGCCCTGAGTTCCGGGTCAAGCCCGACGGTCGGTTCATCCAGAAACAGCAGGGGCGGCCGGTGGACGATGGCACACCCCAGGCTTACCCGCTGTTTCATGCCGCCGCTGAGCTTGAGAACCGAGGTCTTGCGCCGGCTCCACAGGTCAACCAGCCGGATGACCTCCTCTACCCGCTGCGACCTTTGCCGTTTATCCTTCATGCCGTAAATGCGGGCAAAAAATTCGATATTCTGCTCGACGCTCAGCTCCTGGTAGAGTGCCGGAAGCTGGGGCATGTACCCCATATTTCGGGCGCGGGCAGGGGATGGAGGTCGGCCCAGGCAGTGGATGGTGCCGCCGGCCGGTTTGAGAAGGCCTACCATCAGCCTTATAAGAGTTGTCTTGCCGGAGCCGTTGGGGCCGAGCAGTCCGAAGCTCGTGCCGGCGCCGACTTCCAGGGAAAGCCCGTCAATAACCCTCAGCCGGCCGTAGTTGAAGCTGAGGTTGTCTATAGCAACCGCGGCAGTGACTGCAGGGACTGCATCGCTAGTAAGGGTTTTCATCTGGTGAAGAATTATGACACCGGTTGTGATTGAAGTCAACAGATGAACAGGTGAAGGAGTGCCGGGTATAGCGGCTAGCCGCTATACCCGGATTCTGCGTTTGTTATCTCCAATACCATCAGCCGGCTGGCATAAGCGTTCATATCCAGGGGGTCGAGTTCCAGTTCACGGTCATAATCGGCAAGCGCCTGTTTGTAATTTCCCATTGCCCGGTGGGCTTCGCCGCGATAATAATAAATCCTGTCAAGTTCATTATCCAGGTCAATAGCCTTGTCAAGGTCGGCAACAGCAGACTCATAATCTCCCATATCCATGTAGCAGATGCCCCGGTTGGCATGGAACTCGCTGGTATCGGGGCAGCGCTCGATCGCACGGGTATAGTCAAGCAGCGCCTCGTTATGCCTGCCGAGCATGCAATAACACGTGCCTCTTTTATCGAATGTACCGCCAAACCGGTCATCGATTTCGATGGAAGCGGTAAGGTCGGCTACAGCTTCTTCCGGCATACCGGCCTTCAGATAAGCATAACCGCGCCGGTTATAAAGGAAAGCGCTGCCGGGCGAAAATTTTTCAATAGCGCTGAATGCTTCGATGGCGTCCTGCCACATCTCTTTTTTCATAAAACGGTGTGCCGCATTAATGCATACATCAAACCAGTCCCAGGTGCGCCTTTTCTGCCCTGCGGATTTATTGTTTTCCGCGCTTTTTTCTTTACCCAATTGCATACCTCCTGAAATTTATTTTTCTTGTGTTTATCGTCGGTGGGCGCCAATAAGGCCTCTATTGTTGAAGGCGTTGTTTACTGGCGGAATAAGGAGTAGATATCTATATATAGGTCAGAGTTTGGTGATGAGTAATTATAGGGTTAGTGTTTTTTCGGTGTTGTTATCGTGGCGATGGGGATTTTTTATCGCCAGTCCCTATTATAACATGCCGAGTGAAGTTTTCAGACCTTCCCCACAACTGCATTATAGCAAGCGGGTGTGACGTATTTTGTCAAAGACTACAATAACTTTCCCAAAACTTTTTGATTCTATTAACAATTTCTGAATTTGAAGGATCTTCTGGTATGGGCATATTATCAAACAAATCTTCGTAAGTAACCCAGTTTAACTCAAGCTTCTTGATTCGTTCTTTCATGTTACTTGGATACAACCAGCCAGTTTGTTGCCTTGGTCCATACCTGCATTTATCGAGTTCCTGTAGAATTACCGCCGGTTCATTCTTGTATTCTTCGTATTTGTATTGATACAGCCGATTTTTAGGCTCTTGGTTTTTAAATACTGCTGGTGTTACCAGAGTTACAAACAACTTATCCGCAAAACATTCTGAAGCCTGGAAACAAAGAGCGTTTTCAATAACTCGAAGTAACTGGTTGCGGTGACAGTCTTGCGTTGTCCCGCTGGCAATATCTGAGTTAAATTTCATTTCGCAAAAACAAACCCAGGTGTTGTCACCAGCGGCAAGTTCTATGCCTCCTTTAGTACCACCGCGTTTGGAAATTGCGCCCAGAGCAAGATCAATGCTGGTATTGCCTTCATTCCGTCTCGGCGGCAAAGGAAGAGCTTCAAGCCATAATTGAGTCTGTAAAGAACTTAGTATATCTGAATTGGTGAGTATTTCAGACAGTCTATTAATACCGGTTTCACCACTCAAGGAATACCCGAATCCAACCAAGAAGGTCCAGGCTTTTTCGTTGACCAATGTTTGATTGCTGGATAGTTCATAAGTGCGAATAACGGCAATTAAATCATTTATGTTCACCCTTCCGTAATGAAAACGGGCTTCTCCTGCATCCCTCTGAATATTAAGTGCATCGGTCAGAAACATATCACTCATCCCAGCCTCCCCTTTTTTGCAAATATCCTCACTGATCTGAACAATCTAATCCAGCGGTTTTAGCCCTTGCTCCCATATCGCCAGGCCGCCGTCAATGATCTTAATTTGATTGGCGAATGGAAGTTCTCTAGCCTTTTCAATCATTTGTTTTTTCCATATACTATTCGGGTTATAATCTACCAGGAATAAAATAATTTCGGCTGTTTTTATATTGCTTTCCAACCCAATTCGGTTCAACTGCTTTGCTTGCTCCGGTGTTTTTTCGATTAATTTCAACTCGAGTTTCTGTTTAAGAATCAGTTCCATATCCCGGCAAAGATGATCCATGTTGTTTCCAAGATCGGTGTAATACCTTTCCAGTTGTGCATATGCCGTTTTAATATCAGGATTCAGCGCATATTTAACTTCGATAAGAGCCAGCGACAAAGTTTTTTGTTGCCTTCCCAGGCGAGGCCACTTAACAGCCAGTATATCCCACCGCTTACCGTTAATTGTGTACTGATTATATACCGCTATATATTCAGAGTTGATGCGGCGCTCAAGATTATTGGCACGGATAATCATTTGCTCGTATTCGATTTCCATGCTGGATTTCCCATGAGTTGCTACGTTAAACATTATTGTAGGCAGAGCGTTGATATAGGTGGCAACATCCGCTTCAGTTCTAAGATAAGACGGTATATCCAGGTTACTGGTAAACGCGGATGCTATTGTCACTTTGCCGCTGCGGCTTAATTTAAGAAC
>JAFGLQ010000033.1 GCA_016928015.1 Dehalococcoidaceae bacterium
CCCGGAGTGCAGTAACCACACTGCATGGCATGGTTCATGATATAGGCGTCTGCCAGTTCGGGCACAGAATCGGCTATTCCCGAAGCAGTTTCGATGACTGCACCATCACAGTGCAAAGCAAGCTTCATACATGAAAGGATAGGCCTGCCATCGAGAATCACCGTACAGGAACCGCAGGCGCCACGGTAACAAAATGTCTTGACATCAATTATGCCTATAACATCGTGCAGGAGATACTGCAAATCCCAATTTGGTTCTACCTGAAGTTCATAAAGCTGTCCGTTTACGGTGAACTTTATTACGTTCAACAATGCTGCCGTGGCCGCTCCATGCTCCACCTCGTAATGGGTTTTCAGCGCATCCAGGGTTGTGAATTCCTGGCTGCATACGGGACAGATGAACTTACTTGAGGTTTCAGTACGAGTTACCGTTCCACCAGGCGCAGTGGTGGTTACCGTGCTTGTGGTACCGGGCGCAGTGGTGGTCTTGGTTACGGTTTTAGTAATTTCCTTTTCTTCAGTGCACGCACCCAGAAGAAATGCAGAACCGACAGCAGTGGTGCCAACCATAATCCCGGCATCCTTAAGAAACTCCCTGCGGGAGAGCTTTACCGGTGTTTTTGTCTTTCCTTTTTCAGACATTTACGTCTCCTTTCTCAGTCATTCTTATTGGGATACTTTCTCACCCTTTGTTTCAGTGGGCACCTCCTTTATGCTGCTAATAGCGGTGAATTCAATGCGATTACCTGATAGATTGATAGCCGTAGTTTTCTAACGGCCTTGAGTGATTCAACTCATCACTTCGATGAGCCTCTTCCCACATGTTAACCAGCTGGCACAAGAAACCATCGTAGCACTGGCCGGGAGCCCGGCTTCTATCCAGCCTGGCTTTGGTGGATTTCTTGAGGCCAATAGTGCTTCTGGGGTTGTCTGCATTCATACTCATCACCTCCCAAAATGTTGTCAATGCATATTGCTATCAGCTTGTTTTTTCATTATCATGAGTTTAAACTCACCATTGACGTTCGTGACATCGATAACGGCATCGCCGATTATTTTTTCAACCTCTCTATCGATTATTATTAAAAGATTGTTATTGTCTTTGATTACCCTGTCGGTATCAGAAGGGTTATCTATTGAAAGAGTTAAACCCTCCTCACTTTGTGTCAACCTGAGGCCTTGACCAGAGTCAAGACCGCTTTTTTCAATGGTTTCCAGCAACACTCTTCGGGCGAGCTTACCCAACTTAATGTTCGGCATGACGTTTTCAAGCTACATCTTCCCGGGTTGTATTATGGGCGGCTGTACACTTTTATACATCTGCCATCCGGCTGAAAAGTGGATATACTCTTGTACTAAATATTTTAGTGCCAATAGTACTTGTTAATTAATACGAAAGGTATATAATAGATTCAACCGTAAGACTAATCAGCTCTTCGGGTTACGTTATGATTCAGGAAAACCAAGCAGAAACAATAAAGGCCATAATAGTCCACCCGTGTGAAATCATCCGCCACTGTATTACCGCTTTGCTTGAAAAGCACGGCTACGAAGTCACTTTAATCGTAGACAGCTGCGAAGCCTTAGCGAGACAACTTGTAAACCAAACGGCTGAAGTTATCCTTATCCACTATTCGCAGTGTACTTCCCGTGGGTTGATAACCCAATTTATAGATAAGACTGGCGCCGGTATCGCGCTACTGGCTTCCAGCGACTCTTATCACCACGACACCTACAAGGATATGATGGAACGAGTGGCTGAAGGGGCAACCGGATTCCTTGATATGGATGAACCGGTTAATACTTTTCTCTCCGAACTCCAGGATATAGCTTCAGGGGATGTTGTGATATCGAAAAAATTCGTAAAGAATCTTTCCAAAAAAACAGGAAAGGTGGACGAAAACCTGGAGGAAGCCCTGAGCAAAAGGGAAATGGAAATCCTGGAACTGGTAGCAGAAGGTGACACAAACAAGGAAATAGGAGAGGAACTGTTTCTTTCCGAACATACGGTCAAGGTACATCTGACCAATATTCTTTCCAAGCTCAATTTAAAAAACCGCCAGCAGGCAGTAGCTTACATAATCCGTAAACGCATGATGATGGAAAGCGTTAGAGAAGAAGGTTCTCCGGCTTAGGCGCCACAATAATTGCTGTGTTATTGCCAGATCACTTGAAGACGATTTCGCGACGATCTATGTAAGGGAGCGGTTATTTACCGAATTGTCTTTGATCTGCCGATATATTATAGAATGCGCGAATGCGCCTGCGGCAATCTCCGAAATTGCCACGAACTGCCGTAGGCAGTGCTCGCGATGACAGATGGATGGTGTAGAGCGATGACCTTTCGCGAGGTTGCAAACCACTATAATTGTCATTGCGAACGAACGAAGTGAGTGTGGCAATCTCATAGATCGCCACGTCGGGCTGATGCCCTCCTCGCGATGACGGGTGAGTGGTGGTTCTATACACTCGATTCCTCTTTTGTATAACAGAGTTTGTTCCTGTTTTATACCTGAATTAAGAACGATTTGCAATATTGACAGCACCGGTTTCAATACTCTAATATTATCCGCTCTATTGCAAAACAGTTTATTTTAGAAACAGTTAGCAGATGTGGTAATCACCGGCATTTATTCTTCCAGGGGGACCATTATGAAAGAGTTTGTCAGGTTTGCCATCTTGTTCCTGCTGATTGTTGTTTCGATAACTACCTCACCGGGCTGTGCCGGGACCCGTCAGGAAAGCGTTCTGGGCGGCATCCCTCTTTATCCAACGGCTGAAATAATCATGTCGCGCACGTGGACCGAGCTTGCCGCTGACGAGCCCTGGTCACAGGTGGAGTGGTGCTATTGCCTGGCCGGCGACAAGTACAGTATGGATGACATAAACAGGTTCTACATCGACCAGCTGGAAGCTGACGGCTGGAGTGACGAGACAAGTTATGGAGTGGAGCAGCCGGACCTGCTGTTGTGGCGCTACGCCGACAAGCTCAACATGTACGTACCCGGAGATATGCTTTACAGGCTGAACAGCTGGCTGGTATATCACAACCGCGACCGGACGGAATGGCTGGCCGTCTGGATCGGAATCAACAAACCCTGGATGGAGGCGGATAAAGCCGGCATCCTGATACTCAAAGCGAGCTGACCGGGAATGCAGATATGCGTAGCTGGAATAAGGGAGTATAACGTTGGGTAAATACCATTCAACCATAAGCCGCCGGGACTTTTTGAAGGCGCTGGGCCTGGGAACCGCCGGATTCACCGGCGCCATGGGTATTCCGGCAGCCCTGGGGACGGATTTCCATGATCTCGATGAATTGATGGCTTCGCCCATGTCGGAACTCAAGCGGCCGGGCTATGTGCGCGAGGCCGAAAAACCCAGCGTGGAACTCGACTGGAAAACCATCCAGCGGTTCGATGAGCACCTGGTGATGTGGTATGCGGGCTTGAGGAATTCCTGGGGCCCGGACAACTACGACAAGCTGATGCAGAAAAGCGTGGAGAACCGGATCAGGTTCATCCAGGAAAAAAAGCCGGGCTACACCCTGCGCGACCAGGCTCTGCATGACAGCGCCAACTGGGCTCCGGTCAGCTTTATCGGGCCCCAGACCTCCCAGACTCCCGAAGAACTGGGCGTACCCAGGTGGGAAGGAAAACCGGAAGAAAACGCCCGCATGATACGCGCCTTTCTGAAACTGCATGGAGCGGCCCAGGTGGGCTTTGTCGAACTGGAGAGCCAGACAACCGAAAAGCTCATATATTCCTACGATACACCCCATTTCTTCCCGGCTTTTACCCAGGGCAAACGCCTGGTATTTTCCAAAATGAACCGCCCACTGGAAACCGACTTCGAACGCTTTATACCTTACCGGGCCCGCTGGGTAATCGTATATACCATACGCATGAGCGATATACTGATGCGCTACACCCCCGGCCACATCGGCCTGGCGCCGACCAATATCGCCTATCAGTTGAAAAACGTTATACAGGGCCAGTTGCAGAACTTCCTGCGTTCCCTGGGTTACATGGGCCTGGGCGAGGCATCGAATTATAACGCCCTGGGCACGGCGGTAGGCCTGGGCGTGATGGCGGGCCTGGGGGAAACCTCCCGGGTTATGCACCTGGTAACGCCCGAATACGGCTTGCGCCAGAGGGTTTTCAAAGTGATCACGGATTTGCCGCTTCCGCCCGGCAAGCCGGTGCATTTCGGCGTTATGGACTTTTGCCGGGTTTGCAAGAAGTGCGCCGATGCCTGCCCCGTTCAGGCAATACCCCATGACACCGAGCCGTCCTGGGAAGTAAGGGGCTCGTTCCAGAGCCCCGGGGTAAAGATATGGCGGCGCAACGAGCCTCTGTGCAACGCTTACATGATAAGCGGCGGCATGGTGGAGCACTGCTCGGTGTGTTTCGGCGTCTGCCCCCTTTCGAAGGGAAACCGCAAGGCAATTTATCATGACCTGATGCGGGCAACTATCAGCAACACGCCGGTATTCAACCGGTTTTTCAGAAAGGTCGACGATTTCCTCGGGTACGGCATTAAGGCCGACCCGGAGAAAATCTGGGATATGGACCTGCCGACCTTCGGCTGGGATTAAGGAGAAGCAAAAAATGTGGTTTGTCGCCGGGTTGTTGATCGGCTGTGGATTGCTGGCACTCGGGTATTACGCTCGCAGTAAAGGCGCCGGCGTCAAGTGGTACGAAATTGTGATGGGGGTTACCGGCGTAATACTGCTGCTTGTGGCAATCCACGATTTCTTTGCCTTTCGGGCCGAATATGAACCGCAGGCCGGCTGGGTATTTCTTTGTGTAATCGGCATTCCTGGAATTCTGCTCATACTCCTGGCCGGTTTTCTGGTATGGTTCCGGTACCGGAAAAACAGCGTTGGCCCAACGGGTATCGAGTAATACATAAGGACAGCTTAATGATTACTGCAAGTTTCAGATTGCGCCCGTTTGCCGCCCTGGTTATTATGGCTTGTGCCTGCTTTTCCGTTTGTGCCTGCAGCAACCAGGCGGCATTCGTGCCTGTTTTTACTTACTTTTCCGACCTTGAAACACCGCCCATACCGGTTACCGCCGTCCAGATACGGGCTGATTACAGAACTGATCCAAACGCGGCTGCTGTAAAATACGAGGGCAAAAAAATATGGATTACAAGGGCCGTCGTCGACCAGTACGCACCTGCTGACGGCGAAGACTGTCTTTATATATCACTGGCCAACGTGCCCCTTACGACAACGGCGGGAGCAGCACCCGTGCCGGTAGTTGTCATCCAGACCTCGGCCGAAACCTATGAAATCAACGATATCGTGGAAGTAGTGGGCACCTGCCGGGGGATTACCGAACAGGGCATAATGATTGAAATTGAACGCGCCGCCAACCTGGGAAAGGCGCCTGTACAGACCATCCGGCCGGGGTATTAGCCCTTAATACAATTGCCCGATACAGCGGTTGTGGGAAGACGGCAATCTCTTTTTACCTTGCGAATTGTCGCTGCAGGGGCACGTTAGTGCCCGTGGCAGTCTCCGGGGAGGAGAGGGTTGTATGAGATCGCCACGAACTGCCTTTGGCAGTTCTCTCGATGACAGATTGGTGGTGGTACGCGATGACGTAGCGAATAGTTGCCAGCCACCCGAATCGTCATTGCGAACGAACGGAGTGAGTGCGGCAATCTAGTTATTGAAATATTATAACATTAATGTTATAATACCTCTGTTTGTGGAATATAGAATACTATGAACCGGAAAAGGGGCCTCCACCTGTTAAAGAATTCATAGAATCTCTTGAAGTTAAATCCAGGGCGAAGGTTGCCAGGACGCTAGACTTGCTGGAACAATTCGGAATCAATCTTGGTGCACCGTTTACGAAGTATCTGCAAAAACAACTCTGGGAGCTAAGAATTCGCCAAGGCAGCGAACAACAACGCATCATCTATTTTCTACATACCGGACAGACTTTCGTTCTGCTGCATGGGTTTACAAAAAAGACTAGCTCCATTCCCAGAACCGCTATTAGATTAGCGCTAAAAAGAAAGATCGATTATGTATCCAGGAGGATGTTATGAACTGGAAAGAACATAAGAAAAAATTGTTGGCCGAACCTGATTTCCGCAAGGAATATGAAATTCTTGAACCTGAATATAAACTGGCGTCAACCCTGATACGTTTACGGCTCGAAAGAGGGTTGACACAGGAACAACTGGCAGTGCTTCTCAAGACTAAACAGGAAAGCATCGCCAGGCTTGAAAGCGGTTCCAGCCTGCCATCACTTTCGACCATTAAGAAGGTGGCTGAGGCGCTTAATGCCGAACTGGAAATAAATTTGCGGCTGCGACCCCTTCCGGCAACGGACAGAGAAAAGGAAACTGCGGGACTATAAAGATCGCCATGTTGCAAGAGATCGCCACGTCGGGCTGAAGCCCTCCTCGCGATGACAGTTGGATGGTTTTACGCCCTCCTCGCGATGACCAATGTGTGGTGATTCGCGATGGCCTACTTGTGCCGGTTTCTGGTTATCGCTGTAATCAAGCCAGGTCGAAGCGGTCCAGGTTCATCACCTTGTTCCATGCCGCTACAAAATCGTCAATGAACTTTTCCCCGGAACCTTCGCTTGCATAAACTTCCGCCAGGGCCCGAAGCTGGGAGTTGGAGCCGAAGACGAGGTCTACCCGGGTACCGGTCCACTTGAGCTGGCCGGTTTTGCGGTCACGCCCCTCGAATAAGTCTTCTTCCGG
>JAFGLQ010000034.1 GCA_016928015.1 Dehalococcoidaceae bacterium
GACTTCGGCACCCAGTTCGACCAGGGCCCGGTAGCGGTCTTCGGTTTCATCCAGCTTTTCCTGGAGTTCCCGGCGCCGGGTGGTATCGCGGAATGATTCCATTATGCCGATGAGCTGGCCTTGGGGGGAATACAGGGGGAAGGCGGAGACGCGGCAGGGGATGTAGACACCATCCTTGCGCGGCCTTTCGACTTCGGAATTGACAGACCGCTCTCCTTTAAGAATCCGGTTCAGCGTACAATACGGTGTCGAACAGAACGGGCCTTTGAATACCTCCCAGCAATTTTTACCGACCGTTTCCTCTTTGCTGACGCCGGAAAGTTCAGCAAATGCCTGATTGACAAAAATTATGGAATGGTCCCGGCCTACGATGCGGACAGCATGTACCAGGCAATCCATCACATTGCCAAACTCGATGCCGTAAGCTTTGCCTTTCCGGGAAGAACCCGGGACAATACACGGTTCTGAAAATACGGCTGTTTCGAAGCTTTCAGGGGAGATCTGGTGAGTAGATATTGGATTTTCTACCGTATCATCCTCCTTGTTATCAAGCTAACAGGAACAGATGCTGCATGAAATAATGCTATAAGTACACCAATTTGTCAATATAAGTGTGACTGGATAAATTTAAATATCAATCCGGGCAATCTAATTCCAGAATGCCTTTTTCGACCATTTTATCGAAAATAAACTCTCCTGCGCTGTCCGGCGAAAACCACTTTACAAATTCCCGGAGGCTGAAACACCGGCGTGAGCGCATCTTTCTTACCAGGGGCGACCATTCATCCGGAATCTGAAACCGCATGCGGGTTATCCAGTTGTAGCACTGGACTCCTTTCGCAGTTTCAACCAGGTCAAGGTTTTGCTCTGCCAGACGGAATTTCACTTCTTCCGGGCAGGCATCCTGTCGGGGAGAAGAGGCTTGGCCTGCTTCAACCGGGTCGATGCGGCTGTTAATCCGGGCCGCAAAAGCCTGGTATTCAGCCTTGATATTATCTTTTTCCCGGCGGGTCATGGCCGGGTCTTCGACTCCCAGGTGGTTGACGGCAAACTGGGCCTGCCCGCTTATTTCAGCCTGGTTCGTGCGCCTCAGCCCAAAGCGCTCAGGTTCACGACCGACACGCGAAGACAGGGTGACTTCGAATGGAAAACAGGAAACGAAATCATAGCAGTCGGCTAGTTGTTCGCAGGTTTTCAAGGACTCAATCGACTCGCTGAAAGTCGTAGTGGGCAGGTCTGGAATTACGTTAATCTTGATGTTCATTCCTGCCTGTTTAGCCCGCATCAGAAAATCAATGTTGTCCTGCCTGCCAGCCATCTTGTTCATGAGTTTGAGCACCCGGTCTGTCATGGTTTCGACACCGATGACCAGGAATTCACAACCCGCTGCCGTCATCAGCTGGAGCAACTCCCGGGTGAAGCGCCTGTCCACCATGGCAAAACTGTGCCAGCGTAATTTCATGTTCTTGCTGATAATCAACCGGCTAATTTTTTCAGCGAAAGCCGGAGGCATAGCCTCCGTAATCACCGAAAAAGAGTCAACCCCGTGTTTTTCCATCTGAAATTCCATTTCAGCAACAAAATCCCGGGGAGAGCGGATGCGAAACCTGGGATTTCCCCGGTATATCTCTATATAATCGCAATAAACGCATTTACCCCAGTAGCATCCACGGGCCTGGGTGATGCCTATTTCCGGCATGGCGAGCCTGCCAATCAGAGCCGGGTCGTATACCGACCAGGCCATCCGGCTCAATTCGGGGCCGGCTGCTGGAGGAATTTGAATTAACCTGTCATCCTTCAAACAGCTCACTCCGGCAATCTCCCAGGGCTGCCACCGGCCGCTTTTTATCTGGCACAGCAGTTTCTCCAGGGGAAACTCCCCGTCGGAGGCAATCATCGCATCAACCGACCGGTAACCCAGCAGGAGTTTTTCAATGTCTTCCACGGAAAGCAGGCTGATACTGGAACCGCCCAGAATAATGGTGATGTCCTGCTTTTTTTGCTTGAGGTAACCGGCAAGAACAAGAGCCGGCGCCAGCTGCGGGCCTACCGGAATGGATATACCGGCGGTTTTAACGGAAGCCGGCAAATTTTCCGCGAACTTGATGCCTTCAAGAAAATCCAGCAGCACCCCGGTCTGAGGTTTTGCCAAAAGCAGTTCAGGAGCCATTTCAGCTACGGTCAAATCCAGCCGTAAGGGCTTCACCAGCAGGTTCAGAAGATAAGCCGGCGGGGAGTTTTCTTCCCGGAACAGGTGCCTGCCGCCGGCATCGAAAAGCTGGCTGCCGAAGCGTGAAAGCAAACGGGCAGAGACCGCCGCTATTGATTCAACCGGCTGGCTCCAATCCGTACCGAATTCGCCTCTACCCATGCTTTCCAACCGCTCGGTCTGCATTAGATAAACGGCAAATTCCTCGTTCAAATCATACTGGCACGAGCCAATGCCCATGGAATCAAGATAGCCGGCCAGAACCGCCGTTGATGGATAATAACAGCCGAAGTTGGTTTCGACCAGCGGTGGAAAAATCAGAGCAATTTCCGGATTTTCAGGTGATTTCTTATCAACACGCATATTTATCATTATTACCAGTATGGAGAAGGTTTGACCTGCCTATCAATACGCCCCCGGAGGCGGCATGTCGCCTCCTTTAGCGATGGCAAACGTACAGTTGACAATATGAAAATCTTTCTGAATCCAGCCGCGCACTTCTCCGTAGACATCCACTACGAAGCCTGGAGCAAGCCGGTCCAGATCGTACAGATATTGGGGTTTGAATACCACCGGCCCGCTTCTAAATTGCGGCATACCTCCGAGGTTGTATTCCAGGGGTGTCAAACTGGGGCTCAGCACATAATCTATATCAACCGAGGGAAATAGGTACATTTTGCCCTCATGCCTGGCGGCAGCGGCTGCCGGGTCCTGCTCGTAATCCGACAACAGCCTTTCCAGTGAATAAGTCTCGGGCGCGACCTTGAAAACGGGTATCGGGTAAGCTCCCGGGCTGCAGCTGGAACTGCCGGCAACAAGCAGTATTAGCCCCAACGGTATAAGGCATTTGATGAAAAATGCCCAAATGCTAGTAGTTTCGCCCTTTTCAACTTGCATCATATTTAAATACTCCAAATTTCTACTCAACTACCTCGACTCTCTTGGTTCAGGTCAAGCCTGCTCCAGTGAGGCAAGAATTTTAGCCGGGGTAATGGGAGGGTTATGTATCCATTTACCGGTGGCATTATATACTGCGTTGGCCAGAGCGCCGAAATTGGAAACGCAGGGTTCGCCTATTCCCTTACATCCGTATGGCCCGCAGGCGTCGTCCGATTCCACTATTATAGCTTCATGCCGCCGGCAGTCAAAGTCGAGCGTCGTTGGAAACTTGTGGTCCAGGTAGCTGGCGTTCAGGGTAGCTCCGGAAACCGGATCCAGGATTTGCTCGTAGTAAAACGCCTGGCCGATCATGAGTTCAATACCGCCTTCTATCTGGTTCTGACAGCCCTTCCAGAATATAGCCCTGCCGGCATCTACGGCATTGCAAAACCGGAGAATTTCCACTTGTCCCGTTTCGCTGTCGACGGCAATTTCACATCCCGCAGCCGAAACACCCCTTACCTCGCAGGGTGAGCCGGCTTCATAACCATGAACCTGCCTTTGCAGCTTTTTATCCCAGGTATAACCCCTGCCAACAATCGGATACGGCATCCGGTAACATACTTCAAGATGCGTTTTAAAGTTCGAAGGGTTGTCTGCCTGAAAAATCCTGCCATCTCTGGCCTCGATAAGTTCCGGTGGCACACCCAGCATACCGGCGGCCAGTTCGAACAGCTGATCCCGGGCATCCAGGGATGCCATATAGAAAGCAGCGCCGGCGGTTATAGTACGCGTACTGCCGCCCTGCATGCCGCCGTCAGCGCATACGTCGGTATTGCCCCAGTCGCCAACCATGACATCATCGTATTTCATCCCTAAGGTCTCGGCAACAATGTGGCAGTGCGCCGTATTGGTGCCTCCTCCGGCCCGGCTGATACCGTCATTTATAAAAGCGCTCCCGTCCCGGTTTATGTTTACAATAGCGCCAACAGGGAGAGCCATTGTACCGTGGGGATCGATGTGGGCACATATTCCGATTCCATGCAGCCTGCCGTCCGGCAGTTTGAAGGCTGCCGGCTGATGCCATTTTTCGTCCCAGCCGATGGCTTCCGCGAGCTTTTCCAGGCAGTCCCTCAAACCGTTACTGGATAGGGGCAGTCCCGAATCCTGGTCCGGCATATCGGGCGTGACAATATTTTTCAGCCTGAATTCCAGCGGGTCGAGCCCAGTTTTTTCAGCCAGCATATCGATGGCGATTTCTGAAAGATATGTCGCCGGTGGATGCGCGATACATCTCCAGTAACCGATTTTTGGCTTGTTGGTGGCTATGGTACAGTTCTTGAAACTGCCGTTGGGGCAATAATAGGTAAACTTGAGCGGATCGTTAGCTTCAACCACCAGTGGCCAGCCGTTTGAGCAGGCATCGCCATAAAAGGTAGAGTCAATGGCAGTCATAAGCCCCTCGCTGGTAGCGCCGATTCGAAGGTGGGCTTTCATCGGAAACTGATGGGTGCGGTTGATGAAATTTTCCGCCCGGCTCATGGCATACTGTACCGGCCGGGCAGCTTTACGGGAGAGCACCGCAGCTACTACAGCCCAGTCCCGGAAATGCTTATCTCCATGGCCAACACCGGTACCGTGTGACACCAGATGAACCCTGTTCAAAGGCATCTCCAGCGCTGAGGCAATCAACGCCCGCTGGTTAAAAGGGTTCTGGGAACCGGTTCTGACGTAGAGGTGTTCACCAACCCAGTAACATACAGCCGTGCACGTTTCGATGGTGCCGTGCTGAAAATAATTCGTCCAGCCCAGTGTTGCGTCCACCACTATGTCAGCCTGCCTTAAACCTTCGTCTATGTCACCCCGGTATTCTTCGCGAAAGTAGAAATTGGTATCGGCAAAGGTCCCTACCAGGGGCGCTCCCGGCTGCATGGCTTCATCCGGATCAAAAACTGCGGGAGAGGCGATGTATTCAACCTCAACCAGACCGGCAGCCCGGGCCGCAGTTTCTTCATCTACCGCCGCCACCGCGGCAACCTCCTGGCCGTGATAGAGAATGGTATCAGAAAAAACCGGGCAATCAACATATGTGCACACCGCCTTGACGCCATCCAAGGCCACTGCCTTCGAGACATCGACACTTTTAACCCGGGCGTGTGCCTGCCTGGCCCCGGCAGTGCGGACGAACAACTTCTTTCCCGGCAGGTTATCGGCGGCATAATCCAGGCTTCCGGTAACGATATCTACAATTTGCTTGTCGTGATGAGCCGGATTGCCGATAACCGAAAGTTCTTCATTCATTATCAGCCTCCTGCGAGCAGGCGAGCACTGCCTGTACCATTTTCTTGGTATTGCCGCAGATACAGAGGTTTCCCGAGAGGGCTTCCCTTATATCGTCGATCGAAGCTGCAGGTTTTCTATCCAGCAGCGCAACAGCCGCCATGATAAAACCCGGAACACAATAACCGCATTGCGATGCATCGTTATCCACAAAAGCCTGCTGTACCGGATGGAGAGCCCCGCTGCCGGATAATCCTTCGATGGTAACAATGCTTTTATTTTCAGCTTCTATCGCCAGCATCAAACACGAGCAGACCGCCAGCCCTTCCACCAGTACGGTACAACTGCCGCAGGAACCACGGTTGCAGCCTGTCTTGGTTCCGGTAAGGCCAAGTTTTTCACGCAGTACGAAGGCCAGTGACCAGCCAGCCTTGACATGCACTTCATGATAGGTGCCGTTTACGTTAAGCCTTACAAAGCCCGCTCTGGAAAAGAGATTATCCAGGTACGACCTGAATTCATCGAGAGCAGCAAATTCCCGTCCGTCGTAAGGGCTCACATAACGGTCAACCGGCTGCAGACCGGGATATTCCAGCGCTATGTAAGCGGTCAATTCTTCAAAACTATCAAAGGCTTTGCCGTCGTAAGGGCATATGAACTGCGGCTTGGTGGTGGCGAGGGTTATTGTGCGGGTTACATCGGCGGGACTACAGGATGAAAACAGAGAGCCCGCACCGGCAGCCAGCCCCCCTATAACAACACCGGTTCCGGTAATAAATTTGCGGCGGGATATGCCCGGTGCTTTATCTGCGGTTCTATCTTCCCGCATAATCAAGTGGGCTCCTTGTAAATAACGCTAATCCTGTCAGATCAATACCCGGGTGTTATCGAGCCGGCGTCTGCGTCAGCCGGCAGGGCTACCGAACCGGCCGGCAGTATGATGCACTCGGTAAACTTGAGTCCGGCGATAACATAGGAAGTCGGCCCCTTGTTGCGCCCGACCACGTCGACCTTATCGCCTGGCTTGAAGCGGCTCATGTCATCGGGGTTGACCAGGTAGCACTTGATGTAGTCTACCCAGATAAAACCCTCATCCAGCCCGGTGAACATGCGCTCATCTACCAGGTAGTCCTTGAAAACATACAGCAGTTCGTTGTAGCGGGCTTCGGTGGCGGTAAAATCGCCGTAGCCGGTGAAATAGATGTTTATCAGGTCCTGCGGGTCTACCTCGTAGCAGCCGTAGTAGTCCGGCGGCACAAAGGGCGGCGTCGGGGCCGCCTCGGTGCTGGCACAGGCGCCTGTGATTACAGAAGAGCCGGCAACCAGGCAGATGAGGGCAATGCCTGCCGCCATCTTGATATTTTTCATTTCAGCCTCCTAATCCCATCCCAGAGTCGGCATTTCGAGGTCCCAGAAACTTTCGTAATCCTGCCGGGCTCCCCAGCCCAGCATATCGTCCATTTTGCGGAAGGTGCGGTTCATCGCCGATGTTTTTGAAATAATACTGCGCATGGTGGAAAAGTAGGATGCAGACTGCGGCCGGTTCAACGGGCATACCGCCAGGCAGAAACCACAGCCCGTAGAGGTCTGGCGCCAGTAGGAATAGCAGCGGGGTTCGGCTCGGAACCAGCCCTTGACCCCGGGCCTCTTGAACGGACCGGGAATATCCCAGGTAGGTTCAGTAGAACTGGGTATGGCTTCGGCCGGACAGGTTTCGGCGCATTTCTTGCAGGTTTTGCAGAATTCATGCACTCCGGTGTCGATTGGCCTGGTGGCAACCAAAGGCAGATCGGTAATCATCTTGAAAACGCGGTGGGACAGACCTCTGTTAGGTGTTACCAGGTGCTCAACACGGCTTACTTCTCCCAGGCCACCCATGGCGCCAAAACCGGTTGCTGTTCCCAGGGCATTGGGGGAACATTCCCCCAGGCACGTATACCCCAGGGTACGGACAAAATCCTGGAAGCGGTCTTGAAGGTACGGCCCGAATGAATATGCATGGTAAACAGTAGATCCGGCGCTCCATGAAGGCAGGCGTCTGACCAGTTCATAGCTCATCTTGACGGTATAAACGATTACCCAGCGGGCCTTTTTGGGGATTATCTTGTAGCCCTCTTCGTCCTGGGGTTCGCTGACGTGTTCGATTCTTATTTCCTTGCCGTCGGTATCATGGGTGTAAATCAGCTTTTCGGTATTCTCATCGAGCTCTACAAAAGCTATTTCATCGGCCCCGTAAAGGCGCATAACAGACCTTACCATGCGGGAATTTTCTTCAGCCGTGCCTTCCCAACGGGGCACTCCCAGCATATCGGGGGTTGGCGAACGGCGGTAACCCAGAAAACTGTGAGAATCAAAAGCATAGGCCCGGCAGCTGGCATTTACCGCATAGTCCCTCAATGTAAAACCCGGGCGCCCTTGGTTTATCCACAGCTTGGTGTTGGCTGTACCGGCCTGGCCGGCCCAGCGGGCGTATTCCTCACCTACCGATTTGACAAACCCCTTGACAAACATTACCTCTCGATAGTCGAAAGGTTTTATGATATCCCAGTCGAGGTCGACGGTTGGTTTATCCACCTCCCTGACCCAGGAAGGCCGCTTCAACTCACCTTCAGGTGAGGCTAAAACCTCATCCAGGTCTTTAAAACCGGCGGGTGCAATCGCCGGCGCCAACCCTGCCATACCAAGGCCTATGCCTCCCAGGCCAAGGGCTTTCATGAAATCCCGGCGGCTCAAAGTCGAGTGGTATTTGACCTGTTTGTCGGCCATTTCTATTACCTCTCTTTACCTGCTTACAGATTGAATTCTGCCAATTTTAATGCCTGTCTATTAAAGACTGTTTTAGTCTTTAATATTATATCATAATATTCAATCCGGTAGAAGATATGGCGGAGGTGCCCGGGAATCGAACCCGTCCCGCCGGTCTCCCGGCAGCAC
>JAFGLQ010000035.1 GCA_016928015.1 Dehalococcoidaceae bacterium
CCGCCCTCTTCGTAACCGACATATCCGGGAGGGGCCCCGATGAGCCGGGCTACGGTGTGCTCTTCCATATATTCGCTCATATCCAGTCTTACCATCGCCCGGTCGTCATCGAACAGGAATTCCGCCAGAGCCTTGGCCAGTTCGGTCTTACCGACACCGGTCGGCCCCAGGAATATGAAACTGCCCAGTGGCCGGTTGGGGTCCTGAAGTCCTGCCCTGGAACGTCGCACCGCGTTAGAAACTGCCCTGATGGCTTTATCCTGGGCAACTACCCGCTGGTGAAGGCGCTCTTCCATGTGGCGCAGTTTCTCGACATCGCCTTCCAGAAGATTGGTAACCGGAATCCCGGTCCAGCGGCTGACAACTTCGGCAATATCGGCCTCATCCACCTCCTCTTTGAGAAGGTTTTCTCCCTGCTGGGCCGAAAAGGCCTTTTCCTTTTCCTTCAGTTCTTTTTCAAGCTCAATCAGGGAACCGTATTTCAATTTGGCCGCCTGCTCATAATCGGCCTGTCTCTCAGCCCGTTCGATGTCCGAACGAGTCTGTTCGATCCGTTCCTTAAGCAAACCCAGACTTCTTATCTGTTCCTTCTCTTTCTGCCAGCGCGCTTTTAAAACGTTTGCCTCTTCCTTCAAATTGCCCAGTTCTTTTTCCAGGTTCTTCAGCCTTTCTTTAGAGGCATCGTCCTTTTCTTTTTTCAGCGCTTCGCGCTCTATTTCGAGCTGTCTCACCCTTCTGTCCACCTCATCAACTTCAGAAGGAACACTGTCGATTTCGGTTCTCAGCCGGGCGGCAGCTTCATCAATCAGGTCAATGGCCTTATCCGGCAGAAAACGGTCGGAAATATAACGGTTGGAAAGGACGGCGGCTGCTACCAGGGCGTTGTCCTGAATTCTGACGCCGTGATGAACCTCATAGCGTTCCTTGAGACCTCTCAGGATGGAAATGGTGTCTTCAATATCAGGCTCGCCCACAAAAACCGGCTGGAAGCGGCGTTCGAGAGCAGCATCTTTTTCGATATGCTTTCGGTATTCGTTGAGAGTAGTCGCGCCAATGGCATGCAACTCGCCGCGTGCCAGCATTGGTTTGAGCATGTTCGAAGCATCCATTGCCCCTTCGGCAGCTCCGGCGCCGACAACCGTGTGGAGTTCATCGATAAACAGAATAATCCGGCCTTCAGATTCCTGAACCTCCTTGAGGACAGCCTTCAAACGTTCCTCGAATTCGCCCCGGTACTTGGCTCCGGCAACCAGGGAACCCAGGTCGAGAGCCACGATGCGTTTATCCTTGAGGCCGGCGGGGACATCCCCCTTGATGATGCGCTGAGCCAGTCCTTCGGCGATCGCGGTTTTGCCCACACCGGGTTCGCCGATGAGGACCGGATTGTTCTTGGTGCGGCGGCTGAGGACCTGGATTACGCGGCGTATTTCTTCATCCCGCCCGATAACGGGGTCGAGTTTGCCGGAGGCAGCAAGCTGGGTTAAGTCCCGTCCATATTTTTCCAGCGCCTGGTATTTACCCTCCGGATTCTGGTCGGTCACCCGCTGGGAACCCCGTATGCCTGAGAGCGCCTGGAAAACATTATCCCGTGTAATACCCATGTCCTTCAGAGCCTGGCTTACCGGGCCGGCTGTTTCCAGCAGAGACAGGAAAAGGTGTTCTGCTGATACATATTCATCCTTGAAGCGCTGCATTTCTTTATAAGAGGCATCGATTACCTTCTTGAGTTCGGGTGATATATACGCATCGGACACGCCGCTGGCTTTGGGTTTGGTCTCAATCCTTGATTGCATTTCGACCTCTATCCGTCGCGCCGGTATTCCCAGCCCGGCAAGTATCTGGCCGGCTACGCCGTTTTCCTGCTGCAGCAATGCCAGCAACAGGTGTTCGGGTTCCACCTGGGTATGGCCGTTTTCCCGGGCAATCTCCTGAGAACGAACCAGAGATTGCCCGGCCTTTTCCGTGAAACGATTAACATCCATTATCAACTCCTGGCATGATGACTGGCATTCTAGCTCTTTGCGGTAGTAACGTGGTTTCTTACAAGCGGGCTTTCGGCAACCAGGCAGCTGGATTCAATGTTGCCGGCATATCCACACTGCAGGCAGTGGTTGAACATCCCGTCTTCATCCCAATCCACGAACATATCTCCATTACATCTCGGGCATGATTTCATTTTCCACATCACCAGCCACCCCCTTTCTTAATAATTTACTCTCCTGAGAGCATCTGGAGCATCTCATCTATTAACGTTAAATGCCGCTCCGGGTTAGCTGCCCCGCCCCGCTCAACCTGGTTTTTGAGTTCAGACAGCTTTTGCTGGAGTTTCAGGGCCATCTCTACTCCGGCAAGGTTCAAGCCCATTTCATCGACCAGACGCCGTATCATGCGGCAAAGGGCTATATCCTCTTCCGAGTAAAGGCGCAGGGTGTTCAACCGTATCGGGCTGACCAGGCCTACTTTTTCATATTTTCGCAGTGTCTGCGGGTGAAGGCCGGTCAGCATGGCGGCAACCTGCATGACATACACTCCAACTCTTTGTTCCATTCAACGCCCCTTGAAAAGTAAATTTTGTAGCATTATTATAATAGTTGATATGGAGAATGTCAATAGAGATGTCAATGCTAGTATCCAAGGTATTGACAATAAAAGAGAGAATTATTAAAATACTAAGTGTCAGGGTATCTGATGTATGTCGAAGAGTCAGGGAACAACAGGGGCTATGGAGGGCAGATACATAACCAGGGTAATAATGCAGCTTACCGGCATTAAAGCTTCATATTTGAGGCGTCTGCATGAAGCCGGATTGCTGAACCCGCATCGTACATGTGGCGGGCACCGCCTTTATACTCAAAAGGACCTGAAAATCATCACAAAGGTAGCACCACTGAAAGACCGGCGGATAAAACTTGCCGGTATCAAGGCAATGTTAAATAAAAATAACAATTGAAAAGGAGGATCCAAATGGCTATCGAAAGAACACCTTTTACCGACCTGGTATCCCTTCGGGATGCAATGGACAGACTTTTCGAACAGAGTTTTGTCCGCCCCGGTCAAACGGGGGCTCAGGAGAGATCCGTGCATACTATGGCGGTGAACCTGTGCGAAAAGGACGATACCTATTTTATTCAGGCGTTCCTGCCGGGGGTTAAGGCTGAAGAAGTTGAAATAAGCGTTGACGGCAATGCCATTAATTTGAAAGCCCGCATCCCTTCAAGCCTGGAAAAAGAGGAAGCCAGAGACTACCGCTGGTATATTACTGAACTTGGTTACGGCGATGTGAGCCGCTCCATCAATTTCCCGGTACCGGTGGATGCCGGTCGTATTGAAGCCAGCCAGGAAAACGGCGTGTTGACGGTAACCGTACCCAAAGCGGAAGAAGCCAAGCCCAAGCAGATAAAGGTTAAAGCCAAATAAGTCATTGCTGCCGGGAAAACTTATCAGGGAGGTGAACATTATGGCAGATTTAATGAGATGGGAACCATTGCGCGATATGATGACACTCAGGCAGGCTATGGACAGGCTCTTCGAGGATTCCTTTGTAAGGCCGGCCGGATTGGGTGCCCCGGCTGTGGCTGATGTGGCCATGGACGTGTTCGAAACCGATTCGGAAGTGGTGCTGAAGGCGGAATTACCCGGAGTCAAACCTGAAGAGGTCGACGTTTCCATTACTGAAGATGTGTTGACCGTCAAGGGAGAGCACAAGGAAGAGAAGGAGGAAACGGAAGCCAACTATTTCCGTAAAGAATTGAGATACGGCTCTTTCAGCCGGTCGGTAAGGTTGCCCACATCGGTTAACTCCGAAAAAGCCGAAGCGGTTTTCGAAAACGGAGTGCTTACACTGACATTGCCAAAAGCCGAGGAAGTCAAACCCAGGCAAATCAAGGTAAAAACCACCAAACTTATTGAAGGTGAAAAGAAGTAGTTCATGCCGGAACACCCGGCAGCACCGGCGGATCTGGATGAAGCCGGCGGTACCCAGTCCGCCGGCTTTCCATGTCAACCGCTGTCAAGGCGGTGAGAATTTCTTGATAATACCGGCCGGCGCCGGTTCGGTTGAAGTAGCCCGGGTTGCTGAACGCATTCGCTATAAGGATGATATTAATATTGAAGTAGTTATTGACCGGGCTGATAAAACTCTATGCCAGGCTAAGCAAAAAGGCCGCAACCGGGTAGAAGCCTGACCCGACTTTACTATTTGCCAGGCAACCGTTCAAACTGTTAAAGTTTGATTATTCCATTTGTGAAGAGAGGGCCATGAATCAGAAATATTCACTTATGCTTCGCAACCTTAACCCGGTTGTGGTTATTATCGGGATTAACGTTTTAATATTTGTCGCGGTTAACCTGTCTTACCAGCTGGGCTCGGATGCGCTTTTGGATTTCCTGGCCCTGTATTCGAGCCCTTATTTTATCCAGAGGCCATGGGGTGTAATTACCAGCGTTTTTACCCACTACGGCCTGTTTCATCTGCTGGCCAATATGTTCACCCTGTATTTCTTCGGCAACTTCATGCTTAGAATTACCGGCGTCAGGAACTTCATACTGCTGTACCTGGCCGGCGGGCTGGCGGGAAGCCTCTTTTTTGTGCTGCTGGCTCCGGATTATCATTCGGCTGTCGGGGCTTCCGGGGCGGTCTTTGCACTGGGCGGAGCGCTCACCGTGCTGGTACCGCAAATCAAGGTTTACGTCTTTCCCATACCGGCACCTCTGCCGCTCTGGGTAGCCGTAATCGGGGGTTTTATAATTCTTTCTTTCCTGACAGGCGTCGCCTGGCAGGCGCATCTGGGCGGTTTGCTGGCCGGCCTGGCAGGCGGGTTGATAATCAAACGCCAGCAGGGGCGCCTTTACTATTAACCCTGCTGGTCAAAATTTTCTTTTAGCAGTTCGATGTCCCGGTGGATTTTAGCCTGTCTTTGAGACAGCATGAACACATACCCCAGAAGGGCAGCCCAAATTATTATGAAGGCTGAGAGCATGTAGCCTGCGTTTTCCATTAGGGGTTCCTCCGTATACTTTCTTCTTTGAGTTGTTTGACGGCGCGTTCGTCGGCTTTCATAAGGGTTCCCTCGGCGAGCAGATAGAAATAAAAGAAATTGAAAGCAAAAAGGCACACCAGCAGGGTTGCCATCATGGAACCCGCCAGGCCTTCGGTAAAAATGGTCAGAGGCGGGTGCTGGGTACGCCACAGGGTTACCGACAAGAAAACCAGCGGCACGTTAAGAAAGCCGATAATACCTACAACAGCACCGAACCGGGCTTTTCTTTCCTCTTCGACAACGTAGGCCCTGACAATAAAGTAGGCCACGTAAATAAACCACAGTACCAGCGAAGTGGTCAGGCGCGGTTCCCATATCCACCAGACGCCCCAGGCGGCTTTGGCCCAGATCATCCCGGTGAGGAGCATAAGGCTGATAAAAACCAGGCCGATTTCGGCGGAGGCGCAGGCAATATGGTCCCACAGCGGCTTGCGCTTGATTAAATAACCGGTGCTGGCGAAAAATACTACGAAGAAGGCCAGAAAGGCAATCCAGGCCAGCGGCACGTGATAGTAAAATATGCGCTGGACTATACCCATATCCCTTTCGGTGGGCACAAATACCAGCACCATGTAGAACGATGCTAGCAGCAACCCCGATGATACAAAAAACAATACCCTGCGTTTCATTGGCACCTCCGCGAAACCTGGTCGGTTATTCCTCAATTATAAAACAGAAAATAAGGTAGGATGCAACCACAAAAATAACATCAAAAGCTCCGATTATACCCAGCCATTGAGTAATATCACCCAGCCCGCCTCCCTCCAGTATTAAAGCCGAAGCATTGACAGCGGCAATAATCACCGGGGTTATTACCGGGAAGAAAAGGACAGGCAGGACCAGTTCCCTGGCGCGCGTGCTTACCGCCATAGCGGCAAAAAGGGTGCCTACTGAAGCAAAACCCACCGAAGCCAGGACGGTTATCAGCACAAGCTCGATGTTGAAAAAACCAACGTTAAAAAGCAGGCTGAATACCGGGATCACAATAACCTGGATTAAAAAAATAAATAAAAGATTACCGAAGAATTTACCCAGGAAAATGGATTCACGGCTGATGGGAGCTACCATGAGGCCTTCTATACAGTCCTCTTCCTTTTCCAGAACGAATGAGCGGTTGAGGCTGAGAACACCGGCAAAGGCAAAAGTGACCCACAAAATACCCGGCGCTACCAGGTCTGCCGCCTGAGGGTTACTGCCGAAAGCAAAATTGAAAATAACAATCACCAGCACGGCAAAGACAACCACTGATGAAACCACTTCCCGCGTACGGATTTCGGTAAGCATGTCTTTGGCGGCAATTACGCAGGCTTTGGCAATCTCTCTCATGCTGTCTCCAGGCTGGCCTTGTAAGCCTTTTCCAGTTCATCGAACGAACACTTTACGCCAGGGCAGAAGAACATTTTCCCGCGAGCCATAATTACCACCCGGCTGGCAGCCTGAAAACCTCTTTCCAGGTTATGGTGGGTAAAGATAACGGTGCGGCTGTCTTCGCGCACGAGCTGCCATAAAGCGTCCATGGCAAAGGTGTCAAGGCCGGATTCGGGTTCGTCCATGAGAACTACTTCCGGGTGGTGCAGCAATGCCCGGGCTATTGCCAGCCGCTGGGACATCCCCCGGGAAAAAGTGCCGACCTTATCGTACATACGGCTGCGCAGGCCAAGCCGGTTCAGAAGTTGCTTTATGCGGGTCTCATAACCGGCAACGTCGTACAGCCGGCTGTAGAAAACCAGGTTGTCATAGGCGGTAAGGCTTGAATATAAAAAGGTCCGGTGGCTGACCACTCCCAGGCGCCGGCGGACGTTTTCAGCACCTTCAGCGATGCTCAAACCGCTGTAATATATATTCCCCCTGGTGGGCTTCATCACGGTCGAGAGTATTTTCAGAAGGGTGGTCTTGCCGGCGCCGTTGTGGCCGAATACAGCCAGGGTCTCACCCGGCTCGACTACCAGGGAAAGGTTATTTAGTGCTTCGAAGGTGCCAAAGTTGCGGCTGAGGTTTTTTATCTCCACAGCCGGTATTGTTTCAACGGCCATCGTGTGCGGTTCCTGAGTGTTCATAAGCAGAGAGCATTATATATCGTACCGGGGCATGTTAAAAAATCCCGGTTTAATCTTCACTGCCGGCAGAAGGCTGCTTCTTGCCCTTGGGCCAGTAACAGGTGAGCCCGCCGGCCAGGAACAGCACGCCGCCAGCCCATATCCAGCTGACCAGGGGATTGATATCCACCATAAATCCGGCCCAGTAACCCTTGTCGGGATCGTCGGCATCGACAGGTTCCCAGCCGGTAAGGCTGATGTATACATCTTCGATTAATGAATAGCGTATGGCTACCCTGGCCATCCAGCCCTGATAGTTGGCGTGGGTAAGTTGTACGGGTTTCATTTCGCCGAGATGACGTTGTCCCCGGTAAACGTCCAGCACCGCCCAGACTTCCATTCGGGTACCGTCACCTTCGCCAAGCAGCGTTTCGTAGGTGATGGTGTAGCCGTTGGCATCCATACTTTCACCCGGGGCCAGGACGCCCGAAGTTTCGGTTTTATATACCGAAGAGCCGATAACACCGACGGCCATAACAGCTATCGAGATGTGAACCAGGTAACCCCCGTAACGAGCACGGTTGGAACGAATCAGGTTTAATGATGCTTTAATAAAGCTCTCCGAAAGGGCTTTGCGGCGGGCAAGGGCATCCTTGAACCAGGTTAAAATGGTCGAAACAATGGCGAAGACGGCGATAAAAACCGGAATCAGCGCATGCCACTGGTTGAAGCCGGCAAACAGTAAAATGGCGACGACCCCGAGCGCTGCCCCTGCCGAAACCAGCAGGGTAAAACGCAGCCGGCGTACTTCCAGCCGCCTCCATCCGATAGTAACGCAAACGCCAACAAGGAGGATGATCGCTACCAGGATGGGAACTACGGCCCGGTTGTAGAAGCTCGTGTCCAGGTTGATCGAGCCGGGCAGAATAGGAGCCAGCGTACCGATGAGGGTTACGGCGGCGGCGCCGACTAAAAGCAGGTTGAAAAGAAGGAAAGTAGCTTCCCTGGAGACCAGGTTTTCAATGCTCATCTCTGATTTCAGGCTTTTACGCCGCCAGATTAAAAGGCCGATGGAACCCGCCAGCGAAATGCCGATAAGGGTTAAAAACATCGGGTCCATGGCAGTGCGCCCGAAGGTATGCACCGAAGACAGGATGTCACTGCGGGCCAGGAAAGCACCGGTTTTTATCAGAATAAATACAGCGATGGTAAGACTTATGGTCCATAGCTTGAACCCTCCACGGCGTTTCTGAACCACTATGGAATGAATAGCGGCGGTAGCCACCAGCCAGGGAATAAGCCCGGCGTTTTCGATCGGGTCCCAGCCCCAGTAGCCGCCCCAGCCCAGTACGGCATAGGCCCACCAGGCGCCGATAAGATTGCCTACTCCCAAAAGAAGCCAGGCCATTATCATCCAGCGCCTGGCATGGCTTATCCAGGTGTTATCCAGCCGGTTGTTGAGCAGGGCGGAAATGGCATAGGCGAAAGGCACCACGAAAAGGGCGAATCCGGCAATCAAAATCGGCGGGTGCAATACCATTCCCGGGTTTTCCAGGAGGGGGTTCATGCCGATTCCATCGGAAGGCACAACCGGGAAAGAGGCGGCATCCAGACGTGTGAACGGATTTGTGAAAAAAAGCACCAGGGACGTGAAAAACAGCTGTACGGTCATGACAACAGCCAGGGTATACGGGGTCAGTTCGCGTTTCCCCGGGCGCTGCCGGAGCACAAGAATGTAGCCGCACAGGGAAATGAACCACGCCCAGATAAGCAGTGATCCGGCATTGCCGGCCCACAGGGCGCTGAAAAGATAAACCGGAGACATGGACCGGTCGGTATACTGGTAAACATATTGTATTTCAAAGTAATGAGTAAGAATGGCAGCTTCGAGAATTACGACCGCTGCGCTCATGAGGACGAATACGGCAATTACGGCCTTTCGGGCATTCCGGTTTATCCAGGAGGTCTCCGCCTTGCCGCCGAAAGCAGAACCGATTAAAGCAAAAACAGCCCCGGCCAAGGCAAGTACCAGAGCTATATAACCCAATTCTGCCATTAATCCTGCCTGTTTATCCCGGCTATGCCGGCTCGTATTTGGAGGCGCATGCCGTTACGACACTGGTGGCTGTGAAACTGCCGTCATCCTCGAACCGGCCCTGTACGACTACGTGGCGCCCGGCTTCAAAGTTATTGGGAACAGCGCCGGTGAAATTTACTTGTATGCTGGCGTTTAAGGGAGGGTCGGCTCCCTCTTCATTTATGTGCAGCAGAGTAAAAAACAGATTTTGCCCGGCGCCCGAGGTTTCAAAGCCTTCAGCTACTTCTCCCTGAATTCTTATTGAGCTTTGAGCGGCGGAGTCTCTTTGTTCAAGGGCTTCGGCCACTGTAAAATAGTAGCCGGAGCCACCCTGAAAGCCCATGTAAGCCAGAAATACTATAGCCAGGCCGATGACTATGCCGCCGATAAGGAATTTTCTATTTTTCATGAGCAATAACCCTGGCTCGATTATAACACAAAGCATGCCGACAGGCTAATCGTTCCGGGGAAAAAAGAAGGGCTTTGCCTCGAGGCAAAGCCCTTCCGATTATCTTTTTTGTAAAGCCCTACCCTGCTTTGTGGCAGTCGTAGCACTGGTTGGCGGATGCATCGTAAGTGGGGTGGTAGCCGTCATCCGGTATTGGATCGGTGCCGCCCAGCATGTGGCATATCATGCACAGGCCGTCATAACCGGGGCCGATGGGGTGGTTGGTGATAGCCGGAGCGTTGTCCGCAGTGGGCGGGCCGGTCGGCTCAGTTGGCTCCGTCGGTTCTGTGGGCTGTGTAGGCTCTGTCGGCTCAGTGGGTTCGGTGGGTTGAGTCGGTTGAGTCGGCTCGGTGGGAGTCGTTGAATGGCAGGCCGGAGAAGAACACATTATCAAGGGATAGGCGGCATGATCTGTCCTGTACGGGTATTCAGCGCCTGCCGGGAAATTGCCGCCGGTATGGCAAACCCAGCAATTTTCGAATTTCATATCGACATCATGGGGAATGTGTTTGGCGCCGTCTCCGCTTTCGGCCTCATAACCACATGCGGCAAGCACAGGTATAAGCAGCAAAACCAGCGCGAAAAACAGTACCAGAGATAATCTCTTATTTTTCACTGCTGTCCTCCTTGTAACCGAACGGCTTGTAGGCCCTTTGTTTGCCGGTGGTCATTTCCTCATACCAAATCGGGTGATGTTCTTCGACGAAATCCCTTGAAACCTTGCCGGTAACCCAGGAAGCCAGTGTCGACCAGTGGCTCTTTAAAACCAGCACCAGGATTACATGGATAATAAGCATCAGAATAAACAGCCCGGTGGCGATATCATGAATCAGGGTCATCCAGCCCCAGACATCGGCGGAAATCTCCCAGACGTGAGCGGCCACCTTGAAAGCGCCGGTAAGCAGAATCACGGCACCGATGGAGGCCATGCCGAGTGCGGCTACTTTCTGGCTGGAAAGATACTTGGTCTCAGCGTGCCACTTGCGCCGCAGGAAATATTTACCCAGCATACCGTGAATGAGGTCTTTCAGGTTGGGAACAAGCCGGTCGAAGTCGCGCATGACTAGATAATCGAACGCGAAGAAAAAGCCGGCAAACAACAGCAGGGTTACACCGGTAAAGTGCAAGTTCAACGGCAGCACCGTGTCGGCAATGCTCTTCATGAAAGGCTCGATGAAGAGGAAACCCATGTAGATTCCGGTGCCCAGGCAGACAAAGATACCTACAGAAGTCCCCCAGTGAGACAGGAACCCCCGGGCACCGTGGCGTTCAACCTTGTCTCCCTCAATTCGTTCCCTGGGACGGGTGATCCCGCTGTAGATACCGAGCACCGTACCCAGGCCTACCGCCACCAACAGCAGCCACCAGGCATCGTCAAAGAAGAGGATGCCCAAGCTATCTGAGAGGTACCAGCCCAGAGGTACGGTGGCCAAGAAGAGCAGGGTAAGAATCAGTGCCTTCTTCGCCATAAAATCCTCCTGATAAAATTAATATTTCAAAGGGCAATGCCCGTTTCGGCTTACCAGCCCTTAATAATCAGCAAACAATATAGCCCTTATCAAACAGCTTTGTCAACAACCTTCAGAGCTTTGATTGCAGGGGTCTCGTCTTGATGGAATTAGTATGGCTGTCTGTTTTGACACCTGTTCTGCAGCGTCGATATAATTTTAGGGTCAGGAGCAAACATCATTTGCAATGCCCGTTTACAATCCGTATTCAGCCTTGATACTGGTCTCCGGCTTTTTGCTTGGCGGCGGTTGTCTGCTTGCGTCATTTCATTTTTTTCGCCGTAAGCGCTTGATTGATGACCTGCCTACGTCAAAGACCATGGGTGTCTTTATCGGCCTTACGGAACTAACCGGAACTGCCGAAGCTGAAGCCCCTCTTACCAGCTACCTGGCAGGGGTAAGGTGTGTTTATTATTCGTATAAAGTCGAAGAGCAGTGGCAGCGCACCGTAACCGAGTCATATACGGATGCCCAGGGCAACCACCGCACCCGTACCCGCACCGAAAGCGGTTGGAAGACGATTCTGAGTAAAACAACCCGTGTTCCGGTATTTTTAAAAGACGATACGGGTATTATACGCGTACTTTCCGATGGGGCTCAGATTCATGCCGACAGGGTTTTCAACCGGACATGTTCACGGAAAGAACCGTTGTATTATGCTAAAGGCCCGGCCGAATCCATTGCCAGCTCAACTCACTGGCGCCGCTTCACTGAGGAAGTGATTCCTCTCCACGCGCAGATATATGTGGTTGGACAGGCACGACAGCGACAGGATGTGGTGGCGGCTGAAATAGCCTTCGATAAGAAATCTCCAGTTTTTCTGATTTCCACCCGCGATGAAATGCACCATAGCTCCCGTTTTGGCCGGTGGTACTGGTTCTGGCTCCTTCTGGGTTTGACGCTGGTGCTGAGCGGGGTTGCGATATATCATACCGTGGGCCGAATTCCTTCGCCGGTGGGGCCGTTACTGCTTGGCGCAGCCGGGTTTTATTTCCTGCTGGTACTGGTTGGCTGGATATGGAATGCCTACAACAGCCTCGTCAGGCTGCGCCAGCGTGTCAAACAGGGTTGGTCACAGATAGAAGTCGAACTGGAGCGCCGCGCCCAACTTATTCCGAATATCGTCGAAATGGTAAAGGCCTACAGTTGTTACGAAAAATCTTTGCAGATTATGCTGGCTGAGATCAGGAGCCGGGCCGAAGGAAGCCTTGAAACCGGTACCGGGTTGCAGCAAGCGGCACCTGTGCTTACGGCAACTGCCGAAGCATATCCGGAACTGAAAGCCAGCCAGCAGTTCCTGAAGCTGCAAAGCCTGCTTTCCGAGACCGAACAGCGCCTTGCCCTCATCCGGGATTATTACAATCAGGTTGCCACATTCTACAATACCCGGCTGCAGATACTGCCCGACCGTTATCTGGCGGCTGTCACCGGTTTCAAGCCCCGGGCTCTGCTGGCGGCTTCCAGCCTGGAGCGGGCTCCGGTAACGGCTCATCTGGCCGACTAGACCGGGTGCCGGCACCGGTATTGTTAGGCTATAATAGCCGGGTGCAGGGATTATCCACCGGCAAAACAAACTCTGACCGGTTTGAGCAGACAATAAATATTATTACAGGAAAGGAGAATCAGTTGAGGCCAATTAAGGTTATTCCATGCCTGGATATCAAGGATGGGCGTGTGGTCAAAGGGGTTAAATTTGTAGATCTGAAGGACGCCCGGGACCCGGTAGAAGCGGCACAGGCTTACTGCAGTCAGGGAGCCGACGAGCTTGTATTCCTGGATATATTTGCCACCCTGCAAAACCGCAAGACACGGCTGGAATGGGTTAAAAAGGTGCGTGACGTTGTCACCGTTCCGTTTGCAGTTGGTGGAGGTATCGGCAGCATCGGCGATATGGAAGCCTTGAAGGAACTCGGCGTGGATAAGGTTTCTATAAACACCGCCGCGGTCAAGAACCCGTCACTCATCGAGGAAGCTGCCAAACGATTCGGCTCTTCGAGTTTGGTGGTAGCCATAGATGGCCGGAAAAACCCGCCGGGTTCCGGATTGCCCCGGCTCGAGGTAGTAATAAAGAGCGGAGAAGAAGGGTCCGCTCTGGATATTGTCGGTTGGGCCAGGCGGGTTGAAAGCCTTGGCGCCGGCGAAATACTGCTGACCAGCAAGGACGCCGACGGTACCAGAAACGGTTATGACATAGAGATGACCCTTGCGGTGGCTGAAGCGGTTAATATCCCGGTGACCGCTTCGGGAGGAGCCGGGACTCTGGAGCATATGCATGCGGCTGTCGTTGAAGGCAAAGCTTCTGCCGTACTGGCGGCATCGGTGTTTCATTTCCGAGACCTCACCGTTCTGGAGGTAAAGAATTACCTCAAAAGTAAAGGCCTGCCGGTAATAATTTAAGGGCGGCGTTAAATATATACACCTGTAGAAACTGTGCGGCCTTAGTCTTTTTATATGAAGCATCAGCCTGTTGAAACAAGCCACCGGGTAAAAACCGGCATATACCAGGGTGTAGCTGCGGCCTGGCCGGTCTGCCTGGGATATGTCCCCATCGGGCTGGCATTCGGGGTTATCGCTCAGAAAGCCGGTTTGCAGCCCTGGCAGATCGGGCTCATGTCGCTGGTGGTGTTTGCCGGCAGCGCCCAGTTTATAGCTGTCTCAATGCTCTCCGGCGGCGCGGGTGCGGTTTCCGTCATTCTTACCACTTTCGTGGTGAACCTGCGTCATTTCCTGATGAGTTCGTCGCTGGCAATTTACATGGGCGGCACGCGCAAGTGGCTGCTTTCTCTGTTTGCATATGGAATTACGGATGAAAGTTTTGCTCTCAACCTTTCCAGGTTCAAACAGGGCAACTGGGGAATCGCCCAGGCGCTTACCGTAAACCACGTTTCCAATTTCTTCTGGATTGCCGGTACCCTGGCGGGCGGCTTTGCCGGTGAGTTTATCCCGGATGGCGTTTTCGGTATTGATTATGCCCTGCCTGCCATGTTCATCGGTCTGCTTGTGATGCAGCTGAAAGGCAGGCGTTACATTATAACCGCTATCCTGGCAGGCATCCTGGCGGTGCTTTTTGCCATGATATTGCCGGGCAATTTTTACATAATCGCGGCTTCGATGCTGGCTGCGTTTGGCGGAGTATTGATCAGCCGCAGGCGAAAACCGGAGCACGGCGGTGAATGAACTGGATTATATCTGGCTGATTCTGGGCATGGGCCTGGTCACCTACATACCCCGATGGCTTCCGCTGGCGGTTCTGGCCGGGCGCAGACTGCCCGGGTGGCTGGTCGAGTGGCTGGACCTTATACCGGTGGCGATTCTGGCTTCTTTGCTGCTGCCCCTTATGGTGGTATCGGATACGACCGGAAAGGCGGATCCGCTCAGGCCTGAATTTCTGGCGGGAATAATCACACTTGTTTTTGCGCTCAAGGTAAAATCACTGAGTGGGACCGTAATTGTCGGTATGCTGGTGTACTGGCTTATCTCCAGCCTTATTTAGCCGGGTTTTGCCGCTAAACTTATTGTGGCAGTGTGCTGTTCAGTATATTACGACGTGATACTGATGGACATACGCATGCCGGGCATGAGCGGCAGGGAGCTTTACGCCAGGCTCAACCAGGCCGGCCCCGGTATAGCCGGCCGGGTGGCGGTGATCACCGGCGATACCTCCGATGCCGGCACCAGGGCATTCCTCAGGGAGCATAACCTGCCCTTTATCGCCAAGCCCTTCGGCCGGGAACAGCTGCTGGAGAAGGTCAATGAGGTGCTTGGCTCCTCTCAGAACTCGGATATAAATGATAAACAGTAAAAAGAATGGCTTGCCGGGCCGGGCCGTTGGCTGCCGGGCGGGAAAAAAGGCTGCGGCAACGGTTGCTGTGGTGTATAATATCGGCCGTAACAAGTAGCGAGATATGGGTTCAGGCGGGATATATGAAGAGGGAGATATTCGAAGAACTGGTAGCCGAAGCGCTCGAGCAACTACCGGCTGAGTTTGTTCAGATTGTGGATAACCTGGATGTGTGCGTGGAAGACCAGCCCAGCCGTTCCCAGTTGAGTTCTCTGGGGATGAAACCCGGGGAAATACTGCTGGGCCTTTATGAAGGCATCCCCCTCACCGAGCGGGGACATTTTTACGGCATGGTCCCACCTGACAAGATAACCGTCTTTCAAAAAACTATCGAGCGCAAGTGCCGTCATGAGCCGGACAAGATTATACAGGAAATAGGAAGGGTCGTCCGCCATGAAATCGCCCATCATTTCGGCCTGACCGATGCCCGCCTGGAAGAACTGGAAAATGGGCTGGATTAGCCAGCCCGTTTATTCTGCTCCACGTAATAAGTAACGGCCCGGGTAAAAAACTCCGGCAGGTCCGGGTGAAATTTCCGGAAGAAGGCGGCAAAATCCGGATGCTGGCTGTAGGCCTGTCCCAGCCCGAGGACGGCATCTTCCGAGTAGTGATGAAAGTTTTCCAGCCAGTTTCGCCACTTGGCGATAAGTGCCTGCACTTCGGGGTTGTCGTGGCCTTTCGAAATGTTGCCGGCAATCGACTGGAAAATGGCCCCACCTTCAGCTTGCACGGCATCGAATTTATCCTTGCCCATCCCAAGCACCCTTTTTTCGCTTTCCCTTAACGTTTCTTCTCCCCAGCGCTGCCGCGCTTCTGTGCGGTACTTCTCGATCTGTTCATCGCTGAAACCCTGGTAGTATTCCTTTATATCCATGCCTGTTTCTCCTTCGAGGTATTGGATGGTTTTATCCACCGTATTGATCAGTTCGCGGGTGCGTTGAACCTTCTTTTCCAGCAGGCGCCGGTGCGATTTTAAAGCTTCCATTACATCAAAGTCGGGTTGTGAGATGATTTGACCGATTTCTTCAAGACTGAAGCCCAGTTCCTTGTAAAACATAATCTGCTGCAGCTTGATCAACTGTTCTTCACCATACCGGCGGTACCCGTTCAGGTCATAAGACGCCGGTTTCAACAGGCCTTTTTCATCGTAGTAATGCAGTGTCCTGACGCTTACCCCGGCGAATCTGGAAAGGTCTTTGACGGTATAGTTCATGTTGCTAACTATCATAAACTATTACGTTACGTCATAGTCAAATTCCGTCAGTGTGCGGCTTTCGGGGGATTTAACCTTTTTCGGCTATATGACAGCCATACCAAGCTTGCTGGAAAGCCGGGCGTTCGACAGGGCATAACGGCGCAATCCGTTCTGTGAAGGTGAGGATGCTTGTTTAATGCAGGACGTTACTATAGGCCAGGGGCGTAAAGTATGAAAGGGGTAAGCAAGTTTAACTGTAAAGAAAGATGGTGGAGCCGGCGGGATTCGAACCCGCTACCTTTTGACTGCCAGTCA
>JAFGLQ010000036.1 GCA_016928015.1 Dehalococcoidaceae bacterium
AAGCCCAGCTTCGAATACGAAATTATATTTATAAATCAGGGGTATATTCTCGTAGCCGGTGTGGATGAGGCCGGGCGGGCGCCCCTTGCCGGGCCGGTATCTGCCGGTGCCGTCATTCTCGATACCGGTAAAGCCGGCAAATGGCTGGATGAAGTCCGGGACTCCAAAATGCTTTCCAAATCAAAGCGTGAATACCTTGAGCCTTATATTAAAGATAATGCCATAGCCTTCAATGTAGGTTTTTCGTCATGTGAGGAGATCGATGCTTTCGGTATCGTCAGAGCAACCCGAATGGCTATGGTGCGTGCGCTGCGCCAGCTCGCACCCCAGCCCCAGGCGCTTCTTATCGACTACCTCAGATTGCCGGAAATCAACCTGCCTCAAAAAGGTGTGCTTCACGGCGACGGCTTGTGTTTAAGTATAGCCTGTGCTTCGATACTGGCCAAGGTAACCCGCGACCGGCTGATGGATGAAATGGACCTGCTTTACCCGGAGTACGGCTTCAGCCACAACAAGGGCTACCCCACCCCTGAACATTTTTGCTCCCTTCGCAAATACGGCCCCTGTCCCATTCATCGCAATTCCTTCGGCCCCCTTAAGGCCCGTCTGGAGCTGATTTATGACGACTAGACAAACAGGCAAAACCGGAGAAAAGATCGCTGCTGAATACCTTTTGAAAAATGGTTACCGTATCCTTGCCAGAAATTACACCTCCCGCCTGGGCGAAATCGATATAGTCGCAGAGTATGGCAATGAACTTGTAGTGGTCGAAGTGAGGACCAAAACCGGGGCTTCTTTTGGTCTGCCCGAAGAATCGATAACGCGTTCCAAACAGCGCAAACTGATAACCATGGCTGAATACTACAGAAAGGCAAATCCCGGCGGGCCGGAAGATTACCGTATCGATGTCATAGCCGTCACGCTGGGGACCGGCGATAAAGTCACCGGTATAAAACATATTCCCAACGCCGTGGAACAGACCGGCTTTTTTTAACCCGGCAAGTCCTTTATGATAGAATATCTGTTTCAATAACATGAAAGATCCGAATTCTAAAGCCGCCGTGGGCCCTGTTTTTCGAATGATGGATGCCAGCCTTAACCGGGCCGGTGAAGGTATAAGGGTACTTGAAGACATCGCGCGTATGGTATTAAACGATGCCAGTCTCACTGCAGAACTGAAAAACTTGCGCCACGATATCGAAGAAGTACCACGCGCGCTTAAGCTCCAGCTTGTATCGAACCGTAACGCATCTGGCGATATCGGCGCCGGCCTTACAGCCGAAGCGCCTTTCACCATTAAGGATATTTCATCCACCGTTATCGCCAACGCACGGCGTGCCGAGCAGGCGCTGCGAACGCTTGAGGAACTTACCCGTCTGCCCCTCGCTGTCTGCTCCGGGGAAGTTTTTCAAAAAGCCAGGTTCCGGCTTTACTCGATCGAAAAGGACCTGCTGGGCCGCCTTTCTCGCCGTCAAACCGGCCTCCGTATCAAGGGTCTGTATGTAATCCTTGACTCACATTCTTTGGGCGGCCGGCCTCACATTGACCTGGCTATCGAGCTTATCCGGGCCGGTGTTAAAATAATACAGCTGCGTGAAAAAGATATGCCCTCCCGGCAGTTTCTCGATATTGCCTGCCGGCTCAAGTCCATATGTTCCGAAGCCGGCGCACTGTTAATAGTAAATGATAAACTGGATATTGCCCTGGCTGCCGGAGCGGACGGTTTACATCTCGGCCAGGACGACCTGCCGGTTGCTGTTGCCCGGCAGCACCTGCCATTCGACCGGCTGATAGGCGTTTCGGTTGAAACCGTCGAGCAGGCCAGGGAAGCTGAAATGCAGGGCGCGGATTATATTGCCGCCCAGGCCCTGTTTCCAACCGCATCTAAAGAATGCGCCCCGATCGGTATCGAAGCGTTCAAATCCATAAGAGCTGCCACCGCAATGCCTCTGGTTGCTATCGGAGGCATAAACATAGATAATATAGACCAGGTAATTTCAGCCGGAGCTGACTCTGCGGCGGTTATCAGGGGGGTTACCCTGAACCCTGATCCCTGTAACGTCTGCCGGCAGATGATAACCAGATTTGAGACTTTCAGTCCGTAATTACTAACCTGATAACCTACATAACACACTTTCAGGTTAATAAAAATATTATAAGGAGGATATAATTTGGAGCTTGTAATTGCATTACTTGCTGGTTTGCTGGGGGTTGTCACCGCCGGGTTTATGGCCCGATTTGTTTTAAAACAACCCCAGGGGTCCAAAGCAGTACGGGACATTTCCAATGCCATCAAGGAGGGCGCTCTTGCTTTCCTCGGCCGGGAATACAGGATACTGGCTGTCTTCGTAATTGCTGTAACCCTTATCCTGGGCTTTATCCCGCTGCTTGGCTGGTGGGTAGGCCTGAGTTTCATTTTTGGGGCAATCTGCTCCGGCCTGGCAGGTTTCATCGGGATGAGTATAGCCATTCGTTCCAACTCACGGACCGCTGCTGCCGTTCAGAAAGGCCTTAATCATGGCCTCAAGGTATCTTTCCGCGCCGGTGCGGTAATGGGAATGAGCGTGGTCGGTATCGGTATACTGGGACTCACCGCCCTGTACTTTGCTTTCAACGGCCATGCTGATTTTATCCATATTATTCCCGGCTTCGGCTTCGGTGCGTCTTCAGTAGCCATCTTTGCCCGTGTCGGCGGCGGTATTTATACCAAGGCTGCCGATACCGGCGCCGATATCGTCGGCAAGGTGGAAGAGAATATCCCCGAGGATGACGCGCGCAATGCGGCTGTAATTGCCGATTTCGTGGGTGACAATGTAGGCGATGTAGCCGGCATGGGCGCCGACCTGTTCGAATCCTATGTCAGCTCCATTATCGCCACCACCGCCCTGGCTACCATAGCGGTTATGTCGCCAGTCCTGGATCAAGCCCTGGTACCCAGCCAGGCTGCCGGCTGGTTTCTGCCCCTGATGGTCGCTGCCGGGGGTATTGTGGCTTCCATCATAGGTATATTTTTCATCCGCGTGGGTGAAAAACTCGAAATGACGGCCCTTTTGAACGCTCTCAGGCGTGGTACCGTTGTTTCCTCCGTTCTGGCTGCGGGGCTTGCCTACCTTGCAGTATGGTGGCTTGGAGCCGATATCAAGATATTCTGGGCAATAATCATCGGCCTGGTTACCGGAGTTCTTATCGGTGAAAGCACCAACTTCTTTACTTCTTATGTATACAAGCCTACTTTGAAAATTGCCGAAGCATCGCAAACCGGTGCCGGCACCAACATCATCGCCGGTTTCGGCAACGGCCTTCTCAGTACCGTACCCCCGATACTATTTATCGTCATCGCCGTTATTGCTGCTTACCACCTGGCTGATGTTTACGGTGTAGCCATTGCCGGTGTCGGCATGCTTTCCACCCTTGGCATCCAGGATGCTACCGATGCCTACGGCCCGGTAGCCGATAATGCCGGCGGTATCGTTGAAATGAGCGGGCTCCCTAAGGAAATTCGTGAACGCACCGATGCTCTGGATTCCCTCGGCAATACCACCGCTGCAACCGGCAAGGGTTTTGCCATCGGGGCTGCCGGCCTTACATCCCTGGCGCTCCTGTTCGCCTACTCCGAAGCGGTTGGCATTACTACCCAGGGTATCAGCCTGCTGGAGCCTGCAGTGCTGGCCGGGCTTTTCCTGGGTGCGCTGCTGCCGGCGGTATTCTGCGCCCTGACCATGGATGCCGTTGGCAAGACCAGTTTTTCCATCGTCAATGAAGTCCGCCGTCAGTTCAGGGAAATAACCGGCCTTATGGAGGGTACCGCCAAGCCGGAGTATGCTAAATGCGTGGATATCTGCACCAAGGATTCCATCAAGAAAATGCTTCTGCCGGGCATTATCACCATTCTCTCACCGGTCGTTGTCGGCCTGGTTCTGGGTCCTGTTGCTCTGGGCGGCTTCCTGGGTGGGGCGATAGCCACCGGCCTTGTACTGGCCATCAGCTTTGCCAACGCTGGCGGCTCCTGGGACAATGCTAAAAAGTGGATTGAAACGGGCGCATTCGGCGGCAAAGGTTCGCCGGCTCACAAGGCAGCCGTAGTCGGTGATACCGTTGGCGACCCCATGAAGGATACATCCGGGCCTTCCCTTAACATCATGATCAAGCTAATAAGCATTATTTCGCTGGTTCTGGCGCCTATTTTTGCCAGTTTCAGCGGTCTTCTTTAAACAGGTTCATTATATAAAAGTTGCCCCGGCGTTCGGCCCCGATGGAAGTCTGGGGTCCGTGGCCGGGGTACACTTTTATATTGTCATCCATCTCTAAAAGCATACCCAGGCTGTGTATTATTTTTGTCTCGTCCCCTCCCGGCAGGTCGTAACGCCCGATCCCGCCGGCAAATAGCAAATCACCGCTGAACAGCACGTCACCGGAAACAAGGCAGATACTGCCTTCGGAATGCCCGGGAGTGTGCATTACGGTGAAAGTGTTGCCGGCTGCCTGTATCACCCTGCCGCCGGCAAGGAGTTCATCCACCACAACATCGCCCCGGCTTTTCAAGCCAAGCATCAGGTTGAGCATTTTATTGTTAAGCAGTTCCTGGTCACCCGGGTGCATCATCAGCCTGGCTCCGGTAGCCGTCTTCAGACCCGGCGCCGCCATAACATGGTCCGGATGGCCGTGCGTTAAAACGATGCATTCGACCGTCAAGCCCAGTTCTTCAATACGTTTTAAAATGACATTTTCTTCTGCCCCGGGGTCGATGACCATGCATTTGCCGCCGGCTTCATCGGCTACTATATAACAATTCGATTCGAATGCTCCTAAGCTGAGGCAGTCTATAATCATTGCTGTCTTCCTTCTCCCCGTATTTTGAACGCAAAGATTCTAACATCGTGGTTTAGCCGAGGGCAAACACTGTGGCACGTCTTTGACACCCGTCCGATAAAGCTGGTATCTTTAATCTGCTTTGTAAAATCATGAACGACGATATCCTTTTAATCATAATTCTAGTTGTTGGCGCTGTCTTTGTCTTCGGCTCATTTTTCGGCCTTATCCTGCTCTTCAAATATAAATCCGGGCAGTATCAGAAAACAAAAGCCGCAGAGAACAGTCATCCCGGCACCCGGCGCCGGGATGCAGATACCGCCCCCAAAACAGACGAAAGCCCGGTTGAAAGCGGCCAAGAACCGGTCGATTCGAAATATCGTTTTTCCCTTAAAAACATGTCGCCGAGCTCAGCCGTGGCGCTTATCAGCCTGGTTATCGCCCTGGTGTTTCTGCCTCAACTGCCTGAAGATCTGGCATTTCGTTTTACTTCTCACGGTGAGCCCGTAAACTGGGCTTCGGCGAATGCAGTCATTCTTGTTTCGCTGGTTTTGCAGGCCATTTTCCTGGGGCTTGGCTGGCTGACCGGCAAACTGGTCTTTAAGATGTTACTGGCAACCAGTCCTTCGGCGGCAACATTTAAGAAAGGCCTTAACCTTGCAATACTGTGTTCCAACATGGTTGCCCTGCCCCAAGTTATTCTGGCGTTTCTTGCTGCCGACATATTCAGTTATAATGTTTCCGGCGTACATCTTATGCCAGCCTGGCTTTTTATTATTATCGCCATGGTTGCCGGAGGCATAATAATAGCGTTCTATTTTGCCAAAATAATGCGCCTTGAATAATACATGCGCCAAAAGGAGTTGGACTACCCTGTGGATAATACCTCAAAACCGGAACTGAACATGGAAAAAATCGTATCTCTTGCCCGGAGGCGCGGATTTATCTATCCTTCCAGCGATATATACGGCGGCCTTTCCAGCTGCTGGGATTACGGCCCCCTTGGCGTGGAAATGAAACGCAACGTCAAGGACGCCTGGTGGCAGGCTATGGTGCATAACCGTGATGAT
>JAFGLQ010000037.1 GCA_016928015.1 Dehalococcoidaceae bacterium
CAGAAATACGCCTGTCCACTGGTACAGGCTTCACCTTTTATAATCCGCGAGGTTCTACAAACCGGGAGCCGCCTCCTTTCCCCAATCGTTGACTTGAGCCTGGGTGATAAGGAAACCATCGATAACTTTGCTCGCACAGCTGTTGAAATGGGTTTCAGCTACCAGCAGGGCAAGGAAGCAGCCATCGCCGGTTTGCAAGCCCAGTCCGATTTTGCCGGCAAGCTCCTCCGGTTGGGTAGGCAAACGCTGGAAAAGCTTAAGAGAGACAATAAAACCGGCGTTGTCATCATTTCCCGTGCATATATGTCCCAGGACGCAGGCGCTAACCTTGGTATTGCCGAAAAACTGGCCAAGCTCGGTGTGGTGCCCGTGCCGCTGGATTTGCTGCCGCTGGATACCCAGGATCCTTACCTCTTCAGCGACCGCCCGTACTGGTCATATGAAAGCAAGTTCATGTCGGCAGTGTCTATTGCGACCCGGGAACCGCTGCTTTACAGCCTGGCAGTTACCAATTTCGGTTGCGGACCGGATTCCTTTATCCTCAAGGTTCTCGAAGATATCAGCGGCTCAAAACCTATCGGGCAACTGGAAATAGATGAACACGCCGCTGAAGCCGGCCTGGTCACCCGGCTGGAAGCTTTTGTAGATACAATTAACGAACACGCCCGCTTTCATAAACAAGCCGGGGCTCCTCATACACAACATGTATACCGGGGAGCGTCTTCCAGTATCGAACCTGGCCAACCACTGCTGATTCCTTATATGGCACCACATGCCGTAGTACTGGCCGGGGCGATGCAGGCTTTCGGTGTAGATGCCAGGGTATTGCCTGAGGCCGATGAATCCGACCTGCTGTATGCCGGTGAACTGACAGCCGGAACCGAATGCCTCCCCTACCGGGTTACCCTGGGCAGCTTCCTGAGGTATTTTAAGGAAAATCCATCCGAACTTAAAGCCCAGGGATTCATGAGTGGTTCATACGGGCCCTGCCGGCTGGGTAAATATGCCATCGAGCAGGAAAGGCTGCTGAAACAGGCTGGTTTCGAAATGCGCATGTGCACCACCGTATCCAACAACGCCTACCGGGATTTAAACCTCGGCCCTGAATTTGAGCGCCTGGCATGGAGAGGGATCGTTGCCGTCGACCACCTGGAAAGGTTGCTTTGGCGCACGCGCCCTTATTCACATGACGCCGGCGAGGCTGACAGGTTATTCGAAGAATGCCTTGACGGCATTGCCGGTCTTGTACGCCGGCGCCAGAACTTTAACCACCTGCTAAGAAAAGCGATTGCCGGTTTTACCCGCCTCATTGACCCGGGGGCAGCGCCGAAACCGCTGGTAGGCATAAACGGGGAGATCTTCCTGCGAGCCAACCGTTTTGCCAACTCCAACCTTGTCAGGGAATGCGAAAAAGCAGGCCTCGAAGTGGTGGTTTCCCCCATGAGTGAATGGCTGAAATACACCACGCTGCGCAATATCGAAGATTCCATTAAAGACAGGAATGCAATAAAAACAATCAAGGGGCTGGTAAAAAAACGTATCCAGCTCCATGATGAGAGTTCCGTAACCCGGCAGTTTGCAGCTGCTCTGAATCACCGTGAACCTGCCACCGAAGAAATCCTGGCTGTGTCGGCTGATTTCCTTTCGCCCAGATGCGGCAGCGAAGCTGTTCTCAGCCTTGGCAGTGGCCTGGAATGGATAAAAAACGACAACTTTGCCGGCGTAATTTCGGTAATGCCTCACGGTTGTATGCCCGGCGGCATCGTAGCGGCCATGGCGGAAAATTTCAGTACCCGTTACCGCAAACCGTGGATCAGCCTTACCTATGACGGCTTTTTGGAAAGCAATAACCTTGCCAGGATAACCAATTTCGCCGAGATATTGAAGTTCTGCGCCAGGGACGCTGCCCCACCCTTACCCGTTTACCCCGTTTAACTAAGTGCCCGGCTGTAAATAGCACAGGCCGGTGTTCTGCCCGGGATCTACCAGCAGGGCGCAGCTGGCGCCATTATTGCCTGCCCTTACATCTATAACACGGATCACTGAAGCATATTCTCTGTAATCCGGCAGCAACTCCTCGAATATGGAAGGCGCTTGGGCAAAATATCCCTGATTGAAACAGGAATCTTCTTCGTCCGGGTATACCGGAAGATAGAGTATTTCAGCCTCAACAAGGTCCAGGAAAAAATGGGTACCATAGGATACTTCCGGAGCATAACCAGCCTGAGGCCGGGCAATTTCTACCAGAGCTGAAATGCCGGCAATGTCGGCAAAGCTTACATTGATACCCAGGTCGATATTGCCGGAGCCCCATCTGCCGGGGCCGATGAGCATTATTCTACTACCGTCCCGGGAAAGCAGTTCACTGAGCTTGCCGATTATCCTGCCCAGTGATTTCTTTTGAGTCGAGGTATTCAACTGGCTGTATGCTGCCGGGTCTATGTATATTATGTACAAGATATCTTCCACCAGCCCCGAACCGATTGCCCGGCTGGTTTTGAACAAAACATCTCCCCGGCAATGATCGGCCTGAAGCCGGACATGGGCAGGAGTCAACCTCGGCAATCTCAGGGACCGGCACTGCAGCAGATTAATCGTTATGTCGCGCTGAAAATCGATATGGGCGGTGAACTCTATATCCACCGGCTGCCCCCAGGCTGACTCCAGGCATGAAAGCATCTCATCCATCAGTTCAATAAAACGGGTGCGCTTTATGAGGTTGCGAAATGTAAATTCGAAACCTCGCCGCCACCCATCACGGAATGCAATATCGCTTTCAAACCCCTCGCTGAGGTCGGCAGCCAGCAATTCCAGATTGGGGTAACTTTCACCTCCCACGACTTCAGCGGCTCTTTTTGTGGCAAGCTGGTTGGTATCGATATCGATCAGGTCCACGTATTTCTGGGCATAATTCGGGATTTGTTCGGTTGATTCCGGCCGGATTTCCGGGTGGCTCAACGCAATCATGCGGGGATAGTCCCCGGCGGTTCGGTTGACCGCCCGCGTGCCGAGGCCGAATACCAGCCTGACCATACCCTTGCTGGTATCAATGCGGTCAGTCCAGCCGTACAGGTTCTTGGAGAAGGCTACCCCGGCCAGGGTCGGGAAAAAATACTGCTTGAACGGCATACCCGAAACCCGTTGAACCAGTATGGCCATCTGTTCGTCCCCTTCGGTAAGCCCCATTCTGCGCCGATAGGAGAGCACATCCGGATTCAGAGCGCTGGCATATACCAGTTTAACGGCCTTTAAAAACTCGTCCAGGCGCTTGTCAGGAGTTCCCTGATTGGCACAGAATTCACTGCGGTACTTACCGGCGTAAGCATGCTGGAACCCATCCTCCAGCAGGCTGGATGAGCGCACGATTATCGGTGCCTGGCCATAATGTTCGAGCATATCTCGGAACTGTTCCATGGTTTCACGGGGAAACTTGCCTGCCAGAAAGGCCGCCTCTACCGCATCAAACTCGTCCGGGTCGATATTCGGATTACGCGACAGGTTCAGCCGCAGGCGGAAGAGGTTGTTATTGACCAGAAAGGAAAAGAACACATCCGAACCAATATAGAAAGAATCGTGGGCTTCAAGAACACGACTGAAATCGGTTCCTCCGCTTCCGGCGTTGAGAATGCGCCTGGCCAGCAGCATTCCGGCAGCCTTGCCGCCGATTCTGCCCGAGCCAATCAACCGCTCACGCGTTTGCATGATATCCTCGACAGTAAGATAGCTGTCAGCCAGCCGGTTGATTCTTTCGTGATTGCCGAACATCATGCGAGTAAGTTCTATCTTTAAAGCATCGATTTCGCTGGCGGCACCGGGTATATTTTCCTGGTTTTGCCGGTACTGAACCAGTTTGCGATAAACGCTGTTCCAGGGCGAATCCGAATCCGGCAGGGTATGCACCAGATGTGTTCCCGATGCCGAAAGAACCGCTGCCGCATCGAAGCTGGTGGTAACCGGAGCCCATTCGTTTTCACCTATCAGGTGTACCATGAACATATTTGGGGAATAGCGCTTCCATACCTTGAGAGGGTGTATATAACTTCTGCCTCCGGTATGATAGGTGGAAAGTAAAATCTGAGTTGTGGTTTTTATCCTGGCAATAGTGTTGTGGTCATGCTGGTCCCGGTTTAAAGCAAAGTAAGCCACGCCGCCAAGCTCGTAAATATACGGACAGGTTATCTGGTAAAAGTCTGCCAGCAGTTCATCGGTAGCCCAGAATTCAACCAGCGAGGAAAGATTGTCGAAAACATAGTACGCCTCTTTACCCTTGCTTTCGATTACCTCGTGAACTTTCCGGGTAAACACGTCAAACCCGGCTTCCGGGTCCAGCGCCACAACGACAAGGCCCTCGAATGGTTCAAGGACAGGGGGGTGCGGGGCAAAACGCAGATAGACGCATTCCAGTCCCTTTTCTGCCGCCCCACGCCCGAACCGGCCGGCAAATTGCAGGAATTCTTCCATGCGGTCTACCTGCCAGACGACATTATCACCCGGACGAAGCCCCTGCAGCAATTCGTCCAAGAACGATGAGCCGGTGCTGATTATTTTCGGTTTATTTTCTGCCATCTGTCTGAAATACGGGCATATCTTTGTAAATGCCGTTTATCGATTGATACGGTAAATGTTTACCGTATCATGACACTATCATAAGCGCCCGGCCTGAGTCAATATCAACCGGCAAAGACGTCCCTTAAAACGGCCCGGGTTGGTTTAAAGCCGATGGATAATAGTCCGCTTATCCGTGTTTTATCCTTACTGGCGGTGGAATATGCATTGCCTTTCCGGTTCTTTCAGCAATCACGGCGCAAGAAACCTTCGCGGTTTGACCCGGTTAAACACCGATACTTATCATTTCATATTACTTTTAGTTCACCGGCTATTGAAATGCCGGTTTGGCAAGATTATATTAATAGCTGGAGTGCTTTGAACTGATGCGTTCAGGGAGGGTTACTGATGGAAAAGGTTAAAAACAAATCCAGGATTTCCAAAATGCTTTCGGTGGGGGAACTCAACTACAGGGACCCCAAAACCGGTTACACGTACACCCTGTGTGCAGTCTGCCCGACGGACGGCCATGACTGTTCTATCACCAGCCACGATCGGGATACCGAAGCCAACCGGACCAGGATTACCCGTGTGGTTTTCGCCTGTCCCGCCTGCGGTAATCGTTTTACTGCCAAAGTCGAAGATATGTACCTCAAGTAAGGTCTGGGCTCGAACGTTAATCAAAAACCGTTTGGAATAAACACTGAGAGCAATCATGAGCGTTAAAATTCTCACCGACAGCGTCGCCGACCTGCCGGCCGATATTGTAAAAGAGTTGGATATCGCCGTGATTCCTATCATTCTGCGCTGGGGTGAAGAGATATTTCATGACGGCGTAGATATAACCGCCGAGCAGTTTTATGAAAGACTCAAGCGAAGCAAAATTCCCCCCACTACGTCTCTCCCTTCACCAGGCATGTTTGTCGAGGCTTACGATAAAATGGCTGACAGCGCAGATGCCATTGTGGCAATAACAGTCAGTTCCAGGATGAGCGGCACATATGAAGTAGCCGTCAGCAGTTCCAGGTTAATGCAGAAAAAGTGCCGCGTCGAGGTAATAGATTCTGAAACCGCTACCATGTGCCAGGGATTTCTGGTCATCAAGGCTGCCAGGGCTGCAAAAGAGGGGAAAAGCCTGGAAGAAATAATCGATGTCATCAGGGTTAATATGCCCAGGGTGGATTTCCTGTGCACCTTCGATACGCTGGAATATCTGAAACGGGGCGGGCGCATCGGCAAAGCCCAGGCGTTTCTCGGTTCGCTGCTAAAAATAAACCCCCTTATCACCTTGAGAGAAGGGATTGTTGAACCAGCCGGACGGACTCATTCCCGCTCCCGCGCCATTGACCGGCTGGTGGACTTTATTTTAAGCTACAAGCATATCGAAGAACTGGCGATTCTTTCAGCTACTACTCCTCATGAGTCGGAAATGATTGCCAAACGCACAAGCCACGTCTTTCCTCGTGAACGCATCTTTTTTTCCAGGCCGACTCCAGTCATAGGCACTCATACCGGACCCGGTTTTATACTGGCAGGGGTACTGGGAGACAGGGACTAACATCCTTTCAAAAACACATCGCCTCCACCCCTTCTTCATAATTCCTCCACAACCATGACTTATGATAAGACCATAGAGCCGGGTAAACCGGCCGAACAAAGGAGGATGAAAATGAAAAAAATACTTAAACTTCTGGCAGTAGGAGCAGGTGTGATGGCAATCGTTACCCTGGCGCTGGGTACGACCGTTTTTGCCGATTCTCCGCGAGGAACGGGTGACCCGCTGGACTGCACCGGTTGCGGTGGTTATGGTTTCGGCGGCGAAGGAATCGCCTGCAATGCAAGCATAGTCGAACTTCTCGATTTAACCGCCGATGAACTGTGCGAACTGAGAGCTGAAGGTCTCAGCCTGGCCGACATTGCCGCCTCGACCGGTCTTACTTTGGATGAACTGATCGCAGCCGTGATAGCCGACAGGGCAGAAAGCCTGCAAACCCTGGTGGACGAAGGCGTTATCACTCCCGAACAGAGGGACTATATGCTTGAGCGGATGGCGGAAAGAATCGAATTGATGCTAACACGTACCGCCACCGGGCCGGCTGAATGGGGAATGGGCTACGCTTATGGAAGATGCAACGTCGGCGATGAAACGGGAACCGGGTACCGCTGGGAAAACCGCAACACCGCCGGGGCCTGCACCGGTGAACCCGCCCTTTTTTCCGGCGAAAGCAACCGGAACGCACGCCAGTGCGGCAGAAACCGGTAATTGAAATAAAGGATTCACCTGAGTTAAGGAGGGGGCTCGGCCCCCTCCTTAACATTTAACCTCAAATTCAAAAGTGCTAGAATTAGCCGGGATTCTCACCGGAGGCACCACAGCTATGAGCAAGAAAATACTGGTAGTCGATGACGAGAAAAAAATCACGGACATCCTGAGGGCCTACCTTGAGCGGGAAGGCTACCGGGTGACCGCTGCTTATGACGGGCCCGGCGCCCTGGAAAGCGCGCGTAAAGACTCCCCTGACCTTGTGGTACTGGACCTGATGCTGCCCGGGGTTTCCGGGTGGGATGTATGCAAGGAGCTAAGGCGGGATTCGAACATACCGGTAATAATGCTTACCGCCAGGGATGAGACAGCTGAAAAAATAATCGGGCTCGAGCTTGGTGCTGACGATTACATCACCAAGCCTTTCGATCCTAAAGAAGTAGTTTCGCGGATTAAGGCGGTTCTGAGAAGAAGCGAATGCGCCCAACCTCCAAAAAGCATAATAAATGTTGGGGATATTTCCATAGATACCCAAAAGCGACTGGTAAAACGGCAAGGTGCACCTGTCGAGCTTACTCCGAATGAGTTTGAACTCTTGCGGGTGCTGGCTGAATCACCCGGCAGGGTTTATACCCGAATGCAGCTCCTGGACGAAATGCAGGGTGATGCTTACGAAGGTTACGAGCGCACCATAGACAGCCATATAAAGAATCTGCGAAAAAAAATTGAACCGGACCCGGATAAGCCGGCTTACATCATCACTGTCTTTGGAGTAGGTTACAAAATGGGAGAGGTGTAGGATGGGCAGCCTGAACATCAAACTTGCTGGTTCTCTACTTCTTATCGTAGGTATTTGCGTAGGCTTGATGGTGCTTCTTACCAGTTTTTTAAATACTCGCGAGTTTGAAGAATACACCATGCGGGGCAATATGATGTACACCCAGTCTTTGGCCAGCAACCTGGGAGAACTCTACGACCAGAGAAACGGCTGGAACGGCATCCAGGAAGTTGTCGAAAACCTTTCACTTTCTACTTCGCAAAGAATAATCGTTACCGACTACACAGGGATTGTTGTCGCCGATTCCGAGGCAAAACTCCTCGGAACAAACATATCGGGTACGGGATTGGGTGCGGGCACAGCCATAAAAGTGTCCGGCCGGCAGGTCGGCAGCCTGTATTTCCTGTCTTCTACCGGTTCAGGCGGGGGCATGGGGCACATGATGGGGGGCTCCATGTACCAGTATATGCCGGTAGTAAGCACCATAGATGAAGACTTCTTAAACCGGGTCAACACCTCGATCTGGCAAATGGGGCTGATTGCAGCTCTGGTTGCCTTTGTTGTGGGTGTAGCGCTGACCCGTCAGATTACCCGGCCGGTAAAAGCCCTGACCCTGGGAGCCCAAAGACTGGCTGAAGGAGAACTCGATTATCGGGTGAAAGTTGATTCCCGGGATGAAATCGGTAAACTCGCCGAGTCTTTTAACGGGCTGGCCGCCAAACTCGATAAAGGAGAGAGAGCGCGCCGGCAGCTTACCGCCGACATTGCCCACGAGCTCAAAACCCCGCTGACCATTATCGAGGGCACGGTGGATGGAATTATGGACGGGGTTTTCGAGCCCAGCCCGGAACATCTTCAATCCATAAAAGATCAGTCGATTCTATTGACCCGGCTCATTCAGGACCTGCGGGATTTATCTCTGGCAGAATCCGGACACCTCAAACTCAATCTTGAAAAGATCGATCTGAACGAACTGATAAACCGGCTGGTTTCTCAGTACCGGGTAAGGGCGGATGAGAAAAATATCTCTCTGCTGGCTGAAACAACCGGCCCGGCAATCGAACTGGCAGCCGATCCTGTCAGGATCGAACAAGTTATTACCAACCTACTGGCCAATGCCATCCGCCACACCCCTGGAGGCGGTACCATAACCGTTTCAACGGCAACAGGTGACAAAAGCGTTACTATCAGTATAAAAGATACGGGTGAGGGTATTAACCCGGCCGACCTGCCGCATATATTCGAAAGATTTTACCGCTCCGGGGGGTCCCGGGCACGCTCGGAAGGCGGCACCGGCCTCGGCCTGTCGATAGTCAAGCAGATGGTGGAGGCACATGGCGGAAAAGCCTGGGCCAAAAGCGTCTCCGGGCAGGGTGCGAGCTTCAGTTTCACCCTGCCTGTCAGCAAGTGATACCCAACTTAAATAATCAAGCCTGCCGGGATATTCCTATCCCGGCAGGCTTGTCAGACTCGGAAACCTTTTATTGTCTATTTACTGCTGATTGATTTCAGCGGCTTTGCCCCTGGCATCCTCAACAATTTTTTTAGCTCTTTCACGGGCTTCCTGCACGATATCAGCCGCTTTATGCCGGGCATCGTCTGTCTTTTCCTTCAGCATTTCACGAGTTTCGGTTCCCGGCCTGGGAGCATACAGCAAACCTACAGCCAGTCCGATGGCAGTTCCTGCCAGTATACCCATGGCGAATGCAGCACCTTTTTCCGTTTCTGACATCTCTAGCCTCCTATGTTTTATTCTTTGATCTGTGCCGGCTGTCCAAATCCAGGCGGCCTATATATCTATTTTAGCACCTGTTTGAGCCGGAAGCTATAGTATCCACCGGGCTATCTGGAAAATATTGTCGCTCGTCTTGGCCGGAAATTATTTGCCGGCCGGCCAACCGGTTTTTCCGGCGCTGTTTTGGAATAATCGAACCCATCCACCTTCAGCCGCTGCAGGGGGGCGCCGAGTATGCGCTCCAGAGAACGTATTTTAGTGTTGTCTTCATGAGTCACAAAAGTGTAAGCATCACCTGAATTATCCACCCTGCCGGTTCTGCCGATACGGTGAATATAATCCTCGGCGCTTTCCGGCATGTCAAAATTGATGACGTGGGATATGCTCAAAATATCGAGCCCCCTGGCGGCAATATCGGTAGCCACCAGGATTTTAATGCTTCCTTTACGAAAGCCTGTAATGGCTGTCTGCCTCCTGGCTTGCGAAAGGTTGCCCTGCAGAGAAGTTACCTTATGGCCGTAACTCAGCAGCTGCTGGGTAAGCCTTTCCGCCCGGTACTTGGTTCGGGTAAATATCAGTACGGAATCGGTTTTTGTTTTGCTAAGGATTTCTATCAGCAGGCCTGTCTTAAGATGCTGGGGCACCGGATACAATGCATGCGAAATGCTCTTTGCCGGCAGTAACCGGTCAACCCTTACGGTAACCGGCTGATGCATTATCTGCTCAGCTAAATCTTTTATATTATCCGGCATGGTTGCCGAGAACAACATGGTCTGATGTTTGTGCATGATGCAGGCTAAGATATGTTTGATATCAGGCAAAAACCCCATATCCAGCATCCTGTCAGCCTCGTCTATAACCAGGATTTCCATATCGGACAGGCTTATTGAGCCTCTATAGAGATGGTCCAGCAAACGGCCGGGGCAGGCGACGACAACTTCGGGCCTGCGGTGGAGATTGCGAACTTGCTGCTCCATATTTACCCCGCCGAAAACGGTGATGCACTTTATGCCGCAAGCGGCACCCAGCTCGTTGATGACTTCACTGGTTTGCTCGGCCAGTTCCCGGGTCGGGGAAACAACCAGCGCCCTGAGTTTGCCTCTGGGCCCGCCCTGCAGGCGCTGCAGGATGGGCAGCGCAAAAGCAGCTGTCTTACCGGTTCCGGTTTGAGCCAATCCGATAACATCCCTGCCTTCGAGGGCAATCGGAATGGCTTGCTCCTGAATAGGCGTGGGTTTGATATATCCGAGCTTTTCTATACTGCTCATGATGCTCGGGTGCAGATTAAAACTGTTGAAATTCATTAAACTCCCTTTTGTTAATGGTTACTTTTTTATTATCTACCGGTAAACGGTAATGGGGAAAGGCATAATTTATAAATCATTGGAATCGTGTGAAACGCAGTATCGGGGCCTCCTGACTGGTTATTAGTTAGAGTCCGGGTTGTCCAATGCTTAAGAAGGCCTTAATGAAAGCTATTTAACGCTTGATGTAACCTAAACTGAAACTTGCCTTAACTATACCACAACGTTATGTTTAATACAAAGAACTGCGGGTACTCTGCAGACCATAACAAATAATTGACACCGGTGTTAAAATAATATCCTGCTTCACGATCGTTATGCCATCGCCTTGGGGTTATTAAGCTGGTGGACGGGAAGGATGAAGAAACTGGTTGCGAGGCTGGTTGCGGTTTTGGCTGTGGTGACAGTCCTGTTAACCACATCCATAAACTTGGCGTACTGGTTAAATATCCTGCAAAATATCGTCGGCCAGTTCAGCCCCGGAATGCGCATGGCCCCCGCGGTTAAAGCCTGCCCCGCAATGTGTGAAGTGGTTACCCTAACTTATGTAATCGATGACGGTACAATTACCGATCTGGTTACCCGGATACAAAATGTTGGCCAGGTTGCAGAGCTTTACAGCCTGGAAATGTTGATAGATGACCGACTGATAGGTTCCGGAAGCGTTTGCATTGCTCCCGGAGAAATTGAAACGCTCTATTTCGATTGCTCCCTGACTAGGGAAAGCGGCCAGATGCTGCGGATGAATGGAATCAGCATACCCGTAAACCACCTGTTCATGTATTCATTCACCAGCCCGCAGTGGATGTCTATCAAATCTTACCTTGCCTATGCTTTCGAGCATGACAAACCCGAAACGTTTATAAATGTACCTCCGCTTCTTCCCGATACGCATGAAGGGAGTATTATTCAGCACAGTTATACTTGGTTTTACGGCGGAACCCGGTGGCACTGGGAATTCGGGATACCCGAAAACCTCTACCGGTATTACCAGAGCTTGAAGCGGCCCTATACTAACGATTACTCGGTTTATGTTCAAAGTTCTATGGACAATGACTGCCTTGCCGGCCTGGCTGCGGTTCTGTCTGACACAGCCCTGCAACATGGATGCCCGGCCCGGAATCTCCCAGAATTCCTGGCTGCTTTTGTCCAGGGCTTTGATTATTCTTCCGACCCGTCCTCCACAGGGAGCGCCAATTACCCGCGTTATCCGATTGAAACTCTGGCTGGCCTTGAAGGAGATTGTGAAGACAGCGCTATCCTGCTGGCCAAGCTGTTGAAACTGACCGGCCATGACGTTGTGCTGGTAGGATATCCCAACCACTACGGAGTAGCTGTTGCCGGCATACAAGATGCCTGGGGTGGCTACTGGGAATATGATGGCCGGGATTATTTCTACCTGGAAACCACCATAACCGGATGGAAACCGGGGGAAATCCCGGAACGTCTGAAGGCCGTCCCGGCTATGATATATCCGGTAACGTTAAGCTGAGGCTGTTAACTCACCGGCTCTTTTCGCATTTCCTTCCCAGCATTTTTACCAGTTCCAGCACCGGAAAAACTGTTGCTGAGGCGCCAACAGCCAGTACCCAGTCCAGCCCGCTCAACGGGAAAACGCGAAAAGGCTCCTGCAATAAGGGCAGGTAAATGATTCCGGCCAGCAAAGCCAGTTCACCAAGTATTGAGAGGTTCAGCCACCTGTTTTTAAAAATACCGAGCCTGAAAACCGACTGCCGGTCGGAACGAAAGTTGTAGGCTTTGAAAAACTGTACGAGTATCAGGGTAATAAAGCACATAGCCTGTGCCTCAACCAGCCCCCTGCCGGAATTCAATACCCAGCTGAAAATGCCGAGGTTGACAATTGCAGACCATATACCGCCGGTGAGCATCAAGGCTACTACCGGGCGGGTGAAGATCCCCTGGCTGCGCGGCCGCGGTTTTTGCTGCATGACGTCAGGGTCTGCGGGGTCGAGGGCAAGCGCAATAGCCGGCAACCCGTCAGTGACCAGGTTTACAAACAGTATCTGCACGGCAATCAAGGGAATCGCCCCCTCAGGCAGTCCGATCAAGGGTCCCAGCAGTATCGCTCCTGCCATAAGCAGGATTTCTCCGGTATTTGACGAAAGCAGATACATAAGGTATTTCTTGATGTTGGCAAATATTATTCTACCCTCTTCAACAGCAGCCACGATTGAGGCAAAATTATCGTCGATAAGCACCATATCAGCCGCTTCTTTGGTAACATCGGTTCCGGTAATACCCATGGCAATCCCGATATCGGCTTTTTTCAAAGCCGGCGCATCGTTGATACCGTCTCCCGTCATGGCTACAACATGCCGCCTGGATGTAAGCGCTCCAACTACTCTCAATTTATGAGACGGTGAAACCCGGGCATATATTTCGACCTCTTCCACGATATCATCAAATGCGGCATCATCAATCCCGTCCAGCTCGGCTCCGGTTATAACCATACCTTCCTTGAGTAAACCGAGCTCCCTGGCGATGGCGGTTGCCGTAACCTTGTGGTCACCGGTAATCATCACCGATCTGATACCCGCTTTGGTGCACACGGCAATGGCTTCCCTGGCTTCCGGCCTTGGCGGGTCTATAATGCCGGTCAGGCCGAGAAAAACCATGCCCCGCTCGGCTTCTTTATCTTCGGTAACCGCATCCCTCATTGGTTTATAAGCCATTCCCAGGACTCTTAACGCATCGCTCGCCATGTCTCGAGCAACGGCAAGTATGCCTGTCCTGTATTCGTCATTCAAAGCTCTGGATGCGCCGTTTTCCAGCACTGAACTGCACGAGGCCAGGATTATTTCAACCGCTCCTTTGGAATGTGCCGAAACTTTTCCACCTTCCCGATTGATGGTGGTCATGCGTTTTCTTTCCGACGTAAAAGGGATTTCCCCGATGCGCTCGCTCGCTTTATACAGGCTCCGGGTATCCAGGCCCGCCTTGGCGGCAGCCACTATCAGCGATCCCTCGGTAGGGTCTCCACTGATAGTCCATTTACCGTTATCCTGAACGAGTCCTGCATCGTTGCACACCAGGCCGGTTTTCAACAGGTCCAGCAGGCTTTCGTCCTTTGCCGGCTCAACAGGTTTTCCACCAGTGGTAAAAGAGCCTTCCGGTTCGTAGCCCCGGCCGGTTACTTCGATAATCCTGCCGCTAACCCAGATCCGGCGTACGGTCATCCTGTCCTGGGTAAGGGTGCCGGTTTTATCCGAACAAATATAATCGGTGCTGCCCAGGGTTTCCACAGCCGGGAGGCGCCTTATCAGGGCGTTTCTTTTAACCATTCGCCGTACGCCAAAAGCCAGGCTTATTACCACCACCGCCGGCAGTGCTTCCGGCACAGCCGCCACCGCCAGCGACACTCCCCAGATAACCATCTCGAGAACTTCATGACCCCTTATTATGCCGACTCCGGCCAGGGCAAAACACAGGAAAAGGGCAACAACGCCGATATATTTTCCCACCCGGTCCAAATTTACCTGGAGCGGAGTACGCTCCTGCTTTACCTGCTGGAGCATGGCGGCTATTTTACCGAATTCGGTCGACATGCCCGTCGCGGTTATCACGGCTGTCCCCCGGCCGTACACGGCAGTCGTTCCCGTAAATATCATGTTTGTTCTTTCAGCTACCGGCAATGTTGCCGAAACCGGTTCGATGCTTTTATCAACAGCAGTACTTTCTCCGGTCAAGGGAGCTTCTTCGGTTTTGAGGTTATAAGCTTCGACAAGGCGCCCGTCAGCCGGAATACGATCACCGGTACGCAGGATGATGATATCCCCCGGCACCAGTTCTCGGGATGCCAGCCTGGCTTCCCGGCCTTCTCGTATTACAGCAGCAGTCGGTGCCGCCATTTCATTTAACGCTTCCATAGCCTTTTCGGCGCGGTATTCCTGGACAAAACCCAGCAGGCCGGCAAACACGACGATGATCATTATCAGGATTGCATCAACGGTCTCACCCAGAACAGCTGACAGTGCCACGGCAACCAGCAGAATAATGATCAGGAAGCTTTTGAACTGCTCCAGAAAGATTGCCAGCGGAGAAACGCCTTTATGCTTTGTCAATTCGTTGGGGCCGTAATCTGAGAGGCGCTTGCCGGCTTCCTCTGAGCTTAAGCCGGACGAGCCGGTATTCAAGCCCGAGAGGGCTTGGTTAACAGACAATGCATGCCATTCCCGGTGGTTGTTCATTACAGCGAGTATGCCTGTACCCCTGGTATTGCCAATAAACGCGGTCCGGCTGCCAGGGTATTTTTAATGCGATAATATAATAGAAGGTCGACTGGTTTATTTCAATGGCTCAAGGAAAAGGGGCCTTGTACACCCTGCTCAAACCTGGCATACTGATAATTGTTCAGTTTATTGTCAATATTAGCCAGGATACCAATTTATCCTTTTATGTTTTTAGCAACTACAATGTTACGGTTTAAAAAGAAAATAAATGGCGTGCTGCTTAGCGCAGCACGCCATTTGTACACTGCTTAGCTTTTCTTAGCTTTGTGGCATAAAGATAGTGGTGCCTTCCTGGTTAACGATCGGCTCTCCGAATTCGTCCCAGTTCATGGTAGCGTTGAACACTGCGGCTCCTGCTCCGGTAGCTTTAACAGTGATTGTGAATTCTTTTGTCTGCCCGGGTAACAATTCTGCTATTGCGTTAAAGCGTACTTCCTGCCCCGAAACAGTATATGAGACAGGCCCATCCGCACCGACAAAGACTACTTCACCAGGGAGCAAACCGGTGATTGTCAAGTTATGCAAACTGTTGCCCTCACTCTGGTTGAGCACTCTTATCGTATAGGTGAATTCATCACCCACTGCCACCGGATCACTGCTGTCGATAAGGGACATATGAGCTCCGGGTGCACCCAGTACTGTAATCGTAAGACTGTCAGTTGAGGTAGCACCCTCATTTGTGGTTACGGTGGCTGTGTTGACTGCTGTCCCTGTTTTTTCGCCACCAAGAATAACAATGATGCTCTTCGTCTCACCTATGTTCAGGCTGCCCAGGTTCCAGGATATCTGGTTCCCTGTAACAGTACTCGCCACGTTAGAACTCGTGTAGTTCAACAACGGAGGAAGGTGATCCGTGACTATGACATCGGTCAGAGCAACCGAGCCGGTATTGGTCACGGTCAGTGTATAAGCCCGTGTGAATCCGGTAAAGACGCCAGCTGGACCGGTCTTCTTAATCATTACTTCTGGCGGCGGAGATACGCGGGTCGTTGCCTGAGCGGTGGCTGTGCCAACCTCATTAGAGCTGGCAACGGCTGTGTTGACCCACAAACCAGGCTGAGTTCCTTGAAGCACCAGGGTATAAGAACGCGAAGCGTCTTTATCCAGTGAACCAACATTCCAGGTCACAACATTTCCGGAAACAGTTCCGCCTGGGCTGGAACTCACGTAGGTCATCCCCAAAGGAATCTGGTCGGTAACTACAACGCCGGTTGCCTGTAATTCTCCGGTATTGTTTACCGTAATGGTGTATGTCGCCTGGTCGTTAAGTGAGACGTGGTCAGGCCCAACTTTGGTAATGCCAAGTTTGGTTGCCTGCCACTTTTTGGTCATATTTGCGCTTAGCAGCACAAAATCTGGGTCAGCTGGGACCAGAACATCGATCTTGACTGTATTGGTTCCCTCCGCGGATGCAGTTTGTTGAAGGGTTGCAACAGCAAAGCCATAAGGATCAGTTTTAACCGTATATGAAGTGGATGCGGGAGTTGCCTCCATAAAAGAAGCTTTGGGGGTGTTTCCGGTGATAGTGAATCTTACAGGAACATTGCCCACCGGTGTTCCATCAGAGGCCTTGACTGTTTGTACGTTTAACAAATGCGTCGTACCGGCTGCGTTCACAGCATCACTCGGAAAGCGAGCCGTTATATCCAGCCAGTGCTTAACAGCAAACCATTTATGATTAGCAGGATCAGTTATAGCCGGCACATATACCGTAATATCTGTATCGCCTTCACGCGTTGAGGTGATCGTCAAACTGGCTTCCCCATTGCTATCAGTTTTCGCTACGCCGTAGGTGTTGTCTATTTTCTGCGGGCTGCCTCCCTCGAGGGACACGATATCTCCGACAGCACCAGGAGCCCGGTTGAGTATCCATTCAACCAAAGCTCCTGATACAGGAGTGCCGTTCTTATCTTTGACTACAGCTACCAGGGTATGCTGGGTCAGTATGGGATTATAGGCTTCAGTTGGTGTAACCGCAACAGAAACCGGTTCAGCTGCTGAAACACCAACATTGCAACCAGCCAACGGCACAGCGCCTATCATAAGTGCCGCAAGTGTCAAAATTGCTATCCATTTGGATAATTTAAACATTTTGTTCTCCTTTATATTTATTTTATTTTTTGATAAATCTGAAACAGCAGGGCTTCCGCAGCATTTAACTGAAGGTTCCCTAATGATTGAATAACTTGGACATATATTTTCCTCCTTTTTATCAAACCCGCACCTGCGGAACTTATTATTTGCATGAACTTAGCAGGTTGTCTTGAATTGCTGCTCGGTGCTATATCGACCGAAAAATACGGATACCAAGACAACCTGTTCTGTTAACACGCAAAGCCCTGTAACTGATATTGTGTGCTTCTCACTGTGCAGCCACAAGCCTCTTTAGCGGTTATACAGCAGGCATTTAAGTGTTCAGGAGTAATGCTTGACACCAGCTGTGATAAAGGGGGGTAGAGGATTACTCGAAAATTAGACTATGGTGCAGTATGATATGGCACTAAGGCGTGCCTTCGAATAGGCGTGCTGGGGCAGGATGGAAATTTTAAGAAATATATTTGAGGCAGATATCAGTGACAATCAGAGCTGCAAGTTAGTCAATCTTCCCGGCATGGTTGCTTTTGCGCAAGTACTTAATTATCTCAATAATCGTCATCGTAAGCGGCAGGGCAATAATAAAACCCAGTATTCCGGCAAAATGCGCCCCCAAAAGGCTCAGTACTATAATAAACGCCGGGTTAATATGCATTTGCACTCCCTGAATTTTAGGTACCAGCAGGTTGTTTTCCAGTAATTGAATTGCTATATAACCCAAAGCCACCCAGATAACCTTATCAGGAGCTACCGCCAGTGTCACCAGAACAGCCGCGGTACCACCCAGCCATGGACCAATCATGGGTACCAGTTCAGTAACAGCCGCAAAAGCGGCCAGCGGCAGGGCAAAATCAATTCCTAATATCATCAGCAGGATAAATGCAAATAACCCAACAGCAAGCCCTAAAATCAACTGGCCGCGAATATATCGCCCAGTTACATTCTGGATAATCGAGAATATGTTTCTTAAATGCGTCAGTGTCCAGTGTGGCAGCACTGCCTGAAAACCTTTGCGCAGATTATCCCAATCTTTAAGAACGAAAAATAGAAAAATCGGCATCGAGACAAAACCCAGTATCATACCCGATGAAGCTTGAAGTGTTCCGACTCCGCGTGTCAAAAAGTCTTGTATTGCATTACCCAGCGCCACACCGGCCTTAGCTGAATATGCATCGATTTGCGCCTGGGCTGATGGTGGGGAAAAAATCGGCAAGGCTTTAAGCCATGCAGCTACCGCATCCAGTCCACCGGGTATGAGATCGGGCGCGTCCTCCGCCATAGACATCAGTGACTTTCCTACAACAGTAATAGCATAAAATATTGTGAGTCCAATGGCTGCCAGAAACACCAAGTAAATCACCAGTATAATGGTGACTCGCTTTAACTGTTTCAGTTTCGGTTTCTTTCCTGCGCCTGGTAAACGTTTTTCAATCCACCTGATAATAGGCAAAAGTACGTAAGCAAGAATGAAGCCAACCATAAAAGGCAAAAGAACGCTTCTTAAAACCCAGAACAACCCGAAAGCAAGAAGCATTCCCAGTAGTAATACCAGGAGCCGCCAGTGCATTTTAATTACAGCAGTAATTGAGTTCATATTCAACTCTTACGGCTGTTGCCGGTGCAGCAGCAAGCTAATCACCGGCAACAGTAATAACAGGTTCTGTTTATCTCCAACCCAATTCATTTTCTACTTCTGATACCAATTAGAAAACCAGGTTTTCGTTTTGGATGGTCTTTTAGTTTATCTTGATTGCCGGTTGCTAGTTTCGTATTGCATAGACTGCCGCATGTCCTTTACGGTTTGCTACAGATGCAGCTTCTTTGACTGTGTCCACGGCTTCACTGGTCTTTTCTTTTACCGCGTCCACAGCTTCACTGGTCTTTTTCATAAGCATGCGTCTGGTTGCCTTTCCCGATGTCGGCGCGTAGAGCACGGCAGCAACTCCGCCAACAATAACTCCGGTCAGTAAGCCGATGCCAAAACCGATTACGTTTCCCATGTTCGTTTCCTTTTCCGTTATGTCTATTTTTATATAGTTTTCGCTATACTGTTTCGACATACAATGTTTACAATGTATTGCATGTCGGTGCCGGCAATATAGCCTGTGCGCCAATCACGCTGCCGGCACCACCCGGCGCTTAAGATCTGGTTGTTTAACCCTTTTTAGTCTGCCGAGGCCTGAAGCGTAACGTCATCTATAACGGCAATGGGCGCATTCTGCCTGACGGATTCAATGCCTTCCAGAGCGCTTTCCTTGGCGTTATAGCCCTGTGAAACTGCTATGGTCTGCCCGTTTAAGGCAACCAGCTTGAAGCGGTATTCACCGGCTACATCCATGTTTACCTCAAACCTGGCATCGGGTTTGCGGTCGCCCAGGTTGGTTACCCGCCTTTGGATTACCCCCTTGTATGACTCATAGCCATGGGTGGTGTAATAGCGGTCCAGCAGTTCCAGGTCATTTTCTTCCTGCCACTGTTCAATTACTTCCAACCATTTATCCTTGTCCATGCCGGGGGCATCCTTGAGGACGTTTTCCGACATGCTCAGAACGAAGTTCTTTTTCTCCGGCTGCCATTTCAAGGCGCTCCACGGTATGGCAAACCACTTGTCGGTGATGTGCAGAAAGCCCCCGAAGGCAACCAGCGCAAATGCAACCATCCCTTCACGCATGTCAATCACGAATGTCTGCACCTGGCCCATGTCTTCACCTTTTGTATTGACTACATCATATTGAGACAACCTGATGCTGGGTATAAATCTAGCTGTTTTGTTACTCGTTACTGTCTTGTTACTCATTAGTACTTCCCCATTTTATTTTATTTTTATTTACTCCGGGCACGAAACTCTTTCCGGGCCCTAAAAAGCCCTGAAGACTGCCTTCAGCAGCCATATAATTATCAGTATTACGGCAAGCACCAGAACTATGTGTACCAGCCCTCCGAGGCTGAAAGCAAACAACCCCAGCGCCCACAGTATCAGTAGAATGATTCCGATAATCAGTAGTAGACTCATTTTAAACCTCCTTTATCAGCCGGTATTTTTTTGTTACCCTGCACAGGTTCTTTTCCATAAGTACGCCTGCTTCTCAGCCGGTTTCAAGAACAACCGCTTTATGCTGAATACGGCCCTGCTATAGTAATCTTGTACTCCTGTCATTCACCCTCCTCCTCTATGCATTTATTCATCTCGATGGCCTGATTGCCCGCCAGGCCGGTAATATCGCAGCTGGTTTAACAGGCCCCGGGTGAGCCGGGTTAAAATAGATGCAGTACTGCCTTCAGCAGCCAGATAACCAGGATAATGATCGCAAGCACCAGTAGTATATGCACCAGCCTCTGGTCGGAAAAGCGGCTCCTGCCCCAGCTGGACCGCGAGCCCCCCAGCCATAAAACGACCAGGATAATGACAATTATTAAAAGTACTAAATCCATATTATCAGCATCTCCTTTAACGACTCCGAATTCGTAATTACATGTTCAGATAAGCTATTATGGCCATTACGCCGATGATGATCAGATAAATTCCTATCAGGTAATTGAGTATCTTTGGAAATATCATCACGATAACTCCAAAGACAATGCTGGCTATGCCCATCATCAAACCTAAGGCTGGTATTGTTATGGCTGGCATTTGGATGTTCCTCCTTTTTTAAATAACTGGCGACCTGCAACCTGCATGCCAGGCGCACTGCATTGAACTGATGCCAGTATGTTCCTTATACCCCGGAGCTTCAAGCCTCTGGAGGTTACGTTTGAACGGTCTTTTGTTGTGGAATAATTATGTTATGGAGGGCAACCAAAAGTGCTTTACAAAAATGGTACCGGGTTATAGAATGGTACCCGAAAGTGCCATATACATGGAGTCAGCATAGCTGATAAAGGAGGTTATGATGACAGTGGTTCAGTCCAAAACCAGGAATCTGGGGGTTCTCATGATTGCTTTCAGCCCGGTAGTGCGTGAAGGCCTGCAGGCCATCATGAATAAAGATGAGGGGATTGAGGTTATTGGAGATGTAGCAACCGGGCATGAAGCTATTCAGCGTATCAGGCAGGCAAAACTCCAGGGCAGGCCTGTCAATGTCGTGCTGACCGAAACACGTAGTGGCGATGTCGACGGTGTACAGGCGACCAGGCTTATCAAGGACGAATTCCCGGGGGTTTCTGTGCTGGTGCTGACGGAAAACCTTAACGACTCCTATGTAATTGATGCCATCCACGCCGGGGCCAGTGGATACATTTTCTTGAAGGACATGACGCCCAAAGTGTTACTGCAGAGCATCCACCAGGCAGTTGAGGGCGGCACCCAGATGACAACGGAATTACTGCGCGCTGCGGTGGAGAACCTGATTCAAAACGGCCGCAAAACGCTTGCCGAACGTACGGCTGAAGCCGCCCACCTTACCGCAAGGGAAGTCGATGTGCTAAGGCTCATGGGCAATGGAGACCCCAATAAGGTAATCGGTGCCAAACTGGGCATAACCCTGGATACTACCAAGAAGCACGTGCGTAACGTTATTGATAAACTGCAGGCAAGAAGCCGCACCCATGCATCTATCATCGCAGCCCAGGCTGGCCTGGTAGGCAAGCCGGTAAATGGCATCATTGCTGAGGCAAAGACAATAGATTTTTAGTTTCGGCAAACAGTTTTTAACATCACCCGGTTCGTAATCTATGACCTTGTATCTCGACCAGGGTGGTAAAATATCCTCCGGAGGCTGGGAGTGACAGATCGATTGACCTTAGGTTTCCAAAGACCGTGGGAAAGCGTGGTCGCCACTCCCTAACCTCTGAAAAAGCCCGAACAGTTGATAGGGCTAGCCAAGCCCGCATGACGCAAGGAAGGGCTGAAAAGGAGGGTAATCAAGTGGCGGATAGTGTGTATGTCGGTGTAGACGTCGCAAAAAGCAACCTGGATGTGGCGGTAAGTAATTCACGTGAAGTAACAAGATTTACCAATGATGATCAGGGCATAAGGGAGGCCATCGAGTACATGGGCAGTCTTAACCCAGACGGGATCATCCTCGAAGCCACCGGTAATCTGGAAATGCCTTTAGCTGCAGCTCTTCAAACCGTCGGTTTACCGATGGCAATCATCAATCCCCGCCAGGTGCGTGATTTCGCACGAGCTACCGGAATGCTGGCCAAGACAGACTCCATTGATGCACGTGTACTTGCTCTCTTTGGAGTCAGAGTCAAACCGGAAGTAAGACTACTCCCGGATAAGGATTCTCGCGATATGGCGAGCCTACTCCGGCGTAGGCTTCAACTCGTCGAGATGCTTACATCCGAACACAATCGCTTGCTTCAGGCTGATAAGGATGTTGGCCAAAATATTGCCGCTCATATCGTATGGCTGGAAGGAACCCTCGCTGATATCGATAGAAATATTGAGGACCGTATTAAAAACAGTCCTTCTTGGCTTGAGAAAGACAATCTACTTAAGACCGTGCCTGGAATCGGGAAAGTGGTTTCTTCGACCATACTTATTGAACTACCTGAGCTTGGCAAGCTCAATCGTCGCAAGATATCCGCTCTAGTTGGAGTGGCTCCGCTTAATCGTGACAGCGGTACATTGCGGGGAAAGCGTACCGTATGGGGTGGCCGTGCTAGATTGAGAGCCGTGCTGTACATGGCGGCGTTGGTGGCGTCGCGGCGAAATCCCATCATCGCCGCCTTTTATCAGCGCCTCCTTACCGCGGGGAAAGCTAAGAAGGTAGCGCTCGTGGCGTGTATGCGTAAACTGCTGACAATTATCAATGCCATGATGCACAACATGACGGTTTGGAAACTAGAAAACAACGGGTTGATGGAGGCTAAATGAAGACAGTTGCTTTCCCCCAAAAACAGTAGCACCCTGACTTAGAGTCCTGCGGTATAATAAAAAACCGAGGAGGACCCATGAAAGCAGGACAATACACCGAGGAACAGATCATCGCCGTTCTCAAGGAAGGCGAAGCCGGCGCCAGGGTAGCCGATCTGTGCCGCAAGTACGGCATGAGTGATGCCACCTACTACAACTGGAAAGCCAAGTATTCCGGAATGAGCGTGAGCGACTTAAAAAGACTTAAAGCCCTGGAAGCCGAAAACAGGCGGCTTAAGCAGATTGTAGCCGACCAGGCTTTGGATAACCTGGCCTTAAAGGAACTGCTCTCAAAAAACTTCTAACGCCCGAGGTTAAGCGGCAAGCGGTCTCTCACGTAAGGGAGCGCCTTGGGCTGAGTGAAAGAAGAGCCTGCAATCTGGTAAACATAGCTGTTCCGGTGTACCGTTACAAGCCCAAACCGGATAATGATGATGGTATAAGAAAAAGGCTACGCGAGCTGGCCGAACAAAGGAAGAGGTTCGGCAGTCCCAGGCTGCATATAATGCTTAAAAGGGAAGGTCTGGTAATTAACCACAAGAAAACCGAAAGGCTGTACCGTGAGGAAGGACTGGCTCTTAGAAGGAAACGCAAAAGGAAGGGAGCAGCGGGTATAAGGGTGGTTATGGCGCCACCACAGAGGGTGAACGAAAGGTGGTCGATGGACTTTGTAACTGATAGCACCGTTACCGGCAGACGGTTCCGGGCGCTTACCATAGTGGATGACTATTCCAGAGAGTGCCCGGCAATCGAAGTGGATACTTCCCTGGGTGGAAGAAGGGTAGTCAGTGTCTTGGATCGCCTGGCTGAAACCAGGGGGCTGCCGGAAGTTATAACCATAGACAATGGACCGGAGTTTGCCGGCAAGGCTCTCGATGAATGGGCTTATCGTAAGGGTGTGAAGCTTAACTTCATCCGTCCGGGTAAACCCATAGAGAATGCATTCGTTGAGAGCTTCAACGGCAGATTCAGGGATGAATGCCTTAACACCAACTGGTTTCTAAGCGTTAAACATGCCCGGGAAGTTATCGAAGAATGGCGCAGGGATTATAACGAGGTAAGGCCACACGGTTCATTGAAAGGAAATACCCCAAGGGAGTATGCTGAAGCAGCTGCCGGATTCTAAGAGAGGGTGATAATAAAGACGGGGTAAGGTCAGCAATGCCTAAGGCGGTTTGTAAAATTGCGGGGTTAATCAGAATACAAATATTCGATTCTATAATTGTGCTAACCAAACACCAAACAAAAGTGCTTATGCTCGCCATGAATGGCTACTACCTGCTATATAATCCCAGCCCCGGCCGGTAAAAACATACAAGAATAACCCCGAGGTTATCGGGGAGATAAGGCCTCGGGGTTGATGGCTAAAACCAATATCTTGCTATGTTGTTTTCATATATAAAGAACCTATGAAAGCATCACTTTCTTAATAATACCTCGTTTACCTTCTCAAGAAGGGTGGTCATATCAAATGGTTTGACTATGAAAACCAGGTCTTTTTCTTTGAGAAACCCCCGAATGGACATATCCGAGGTGTCTCCGGTTATAAAGATCACCCTGTTTGCCATTTTTGGAAACTCTTCGGTTATCTTTGCATATAGTTCCTTGCCGCTCATCCCCGGCATGCGGATATCGAGTAGTATTACATCAAAGTTATTGCGTCTGATTAGTTCTAAGGCATCATAAGGACTGCCTGTTTCTGTAACTAGATGGCTTTCGGCGGTAAGGATTTTTATTATTAGAGCCCTTATTGCCGGTTCGTCATCTACTACCAGAATGTTTGCGGTAGTTTTGGGTTTGACAAGGTGGGCTGTTTTGGGAAGCTCAGGTTCTGTCTGCGATTCATTTTGTGACAATGGCAAGCTGATGGTGAAGGTAGTTCCCTCTCCGGGTTTACTCTCAACTTCTATGTCACCATTGTGGTCAAGGATTATAGAGCGTGACAGGGAAAGCCCGAGGCCGGTGCCTTCTCCCGGGTCCTTGGTGGTAAAAAAGGGATTAAATATCTTGGATACAACCTCTTCAGGTATTCCAGGGCCATCATCCTTAAATGAAATGGTTACGTGGTCTTCTGATTTTTGCGTGGTTACGGTCAAGATTCCGCCGTCATAGGACTTTTTCATTGCATGTTCGGCGTTGACAATTATATTTAAAAAGACCTGCTGCATCTGGCCAGGGTCAACAGTTACCCAGGGCAACTCAGGATCATATTCTTTAATAACCGCAATATTGGCCGTTTTCAAGACATAGCTTCTTATCTCAAGGGTGTTATCGATAAGCTCATGGACGTCTGTTTTTGTTTTAAAGGGCTTTGACTGCCTGGCAAAGGTAAGCAGGCGCCTGACGATATCCTTAACACGGTTTGAGCCAATAAGAATGTATTTGACATACTCCTCTGTTTCAGGCGGAAGGTCTTTCTGGGCAAGCAGTTCTGAAAAGCCGATTACTGCGGTTAAGGGGTTATTTATCTCATGGGCGATACCGGCTGCCATTTCACCCACCGTGGCCAGCCGGCTTGAGACTTCCGCTTTGTTCCTTAATGATTGTTTTTCGGTCTCCATATTCTTTCGCTGGGTAATATCTTTAAAGATATGCACCACGCCAGCAATATTTCCCTTGCCATCCTTCAGTGGGGACATGTCGCATTCGAGGTGTTTATCCAGCTTTAGTTCAAATAATTCATAGCTGCAGGTTTTATTGGTGCTTAGGGCGCAGTCAAAGGCGCACAATGGATGTGGTGCTTTAAGGTCATGGACGATTTTGTAGCAATGTTTTCCGATAACCTTTTCGGGTGTCGAATCAAAGGCCCGGGCAAATGCCTGATTTACCCTGAGTATTTTCCGGTCGGAATCAATAATGGCAATCATGTCTGTTATGGAATCAAAGGTAGCTCTCCACTCTTTGGCGGCGTTTGCAAGGGCTTCTTCAGCCTGCTTACGTTCGGTAATGTCAGATATGATGCCATGCCAGAGGGTGCCGCCATCCTCGGTACGCTCGGGGTGAGCCTGGCTCCAGCGCCAGCGCAGGCCTTGCCGCGGTAGGATCACCCTGAATGCGCAATAGAACTCCTCCAAGCTACGGGCCGATTCCTGGATGGCATTGCTGACCATATCGAAGTCATCCGGATGAAGCCGGCCGAAAACAGGGGTGGCGTCTTCTCTGACCTCTTCGGGTGTGTATTCATAGATATCATTCATGCCGGGGCTGGAATATGGAAATGCGGAGCGCCCGTCCGGATATAGCCGGTACTGGTAGATGACACCAGGCACCAGCCGGGCGAGGTTGGAAAGCAGAGCGTGGTTTTGGACCAATTTATCTTCCGCTTGTCTGCGCTCGGTGATATCCCTTGTGATGCTCAGCACTGTATTTACATTGCCGCTTTGCGAGTATTCCGGCACAATACGCGATGTATAGTGTTTAAAACCATGGGGGGTTTCTATGTCTATATCTACAATCTGCTCCTTTTCTTGGAATGCTGCACGAAGCCCTGCCTCCCATTTTTCTGCCACGTTTTGGGGCATTCCCAGTTCGCGGTTGGTTTTGCCGATAAAATCCTTGGTAGACATCCCAAGTTCTTCTGTGGCCTTTCTATTGATAAATACATGGCGGAGATAGCGGTCAAACCGCGCAATCGAATCCGGCGCTCCATCCAGCAAAGTGCGATACTTGGTCTCGCTCTCCTGTAGCGCCTCCATGGCTTGCTTTGCCTCAACCATTGTACCGATGAGTTTGGCCGTGGTGTTGAGACGTTTTTTCGCCATCTCAATAATATAGGGAGGGCGTGAATCGTACGCATTGGCCTCGCGGAGGAGGTCATCGTAGTTGAGGTGGTAGGCCTCAGCCAGCAACTTGAGTTTTTCAGGATCTTTCGGTGGATCGCCGTACCCAAAGTTGATCGCCCCTATAACATTCCCTTGAGCAAAAATCGGCACGGCGTACATTCGAATGCCTCCTTGGCACTCAATGTCTACATGCTCACGCCTGGCAATGGCCTCTTTGGCGCAGTCAGTCCAGCAGGATTCATGACACAGCCACCGGCCGGAGTCGAGCGCTTCAGCGTTGTTAGGGGTATTACAAAGATTGCGCGAGGCGCTGTCCATCATTCGACACCAGCCCGAAGTAAAAATACCGAAAGCATAGTCGCCGTTTGCTTCGTAGACAGCCGAGGATGTTTCGAGCAATTCGTGATAATCATTGGCAAAAATGTTCAGACGTTCGCGGCCTATGGATTTGAGGATTATGCCGTCACTATTCAATGCTGTCAGGTCGCCATATACCTGGTCGTGTGTCTCTTTATGGGATTCAATGTTCATAATCGGCTTCCTGGACAGCATCCATGCAATCCGCTTCAATTCTCCTTCGGCCTTTTTGCGCTTGGTGATGTCGCTGATCGCGATACGTAACACAGGCGCGCCGTCTTCGGCTTGAGTGGCGGTTGCTGTCAGATGTGCCCAGAAGCTTGTGCCGTTTGGTTTAACCATCCGCAGTTCGCATTCCTGCGGCATGCCTGTCTCAATGAGCTTTTTGCGATGCAGATAGTAGATGTCCTGGTCCTCTTTGAGGATAAAGCGGGAGAGCGGCTGCTTGACCAGCTTGCCACGGTCCACCCCCAACAGAGTGGAGGCAGTAAGGTTGGCCTCCAGGACCAGTCCTTTTTCGCTGACGTTGGTGTAACCCACCGGAGCCATGTTATAGAGATCGAAATAGCGCGCCCGCGACTCCTCGATCTCCTCCTGAACTGTGCGAAGCTCCTCATTCTGCAGTTCCATCTCGATCTGGTGCACTCGCAGTTCGTGGAGCGTTTCACGGATTTCTTCGGGCGAGAGGGCCGCGCTGTCTTGCAATGTCCGATCACGCCGTTCCCTGGCGAGCAATTCGGCCTTTTGCCGCAAATCCGCAGCGTCTTTGGAGCGGTTGTCCTGGTTTTTCATGGTTTCTACTCCCTATTTTCAGATTGCAAAGCCTGGCTTGCGCCGGAATCCATCCGCTCCCGGCCTTGTTGCCCGGTGACATCCATTGATGCGCAGGTAATCCCGACCAAGGTACCGGCGGTATTGTGCAACGGTTCGATGGTCAAGTCATTTACAAAGGTTTTGCCTGAAATAGTGGTCCGTACGTTTTGCCGTGTGCCTTTCCCGCTATCAAGCACCTGTTGCTTGATGGCTGTCAGTATAGCGGCCTCCTGTTCCGGCAGAAGGTCAGCGTCGGTCTTGCCGATGATCTGTTCTGCTTTAAATCCAAGGTTTGGGTTTTGAACCCAGGTGTAGCGCAGGTTCATATCCTGGTTGAAAACAGAAATAGAACTAGCACTGAGGGCGACCCGCAGCCGCTCTTCGTTCACCCGCAACCCGTCGTGAAGCTTTCGCGCCTCCGTAACATCCACAAAGGTGAGCACCGCGCCCTCGATGACGTTATCCGTGGTGCGGTAAGGTTGAATGTGCATGCTGTACCATAGGCCCTCGTTGTTTTGGACTTCGGCCTGCTTGGGAACCAGGGTGTCTAGCACTGCCTGTATGTCGTCCGTCATGCTACTGTAGCCGCGTAAGTTTGAGACGATGTGGGACACAGGCCTGCCGATGTCGCTCTTGATCAGGTTGATAATTTTTGTGGTAGTGGGAGTGAAGCGCAGAATGCGCAACTGGTGGTCCACAAACACCGTGGCGATGCCGGTGCCAGCCAACAGGTTGTTCATGTCGTTGTTGGCACGCGATAGGTCGGCCACCTTGGTTTGCAGCTCGGCGTTGATCGTAGCCAGCTCCTCATTCACCGATTGCAGCTCCTCCTTGGAGGTTTCGAGTTCCTCGTTGGTGGACTGCAGCTCTTCGTTTATCGACTGCATCTCCTCGTTGGAGGATTTCAACTCTTCATTGGATGTCTCCAGTTCTTCGTTGGTGGCCTGGAGATACTCCTCCTTTACCCGCAGTTCTTGCTTGAGCGCGGCGATGCGGGTATCGGCATTTTCACGATATGTCTCTGATGACGGTTTGCTCTTCTGCCCATCAGACAATGATAATTTATCACTGATCCCTGGCTCTTGAGCCTGCTCCAGAACGACCAGGTACAGTGGGGGCTCGGACGAGGCAGGGGTGGCAGCCACGGGACGGACAACAAGGTTGACGGTGGTGAGGTCGCCATTGGTCTTTACCCGCAGCCCTGGGGAGGAAACGGTTTCCCCGGTCCCCGCGGCTTTGCGCAGGGCGATAACCAGGTCGCGGCGCAGCCCTTCCCGGGCCATCTTCAAAATATTGTTGGGTCCGCTCTCACCGGGGGTAGGTTCCAGGTACAGGCCGGTGCGTCCGTGAAGGTAGAGAATATCACCCTCGGCGTTGATCAGGGCCCCTGCATGGACGATCTGCCGCAGCAGGGCCTGTTCCGTCAGCTCCCGCAGTGGCAGTTTCCCGGTATGAGACGTTTTCTCGGCGGTGCGCGGGTACCCTGTATCCCGGGCTGTCATTGGCGGCAAAAACCGACCCAGCCCTGCACCCTGGGTGCCATGGAGGACTTCCTTTCGCTGATACAGCTTAAACTTGCGGTCCAGCGCTGCAAAGAGATCCTGAAAATCGCCCACGGTTTCGGATGTCCCCAGAAAGAGAAAACCACCCGGGTTCAAGGCGTAGTGGAACAGCGGGATTAACTTTTTATGCAGTTGCCCGCCCAGGTATATCAGCAGGTTTCGGCAACTGATCAGATCCAACCTGGAGAAGGGGGGATCCTTAATAACGTTCTGTTCGGAGAAAACCAGCATGTCGCGGATGCCCTTGTGGATACGAAAGGCGTTGTCTCCCGGTTCGGGCGAAAAGAAGCGCGCCAGCCGCTCCGGCGTGAGGTCGGCAGCGATGGAGGCCGGATAGATGCCGGCACGGGCTACGGCTATGGCGTGGCTGTCGATGTCCGTGGCAAAGATCTGTACCTTGAAATTCTGCTTCAGCACCTCCTGGCGCTCGGCCAGCAGGATGGCAATAGAATAGGCCTCGTCGCCGGTGGAGCACCCCGGTACCCAGATCCGAATCTCGTCATCCGTTCGCTTTGCGGCAAAGAGCTTGGGGATGATCTGCTCTTCCAGGGCGCTGAAGGCTTCGGTGTCACGGAAGAAACTGGTCACGCCGATCAGCATATCGCGAAACAGAGCCTCCACTTCCTCGGGCGTCTTCTGAATAAACTTGACGTAGCCATCCATGGTTTCGATCTGGTGGACGGCCATGCGCCGTTCAATGCGGCGTTGGCTGGTCATGGGCTTGTACTGGGAAAAGTCGTGGCCGGTCTGGGCGCGCAACAGGACAAACATCTTTTTCAACGCGTTCTCGGACTTTGGCGTCGGGAGCTTCGACCGGGGAGACTTACCAAAGGCATGGGTCGTGTAGGCGATGAGCTGTGCGGGCATCTCAGCCGGTGACAGTTCGTAGTCTACAAGTCCCGTGGCAATGGCGTTGCGCGGCATACCGTCGTATTCGGTGGAGGCAGGGTTCTGGACCATGACCATGCCGCCCCCGCCCTTGATGGCCCGCACCCCCAGGGTGCCGTCACTGCCGGTGCC
>JAFGLQ010000038.1 GCA_016928015.1 Dehalococcoidaceae bacterium
CCATCCTTTCCTTGGTGGAGACCTTGAGGCCTATGGTGCTCCGCTTGGGCTGTTCCAGTCTATCGGCTACCTTTGTGTTCATTTTTCTGGCTCCTTGTAAATCAAAACTGCCACCAAAGATCATATAAGGGAATATAGACGCGGTAAATTGAAAAACCGGTAGAAACAAAAAACGGAAAACCAGGGGAACGCTGAAAAAGAGTCTTTGGTTGACCCGTATAAAGATAAACTGTTATAAATATATAGAAGCAATTTGAAACCGCCTCCCAAGGTGCTTTGATTGCTTTATTAAAATGAGGTAGCTCTTCGCGGGAGCTACCTCATTTATTTATATTTTCCCGCAATATCACCCTCACGAAAATTGAAAACAAACAACAGACTAAAATTGAAAACCCCAACCCGGTAAAGCATCTTCATTATTCAGTTATGCCTTCAGTGAATAAGATCATATAATAAATTTCAAATGCAAATAACTGATTGATTATGTAACCAAATACATAGAAAGTCAATACATTTTAAATAATAATTAGCAGTGTTAATAAAAAATAACTATATATACTTATGTTATTTTAAGATATTAATACCGTAAAGATGAAAACAGGCAGTTATTTAGAAAGAAGTCAATATAAGCCTGGCAGATACCAGGAGCAATCCTGACGCCAGCAATCGGACAATGAGAACCCCGGATAATTTAAAAGAATAACGGGCGCCGAACTGGGCGCCAACAACAGCTCCGGCTGAAAGAACGAATGCCGAAAGCGCTCCTTCTGTAAATACGTTGTTGATAATATGGGTGGCAAGTGCCGAAACAGTCGTTAATGATATTACGAAGTGAGAAGTTGCCGTGGCGATATGAACCGGGTAGGATAAAAGATGTGTCATGGCAGGCACGTGTATAATGCCGCCGCCGATACCGAGCATGCCGGAAACCAGGCCGACAAAGAAAGCTATGACCAGTCCGAGCTTCTTGGAATAGGAGTATTTGAAGGTATTGCCGCAGTTGTCGGTTATTTCCCTGGTACAGTGATTTGTATTAATGGAAGCGGGAGCAGGTTTGTTTGGTTTGAAAAACAGGTAAAAAGAAACAAGCAGCAATACTAATCCGAATATTAATTGAAAAACATCACGGCTGAGCAGGCCGGTGATATTGGCGCCGATTACCGCACCCGGAATGCCCGTCATAGCGAACAACAAGCCGGAACGATAGTCGATTCTTTTCAAACGGCTGTAAGCCAGGGAACCCGACAGCGCGTTAAAAAAGGCTACGGTAAGGGTAATGCTGGTGATCGAAGCAGGGCTGTAATCCGGGTACATGAATAATAGAATTGGCACAAGGATAAATCCGCCGGCAGCACCGATAAGGGTGCCGAATGCGCCGACAAACACCCCGATGAGAGCAAGCGTTAGCCAGATCACTGCACTATCACCATAACAATTTTTACATTATAGGACTTTACAGTCGAAGTTAACAAAAACGGGGTTGAGATAATTGGAAAGGCTGTTTACAATACAAAGACCGGATAAAACCATTTATAAAGTGAGGACAATGTGAAAGTTATAGCCTTCAACGCCAGCCCTCGAAAGCAGGGAAACACCAGAATTGTCATCGAGCATACCTTGAAGCAGTTGAACGATATGGGTTTTGAAACCGGTATTATTCACCTGTTCGATTATACCATTCAACCCTGCCAGGGATGTAATGAGTGCCGGGAAGGTGAGCACTGCCCCATAAATGATGACCTGATGAACCTGTATGAAATTATGAAAAGGGCAGATGGCATTATAATGGCCAGCCCGGTTTATTTTGGTTCGGCGACACCTCCGCTCAAGGCTCTGATAGACCGGACCGGATATATCGCCCGGAATAACGGGTATGTGTTCAAAGGGAAAGCCGGCGCTCCCATAGCGGTAACAGCCAGGGACGGCGGCAACTTCACCATTGCCCAGATTGCATTCTGGTATTATTACAACGGCCTGATAATGCCCGGTTCCACCAGTTGGAACGTGGTATACGGAGAAGAAATCGGTGATGTGCTTCAAGACACGAGGGGGCTGGAAGCAATGACTGAATTCGGTATCAACCTGGGAAATCTATTGACAAAACTGGCTGATAAATAATAAGGCAGGGTGCGAGCCGGTTACCGTTGTAGAACCGGCTCGCACAACCGGAGGCAGCTTATGTGTTGCCTGCAGCCTTACCCATCGCTTTCAGCAAGGTGAGAAGGATCCCCATACCTTTTTGCACGTCAGCATCACCCATTGTTTTAAGCATGCCGGCCAAGCCGATTCTGGGCGGATCGAGCAAGGCACGGTCAAGCTCCGGATCCTGCATTGCTTTTTCAAGAACATTCACCAGATCTGTCCCGGCCATGGCTGAAGCCAGCCCTGAGAGAGATGCCATGGTATCTGCCAGATCCTTTATAACATGGTCGTTAAGATAACCACGAAGTAATGCTACCAGGCTCAGTAAATCTTCCAGCTCTTCGTAGCTTTTTTCGTCCAGTATTTTTACATCTTGTGATTCCATTCCATTCCTCCGATATTATTTACATTAAGCCCTTAATGGCGGTATCCCAGTATATGTAGTAGTACATGCGGTAGAAGAACCAACCCAACTCGGTGGGCTTGAAAGGTTTGAGCGGATTGTCATAGGTCCAGGTTGCTATATGTGCTTTGCCCCGCTGAGAAGTAGTGTAGGATGACTGGACGAAGGGACAGCCGGTTTCACCTCGATATGGAACGGTGACGGGCGTGCCGTGAAGATCATTTATTAGATTCTGGGCAGTGACGGACGCCTGATAGTGTGCCCCTATGCCGGTTTTGAGTATATCAACCGGGCCGGTATCGCCTACAACGTATACTTCACGGTATGATTCAGCGCCTTTATTATTATAGCGAAGGCTGTATTTATCAGAAGGCAACCATCCTTTTTCATCCGTAATACCGGAATCAACCATGGCTTGAGCCGGCTTGTGTACCGGGATGGTAATAAGCAGGTCGTAATCAATTATTTCGCCGGCAGCAGATACTATCTGCCGGGATGACGGGTTGATTTCAGTGGGTTTAAACTCACGCCGGTCTTCAATGCCGCGTTCTTTTAAATTCCGGGTAAACAGCTTGTTATATTCCGGCGGTCCGACCAGTGGCAAGGGCCATAAAAAGGTGATTGTGGAATCGGTTCCCGGTTTCCATCCCTTGACACTTTTCACATAATCATCCAGCAATGCAGCGAATTTCCCGGGAGCGCCCGGGCAGGGTACAGGCATTCCCGTTGTCAAAATAACAATACGGCCTTTTGGCATATTTTCCAGGCGTTCCTTGAGCTTCAATGTATCGTCAAGGTTTGTATAGAACGTGTTAAAATCTTCCTTCAGGCCGGGAAGGGCATCTAAATCGCACTGGCATCCGGTTGCAATCAAAAGATAATCATAAGCGTATGTTTCACCGCCGACTGTCTTGACCTCTCGCTGATCAAGATTAACCATTGTGACTTCACCATCTCTGCCGAAAACACAATTTACCCTTGGGCTGATAAGGGAGCGCCTGGGCCGGGTGATGTCTTCGGGGGTAAGCAGGCCGAATGGAATAAACGTGTAACCCCCCTGGTTATAGCTGGTTGCGTTTTTGTCCAGGATGGTTATATCCAACTCACCGCGTGCTATTTCACGGCGCATCTCCCTGGAAACCTTGTTAGCCACAATAGCGCCAACGGCTCCCCCTCCAAGAATCAGAACTTTTTTCTTTGACATGTACAACTCCTTACTTATTTTTTACCATGAGTATTATTTTGTTAATACGGCCAAAGCGCTCATCCAGCAGATGATTACAGTATCTTAAAGATGATCAACACTTGAGACTATTTTACCCAGAGGAGGGGGGCCTAATGGGAGATCTTCCAGGCCAAGTTCATTAAAGGCTGCATCTCTGAGTTTCTCAAGGATTTTCTGCAATTGTCTCTTTTCGGCTTTGGAAAGTTTCGAAATGATGCCAGTGATTGAAGCGGATTCATGGATAATTTGATAGGCCTCTTCGCCTTTATCGGTCAACTGTATATGCGCCATATTTTTCTGAGGCAGGTCTTTCACCTTGCTGACCAAGCCTTTTTCCGACATGCGGTTAATCAGGGTTGCGGTACTGTGGGGCTGCTTTATTATGCACCTCGATAACTTGGTAGGCGTTACATCCTTTCCAATAACCTTGATACAAAACAGGGCTTCGGCCTGTTCGGGCGTAATGTTGCGCCGAATAAGCTCCTTTTCACGGGCGCGGTGTATCGCCTGGTCAACCTGCCTTAGCAAGATCCAGAGATTATAGTTTTCATTGGAAAATAGCGTTTCGTATGACAATTACAGCTCCTGTAATTAATTACTTTACTAAAATAGATAATATACTTATAAGTATATCGTACAAGTAATATATAGTGTATACCCCCGGAACATTAAAGGTCAAGAACAGGGGATGGCAAATGGACAGTGAAATTGACGCAGGCAAAAAAAACTTACATAATTACAGTAGCTGGAATGCACAAAGGCGAACCAAAAACAGGAGACTGGATTTTATCGATGATATTAAAAATTCAAAAAGTATTGAGGTTTACTATCTTCAGTGGGCTCGGTTTTGGACTGGCCGGGCTGGTCCTGGGATTCATGCATACGACCGAAGACTCGTGGATGTGGCTTTTAGGTTTTGCGCTGATTGGGGCCTTTGCCGGGGGGTTGCTGGCTTTTGCAACCGGCAAAACCGGCATGTTGTTCAAATTAATACTTGCCGGGGCGGTGGTTGGCGCCATAAGCCAGTACTTGATCAGCACTTCAGAATTTGAACCCTGGCTGCAAATGACGATAATGGGCGTGCTTTTCGGCGCATTTTTTGGTATGGCTATAAGCCTTTTCGATTCGGAAAAGAAGAAAAAACCGGAAAAGACATATGAATGCGAAGAATGCGGCCAAAAGATAGGCAAAAATGATCGTTTCTGCTCCGGGTGCGGCACCGAGTTCGAATAGTCACGGTGCCTGATACCAGCTTTTGATTAGTTCATCTTTACCGGCTTGAAGCTTCTAAGCCTTAGAGAATTAGATACAACCGAAACCGAGCTGAGTGCCATGGCGGCGGCTGCCATTATCGGGTTTAAAAAGCCATAGTCTCCAAGAATGAAGTTGAGCCCTTCGGGAACGCCGCCCGAACTGTAAAATAAGTACAGCGCGCCGGCGGCAATCGGAATAAGAGCGGTGTTATAGGCAAAAGCCCAGAACAGGTTTTGCTTTATTGTGCGCATGGTTTGGCGTCCAAGGCGAATGGTATTCACCAGTCCGTCCAGGTTGCCGCGCATCAGGGTAATACCGCCGGTTTCAATAGCGATGTCCGTACCTGTACCGATGGCTATGCCGACATCCGCCATGGCCAGAGCCGGGGCATCGTTGATTCCATCGCCTACCATGGCTACCTTTTTACCTTCTTTCTGTAATTTTTCGATTACTCCGGCTTTATCATGCGGCAACACTTCTGCTACCACCTCGGATATCCCTGCCTGAGCCGCAATAGCCTGAGCGGTGCGGTTGTTGTCTCCGGTAACCATAATGCAATTGATTTTCATATCCCGCAATCGTTGCACCGCCCAACGGCTTTCAGGTTTGAGCGTATCAGCGAGTCCGAAAATAGTATTAGCTTTGCCATCGACCGCCATGATCATTACGGTTTTTCCGGATTGAACAAGCCTGTCCATCGCTGTTTCCAGGTTTTCATAATTGATGCTATTTTTGTCAAGCAGGCGGCTGTTTCCGATAACAACAGCCCGATTATCGACACTGGCAACAATTCCGTAACCGGCAACAGCGTTAAAATCCCATGACTCCATTAGCTGTATATTGCGTTTCTTCGCCAGTTCAAGAAGTGCCTGGGCAAGGGGATGCTCTGAATATTGTTCAGCGCTGGCTGCAAGGCCTATAGCTTCATTTTCGCTTATTTGTTCAAGGGTAAATATATCGGTTACAACAGGCGCTCCTGTAGTAAGAGTGCCTGTTTTATCCAGAACGACGGTATCAACTCTTGCGGCCAACTCAAGAGCCGAAGCATCTCTGATGAGGATACCGTTCTCGGCTCCCTTGCCAGTGCCAACCATTATCGCGGTAGGTGTGGCCAGCCCGAGAGCGCAAGGACAAGCTATTATCAATACGGCAATAAAATTGAGAAATGCATATGTAACCGAAGGCGACGGCCCCGCCAGGTACCAGGCAATAAATGTCAATACGGCGATAATGACAACTACCGGAACAAAATAACCCGAAACTACATCAGCCAGCCGCTGGATAGGCGCCCTTGAACCCTGGGCTTCTTCGACAAGGCGGATAATCTGGCCGAGAACGGTCTGGCTGCCTACCCTGGTTGCCTTGAACGTAAAGCTGCCCGTCTTGTTGATGGAAGCCCCGATAACTTCATCTCCCGGGGATTTCTCTACCGGCAGGCTTTCACCGGTAATCATGGATTCATCGATACTGGAATAACCCTGCACAACATTGCCGTCAACCGGGATGCGTTCACCCGGCCTGACTACAATCTCATCGCCTGGAATTACCTCCGATACCGGAACCGACACTTCCGAACCGCTACGCACAACACTGGCCATTCTGGGTTGCAGGTTCATAAGCTTGTTAATCGCCTGGGAAGTCTGCTTTTTAGCCCTGGCTTCGAAATATTTACCCAGAAGCACCAGGGCTATTATCATTGCCGAAGTATCAAAATATACGCCACTGCTCAATTCAGTGGTTTCCACCAGTGAGGGAAACAGTACCACGAAAACACTGTAGAAATAAGCCGAGGACGTGCCGATGGTTATCAACGTGTTCATATCGGCAGTTTTGAATTTAAGCGCTTTCCAGGCGCCCCGGTAAAAACCGGCACCGGCCCAGAACTGAACCGGAGTCGCCAGTGCCCAGAGCAAGTAATTCAAACCGTGAAAGTGAGGCACGAAATGAAATACCATAATAATGGCACTGAGTATCAGCGCTACGACAAAGCGCAGACGGGCTTTTCCGGCAATTTCGGCATCATCACCGGACGTATTATCCGGGCGGGCTTTGAATCCGGCGGCTTCAACTGCTTTTAAGAGTTCTCCGGTTGATACCGGCGCCTCATGAACAACAGTTGCTTTTTCGCTTGCAAGGTTGACAAAGACAGAATCAACGCCAGCCACTCTGCTCAGGGCTTTTTCAGTGCGTCCTACACAGGCGGCACAGTGCATTCCGTCAATTTTAAGAATCGTTTTCATATTTGTGGAAAAACGGGTATTAGAAGTTTATAATACATAATAATAATTTCATCCAACAACAATATACAGAAATGCTGCTAATAATGACAAATATTGCCGGGAAAATGTATTATCCCGGCCTAATTCTTTGCTTTGATGATATCCAGATTAGTTAAACCCGTAAAACGTGCCAGAAAAAGCATAAGTAAATTCGCCAACAGATTTGACAGGGGAATATGGCTGGTCAGCCTGGTTAATCTGCTTATGGCGGCCGGGTTTTCTATCTGTATACCGTTTCTTGCGCTTTACCTTCACCAGGACAGGGGTATTTCCATGTCCCTGGTGGGAGTCATTATTCTGGTTTCCGGGTTAAGTTCTGCGGTATTTGAGCTGATCGGCGGGGAATTGTGTGACCGGCTGGGCAGGAGGCCGCTGGTGCTGGCATCCGTTCTAACCAGAAGCATCGTATATATAATAATGGCATTGCTGGTAGGTTACTCTGCGCCTGTGTGGGGCATTGCCCTGGCTTTTATTACCAGTCAGGCGATTGGCGCTGCCGGCAGGCCGGCCACCCAGGCCATGGTTACCGACCTGGCTCCACCCAGGAGGTTGACCGAAGCTTTTGGAGTGCTGCGAATCGGCATTAACGTAGGTTGGGCGGCAGGACCGGCATTAGGCGGCTATCTGGCGAGATACCTGCCCTATGCCTGGCTTTTTGGTGTGGCGGCGGGTATCAGTGTGGTCACGGCGGTTGTCGCTTTTTATCTTAAGGAATCCATTGTGCAGAGGAACAATAAAACCGATTTTAAAGGCCTGTTCAAGGTCAGCCATAATCATGCGTTCATGCTGTTTATATCATTGAACCTGATTTTGTTTTTGGCTATGGGGCAAATGATGAGCACGCTTTCTATATATACCGTTGATCGAATAGGATTTACGACAGCACAGTACGGCCTGCTGCTAACTATTAACGGTCTGTTTGTAATATTATTGCAATATCCGATAGCTCAAAATATCGATCGATTTTCCAAGAGCCGCGTCCTGGTGCTGGGGTGCCTGTTGTATTCTGCCGGCTACGTTCTTTTCGGCTGGGTCGGCAGTTTTGCTCTGGCAGTGGCTGCCATGATTATTGTAACACTGGGCGAGATATCATTTGCTCCGGCTGCGATGAGCATAGTCGGGGAGATAGCTCCCAGGGGGCAGAAGGGCAGGTATATGGGGTTTTTCGGTTTAAACCAGGTGGTCGGCATATCTATTGCTCCACTGTTCGGGGGAATCCTGCTGGACGTTTTTTATTACAATCATTTTGCCATATGGGGAATAATATCACTGATGGGTTTGTTCGGAGCCGTTGCATTTGCCTGGTGGGCTAAACGCTATAAAGTAAACTGACAAACGCCCTCATCTATTGACTGCACTCCGGTTGAAGGCTATTGTTTATTTATGAACGTCCAAATACGGCAAGGTCATAGGCGGTAATGGACTTACGGTCAATATACCAGAAAATAGTTCCAGAGGACCTAAATCCTCGCATATATATATTCTTTCTATCGATCCCCGTCAAATTGACTGCCTCGGCACTGTCCGGGGTGGGTTTTGTTTTTAATAATGGTTTTTGTTACGTTGCCGGAACGGGTGCATGGATTATTTGGTTTCTGATACTGTTGGCGTTCTGTTCTGCGCAATCTGAGCGCATACTTAGCAGGCAAGTTAATTGGATGCGTCCGGCTGCGATAACAGCCTGCCTTATCCTTCTGGTAGCCGGGTTAATCCAGGCTGTGGTTATACCGGTTACCGGAAATGATAATGTTCCAATTCAAAACGAAGATTCTACCTTCACTGAACTTACAGAGGCCTTTAAAAACGTTTTTGCCTACAATGATGCAACCGCCTTGACCCATCAGGCGGCCGACAACTTCAACAACGGCCTAAATCCCTACCGGGAATCTAATATCATAAAAGCAATGCTAAGGTTTGACGGTTCATCTGATAAACTGACTCCACTTCGAAAAGGAGTATTCGAAGATGATTTTCCGTATCCTGCTTTGGAAAAAATCGAAGCATACTGGCAGGATATTACTTTAACGCCTGAAATCACTCCGGAAGCGGTGATGTCGTATTATGGTTATCCCGCCGGCAGTTTCATCATTCCATCGATGTTTATACGAGCAGGCATTGAAGATATCCGACTGGTGTTTTTAATACTGACTGTTCTGGCGTTGGGTTTTGTCGTCCGGTTCACTCCTTCAAACAGGCGTCTTTTGTTGGTACTTGCGGTTTTATCCAGCCTTGAACTGGCAAATTCTATTGCGGCTGGAGAAACCGGATTTTTATATTTTCCATTAATGTTGCTCGGTTGGGTATTAATAAAGAAGAAGTGGTGGCTGTCAGCGCTGTTCGTCGGCATGTCTTTGGCGGTCAAGCAGGTTACCTGGTTCATACTGCCCTTTTACCTGATATTGACGTGGCGAACTGCAGGATTCAGCCGCCTGAGATGGTCTGCTTTTATAAGCCTGGCAACATTTTTTAGTTTTAATATTGTCTACATAATCGATGACCCCGGCCTCTGGGTAAGTTCAATCCTCTCGCCGATGAGCCGGGACATGTTTCCCCTGGGCGTCGGTTTCATAACACTGGTTACCGGCGGCTTGTTAAAAATAGATGCGCCACAAATATTTGCATTGGTGGAATGCTGTGTGTGGCTCGGCTGCATTGCCTGGTACCTGTTCAATGCTTCCAAATATCCCCTTGCCGGACCGGTGCTCGGCGTGCTGCCTCTGTTTTTTGCATGGAGAAGCCTCTGGCCTTATTTTTTCTATGTAGACATAATAATATTTGGTTGTGTTCTTATATGGACTACCAACGGTAATAAGGTAATAAACCGGGAATTGCAACAGTGTTGAAGAGTTGCTTTTCATTGCGCAGCAAGTGGAAATACCGCATGCTTGGTGGTAATATAATCAGGGGTGCGATGTGATTACCACACTGATTCTGGTGGCAGGTTCATTCGTGCTCGGTTCGATCCCGTTTTCTGTTTTGCTGGGCCGGATTGTGCTGGGCAAAGATATCACAAAATATGGAGACGGCAACCCGGGCGCTGCCAATGTATTCCGGGCCGGAAGCCCGGTTCTTGGTTTTATTGCAGTCCTTCTGGATTTGGGTAAAGGAGTACCGTTTTTACTTCTTGCGCGGCTTTATTATGATTCACCTCCTGCGGCGCTTGTTGTGATAGGGATAGCATCAATACTGGGGCATGCTTATTCGCCCATGCTGCGTTTTAAGGGAGGAAAAGCCGTATCGGTAACTTTCGGGACGCTTATTGGAATGCTGGAACCGGCAATGCTGTTTTCATTCACCGTAAGTGTGATACTCGGGGCAATAACATTGAAAAATCATTCATGGGTTGTGATGATGGGCCCCGCAGGAGCCACCATTTTCCTGATTATAACCGGTAGCCCCGGATGGCAAATGTTTTATATATTCTTGATAGCAGTAGTTTTTGCGGCTAAGCACCACAGCCAGTTAAGCGAATCACCCGGGTTTAATCACAGGATTGAAAGCGCGATAACTTTGCTGATGGGCAGGCACAGATAGATATGGGATATCAACTCTTAATAGGAAGCCTGCTGATACTGGTACTTATCAACCTGGTAATGAATCTATATTTTTTGAAAACAGCTCAGCAAAAACTCGGGTGCGAAGATATACCGGATTTAGTTTCCGTTCTTATTCCGGCGAGAAACGAAGAAGCAAATATAGGCAGTTGCCTTGAATCTCTTATACGCCAGAACTGTACAAACCTGGAAATTATAGTACTGGATGATAACTCTACTGATAAAACCGCTGGTGTGGTTCGCCGTTTTTGCCAGCAAGATCCGCGAATTCGTCTTATAAAGGGCAAACCGCTCGAAAAGGACTGGGCGGGTAAACCCTTTGCCTGCCAGCAGCTTGCCGACGAAGCCAGCGGACAGTGGCTTCTCTTTGTTGATGCGGACACCATTCATGCTCCGGAGATGATCGGCTCAACGTTGAAACTTGCCTGTCAAACCGGGGCAGATTTAATGTCAGGGATGCCGCGGCAGCTGGGGTCATCGCTGCCGCAGAAGATTGCCATACCCGTTTTGTATTTCATAATTATGGCATGGTTGCCTGTTTGGTATCTGCAAAGTTCGAAAGGGAATCCCCGGCCCTGCGTGGCAATAGGGCAGTTCATGCTGTTCAAATCTGAGTTCTACCGGGAAATTGGTGGGCACGAATCGGTAAAAAACCGCATTATCGAAGATGTATGGCTGGCTGTTGAAACGGTACGCCATGGTGGAAGATATATCCTGGCAGACCTGAGCCAGGTCGTATTCTGTAATATGTACAGCAATATCAGGGATATGTGGAACGGGTTTATAAAGTGGATGTACTCGGTGGCATCGCTTTCGATATGGGCGCTGGCAGGATTGATGCTGGCGGGTTATATCTTGTTTTTTGCGCCTTTCCTTTCGCTTTGGAACCAGATGTTTGTGCTGAATATTCCCAGCCCGTGGTTTTTCATAGTGGTATTCCAGGTGGTAATAATAATATTGATGCGCCTGATGGTAGATATTCGTTTCAAAGAGCCGGTTGTTTCGGCACTTCTTCACCCGTTTGGTTTTGTATTTTTATTCGCCAGTTGTATATCTGCCATAATCAAAATCGCCTCAGGTAACGGTGTGGCCTGGAAGGAACGCATTTACGACCACGATTCACCGGTGAAATAGAAGCCCGTTTGACCTGCCCGGCAAATTCGTTGACACAGTTTGAGCTCTGCCCGATAATATATAGTGGATTGAAATAATCTGTTATTGATTTAAGGTCTTGTGATCCGTTGTATGCAGGAAGGGGGCATACCAATACGATGACAAAGTATCATTCGACTCTCAGCCGCCGCGAATTCTTAAAAACACTGGGACTGGGCGGCACGGGAGCAGGTTTATCTGCACTGCTGCCGCATATTGGAAATTCTTCGGTAAGAGACCTGGATGAATTGATGGCGCTTCCCATTGCCAGTATACAACGCCCGTCCTGGGTTAAAACGGCTGAAAAACCCACCGTTGAAATAGACTGGCCGCAGGTGCAGCGTTTTGACTATCATAACGTCATGTGGGCTTCAGGGCTAAGGCGGGCACTGGGTAATGAGCAATATGACAAAGTGTTTATCGATGCACGAGTAAACCGGCGGCTGTGGATATCTGAAAACCGTCCCGGTTCCAGGTTGCAGGATGTGGCTTTAAAAGAGGCAAACCACTGGGCGCCTATTTCATTCCTTGGCCCGCAGACATCTCCGACTCCCGAAAGCCTGCAGGTGCCGCGTTATGAGGGTACTGCTGAAGAAAACGGCCGTTTGATTACGGCGTTTATGAGATTGCACGGCGCCAGCCATGTCGGTTTCGTCGAACTGGAGGCAGGGACCACCGAGCAGTTGATTTACGCTTATGATACCGGTATAGGTGAGGCTCAGGGGCCGAGGCTGGATATCACAGATTCGGACTTTCCCCTGGATAAGACAGCCGAAGGCTTTCGTGTAATACCCAGAAAGGCGCGCTGGGTGATTGTTTATACGATGCGCATGGCTGATGAACTTATGAAAAGGCCCATTACCGAAGTTGGTGACCGCTCTCATTACTATATGTACAATTTGAAGTCGCTGCTTCAGGGCCAGCTGCAAAACTTTCTGCGTACACTGGGTTACATGTGCCTGGGTGAAGCATCAAATTTCAATGCCCTGGGAGTACATACCGGTTTTGCCGTCATGGCGGGTATCGGGGAGATGTGTAGAATCGGGCATGTTATTACACCGGAATACGGTATCCAGCAAAGGGTTCAAATGGTTATCACCGATTTGCCCCTGCCGCCGGGAAGGCCTGTTGATTTCGGCGTAATGAACTTTTGCCGTACGTGTAAGAAATGTGCCGATTATTGTCCTGCCAGGGCGATTAACCCTGCCACCGAACCGACCTGGGATAACGGCGGTCTGTTCTATCGTGCCACAGGGATCAAACGCTGGTGGCTTAATGAGCCGCTGTGTAATGCATATATACGCAGGGTTAACGGGTGTGCGACCTGTTTTGCAGTATGCCCCTTTTCCAAAAGGCATAATATGTCCTACAATGAAGTGTTTAGGCGAAGCGTAGCCACCAATCCCGTCCTTAACCGGTTCTGGCGCCGGGCTGACGATTTCTTTTTCGGCGATGGCATACACGGTGATGCCAATAAATTCTGGGACATGGATTTACCGCCGTGGGGTTATGATTAGACATCTGCTGGAAATTATGTATTTTAGGAGGGCAATATGTTTTTAGCTGGAATGCTGGTTGGAATGGCGGTACTTGGGCTGGTAATCTACCTTAATTACAAACAACTGGATGTACGCTGGTACGAGTGGCTGATCGGGGTACTGGGGTTCGGGTTATTACTGTTCACCCTGCAGAATGTAACTGCTGCCGCGTCCGAGTACTGGGAAGTCGCCCCCCTTGTTTTCCTGTGGGTATTCGGTGTTCCGGCATTAATACTGCTTGCCGTCAGTGTTATTCTGCCCTTTTTCAGGCACTGGAGAAGAAAGCAGGCTTCCCGGAAAGAAATCCAGGCATAGATGAGAGTCTATCACCTGGCATACGATGCATCGGCTGCTTCGCTGGATGTGCATTTCTGGACCGCGTGCAGTTTGCATTGCCGGGCTTGCTATGTAGCTTATAACCCGCTCGATTTCGGTTTGTTTGATGATCCAATCGCCGAACTGAGTAAAACCAAAATTCTTTGCCCGGATTCGGCCTATCTTTCGCCCGATCAGGTTATGGGCCTGATTAAGGATCTGCCGGTTAAAAGCGCGGTGTTTGTGGGTACCGAACCTTCTCTTGACCCGGAACTACCCGAACTGGCCAGGCTGCTGCACAATAATAAAGGCAGTTATAATATTCTGCTTACCAATGCTTTTCAGCTGGCCGACATGTCCGATATTGACGAGTTGATTGTTTCCATAAAAGCCTTTGACAGGCAGAAGCACCTTGAATATACCGGAGTTGATAATATAAGAATACTGGATAATTTCAAATCCATATACTGCCGGCGCAAAAAAATGCAGGCGGAAACGGTTTATATTCCGGGTTTTATAGAAATGGACGAAATAGAAAGGATAGCTGCTTTCATTGGAGAAATCGACCCGGCTATTCCCCTGCGCATAGACGCATTTTTCACTGTACCCGGCGTCAAATGGCGTTCGGCTACTGCCGACGAAGTCGAGGCTGCTGCCGAAAGGGCAAGGGCCTATTTACAAAAGGTAAACTGCCTGACCCTGGAGATGAAACGTATCGGCGAAAAGGTAATCAGAGTCTATTAATATGCAACCGGAAAACGACCGCCGAAAGCAACTGGCAGCAGTAATTCTGGCTGAAGATAATGCCGGCTACCTGCTGAGTAAGCGTTACCTGGACAATGAAGCGGGCGAAACGCAGGCGTTGCTTTACCGGCGGGTAGCAGCAAAACTGGCTGAGAACGAAATCCAATATGGCGGACCTGCTGCCGGCAAGTACTGGCAACAAAAATTCTTGCTGGCAATGAAAGCCTCGGAGTTTTTGCCCAATTCCCCCGTCTTATTAAATGCAGGCAGGTTTTCGCGTCAAAATGCAGCCTGCTTTTGTGTTCCTGTAGGAAATAACCTTGACAGTGCGCTGGAAGCGCTTGAAAATGCCAAACTGATACACCAGCGGGGATCCGGAACAGCCTTTTCATTTTCACAAATCCCGGCTGATAGTAATACGGGCAGGCATTCGGAACCACTCCTGATCCGCCTGCTGGGTGAATTTTCAAGGCAGTTATTGTGTACGCGTCAAGGGGGTATACGCTGCGGCTGCAATACGGCGATATTAAATGTGAATCACCCCGGTATTTTTGAATTTATTCGAGCCAAGGAAGAACCGGATAAGCTAAACAATTTTTACCTCTCGGTGGCTCTAAACGATGAATTTATGCAGGCGCTTGCTCAAGGAGAAGATTTTAACCTGGTAGACCCATCCGACGGTACAGTAACAACCAGTTTACCGGCAGGTAATATTTTCGAAGCTATCATTGAATCATCATGGAAAAACGGTGACCCGGGGATTATATTTTTCGACCGTATACAAAAATCCAACCCGACGCCTCACCTGGGTAGAATAGAAACTGTCAGCGGTTGCGGAGAACACATGATGCTGGCGCATGAGGGCTGTTTTCTGGGTTCCGTCAACCTGGCCCGTATGCTCAAAAACGGACCGGATGGGCAACCGGTAATTGACTGGAAAAAACTGGACACAACAGTGGGCATCGGGGTCAGGATGCTTGATAACGCTCTTGAGACATCCAGCTATCCGACTGAACAAGCCCAAAGGATATCCAAACAGACACGCAAAATAGGACTGGGGATAATGGGCCTTGCCAGCATGTTTTACGAGTTGGGAGTGGCTTACAACTCCTGTGAAGCCATATCCACCGCAGATGCGCTGATGCGATATATACAGACCAGAGCTTATGAATATTCGCAGCAAATCGCTGTGGAAAAGGGAGCCTTTCCGGCTATCAGGCTGAGCGGTGGCGTTCAGCCAAGACGCAACGCTTCCCTGACTACCATAGCTCCTACCGGCACCCTTTCACTGCTGGCGGGATGCTCTGCCGGCATCGAGCCGGTCTATCGTTTGCTGTACTTGAGAAGAATACAAAACGGAAGGCATTTGCTTGAAGTCAATCCCCAGTTCTACACGGCTGCCTTGCGAAACGGAGTGTTCAGCCGTGACCTGGCTACCCGGATGATTAAAGGCGAAAGCATACATAAGAACAAATCAATACCTGACAGCATGAAAAGAATTTTTGTGACTGCGCTGGATATTAATCCTGAATGGCATCTGCAAATGCAGGCAACCCTCCAGAACCATACCGATAATGCTGTATCCAAGACAGTGAATTTACCTGCCGGGGCTACCAGGCAGGAAGTAGCCAGAATATATCTGGAAGCCTATCGGAAAGGTTTAAAAGGAGTCACAGTTTACCGGGACTCCAGCCGGCAAAAGCAGCCGCTGGATGCCGGCGAAGAAGGCGTTGCAATACTCAGCGAATGGCTGGACTGCCTGTAAACCGGTGATGTTATGTGGCGGCCTTACGGCAACCGGAGCAGGTGCCGTTGATAACCTGGTGGCTCAAATCAGCTTCAAAGCCATATTCACGCATTAACTTTGTTCCGAGCGGAGCCAGTATTGTTTCCGAGCATTCCTGAATACGGCCGCATTTGAGGCATACCAGATGATGGTGATGGCTTTCCTCCGCATGATGGTAAATATGCCCGTTTTCGTATTCGGTTCTGATAACCAGTCCGAGGTTTTCCAAAAGATCCAGTGTCCGGTAAACAGTGGAGATATTTACACCATTCAACTGGTGTTTGATACGCTCATAAATATCATCGGCTCTCAAATGGCTGTTTTCGGAGTGAAGAATATCCAGGATCAGCCGGCGCTGAGGCGTTAGCCGGTAACCTTTTTGTTTGAGTGTGATAGAGCAGCTCATATGTTTTATCCTCAGGCAAGAATAACAGGGTTTAAAATCAGTGTCAATTGACCCGGAAAACAGAAAACAAATATCAGTGAGGCAGGGGAAGGACGGTGCCGTTATATATAATCGCACCAGCCATGTATTTAATGCTGTCAGGCGCCGTCGAAATCAAATCTACAGCGGAGGTTATTCCTTCCAGGTCGGTACCTGATACAACCCAGCACACGTTTTCACAAACCCCGGTACCCTTAGGGTTAAAAGGGTTCTGCATGGCAACAATTATGCCTGCACCGGAAGTGTAAGTGCTGGTTAACTTTCCATCGTAGCCGTATACTTCGGCAATGCCATCATTGAATTTGCAAAAAAGCCCCAGGCGATTCCACAGGTCATTGATTTCAAAAATGGGTTCGAAATGCCGGTCCCCGATTAATATCAGGTTGCTGTTCTGCATTTCATCGCTCGTAACAGAGATGAAATCTTTCTTAACGGTACCCGGGACAGTAGCTGAATCCAGTAACGAGACAAGCCTGCCGGCAAGCGCCTCCATGCCCTCCTGGTATAAAACCAGATTGGGGGCTGTTTGACCGTTGAAGCCGTGAAAGAACGGTTCGGGAAAATCGCCGATGATAGAACTTACTGATTGCCGGAAAGTCCAATCCCGGTAATACCAGTGGATGGTATCTCCGCTGTTGATCCGGTAAGCCAGCCCGCCCGTGTTGGTCAAAATACCGTTTACATATAAAAACCAGTCTTTACGGGTTACGGGCTGACTCATGTAACCGCTGGTGATCCCTTCTATGGATTTTACAAAACCTCCTCCATAAGCTGTCTCCACGACGGCATTCTGCGCCAGAGCCTCCAGCGCAGTGGTGCCATCGTCAATTTCGACAACGGTATCCAGTATGACAGTCCGGCCGAAATCGCGGCTGACTACCAGTCTGGCATTAATTGGAGCGGCGCTGAAGCCAGGGTTTGTGCCGGTTGAAGCAGGATTATTGCCGGTGCATCCGCCCAAAATTGTAAACAGAACGGCTACTGCAAAACCTGCAATAACAACGCGTTTTATCACTTTCTTGCAGTGCGGTTCCATAGAAAAATGATCATAGCCACCAGTAATACCCCCAGCAGCAGCCAGAGCCAGGTGCTGGCGCTGTTTTCTGTTGTTACGGGGTAGCTCGAACCTGTCAAGGCAATAATTGAGTCGCCTGTCATTTTTTCGGGCATGGGAAAATATCCTTCCGGCAAAGGGGAGGCAAATTTGAAGGAACCGTCACCGGCTTGCATGCTGATTAAATATGCAACCGGATTGTTTTGTGCAACCTTCCATTCGAGAGGATTTTCACCTATAGAATTTAAAGCGCTTATAACCCAGGCAGTAGAGCCGGTGTTTTCAACCCCGTATGAGCTGAACCCGCCGGAACTCTGCTGAACGCCTTTCAGATAATCAAGTCCGGATGCAATATATGTACTGCTGGCGGCTTCACCAGCGCAAGTGAGGGCCATGATGGCAGCAGCCGTGTTATCGGGGTCGCTTTCATAATAGTACTCGTTAAGCGGAGCGGCCCAGGACCATCCGTTATCGACCCCCTGGTTTGCCTTTATGAAATCAGATGTATTTATTAATATTTCATCTTCGGATGTATAGCCGGCGCCTGATAATGCAATTATAGACCAGCAATCTTCATTGATGCTGTCGGCTATTCCGAACTGAGAGCCATCATAGGTATCAAGCAATGCTGCGATATAGTTTCCGCCGGGTACAATATCGTTTCCGTTACCGAAAGAATAAGGATCCTGGCCGCCAGCCACTATAGCCAGAATATTTCTGGCAAGATCTGCCGGAAGGTTGAATGACCCGATCAGTTCATCGGGGTTACTTTTCAGGTAATCCATTATGGAAGGGTTTCCCCATCCGGCAGGATCTATTCCCGCTGCCGACAAAGCAATGGCAACCCAGGCACTGTCACTATAACTGCCGACGCTGCCGTCTTCTTTCTGAATGCCCTTTAAATACGAAACAGCTTTTTCAATTTCAGGGCTTGAGCCCGATAGAGGAAAGCCGGCGGCACTTACGGGGATGGCCGAAAACATTGTTACCAGGATGATTCCAACAAACGCAATTTTAAGTTTCAAGCTTGAGTCTCCCTTCGTAAAACAACTAGGCTAGATAATAATCAAGTAGGATGTATTTTAATCGACAAGTATTGCTTTGTCAATAACTTGTAAGGGTCCAGTACATATTGGACTTTTTGGGGTTGGCGATAAATTTATCCAGATAATAGCGCAGCGGGGGCACTTTGCCAATAG
>JAFGLQ010000039.1 GCA_016928015.1 Dehalococcoidaceae bacterium
CACGCTGGCGCTGATGGATGCCGGCGTGCCCATCAAAGCCCCGGTTGCCGGTATATCCATCGGCCTGGTTACCGGGGATAACGGGCGCTTTGCCCTGCTTACCGACATCGAAGGCATGGAAGACCACCTGGGGGATATGGATTTCAAGGTAGCCGGTACTGCCAAAGGCATCACCGCCGTACAGATGGACATGAAAATAAAAGGCCTCAGCCTTGAAATCGTGGAAGGCACCGTTGCTCAGGCAAGGGAAGCTCGCCTGAATATTCTGGAAGTCATGAAGGCTGCGCTGGCCCAGTCCCGCAGTGAACTGAGCCCGTATGCTCCCAGAATGTATAAAATCAGTATTAATCCGGAAAAAATCGGCGCGGTCATCGGTCCCGGCGGCAAGATGATTCGAAGCATCATCGAAGCCAGTGGGGCTACTGTCGACATCGAGGATGACGGCTCTGTATTCGTGGGCGCCACCAGCGAAGAATCCGCCCGCAAGGCCATCGGCATGATTACCGACCTTACCCGCGAGGTCGAGGTCGGCACCATTTATACAGGCAAGGTCACCCGGCTGATGAACTTCGGCGCCTTTGTTGAAATACTGCCCGGCAAGGAAGGCCTGGTGCATATCAGCGAACTGGCTGATTACCGGGTGGATAAAGTTGAAGATATTGTTAAATCCGGTGATGAAATCACCGTAAAAGTTACCGATATAGACTCCCAGGGAAGGATTAACCTTTCCCGCCGGGCACTGCTGCCGGGTGCTGCCGAAAAACAGGACGGCCAGTCCGGACCCCGCCCGGATAAATTCCGCGACCGCCGGCCGAATGACCGCCCCCACCACCCCGGCGGCTTCAAGCGCTAAGAGGCTATCCATGGAAGGCATAGATGTCATAGTCCACGGCGCCCTGGGCAAGATGGGGCAGACAGTGATCAATGCCGTCTCCCTTGAACCGGGGATGAGGGTCGTTGCCGGGGCTGATACCAGATGCGCCAGCGTTGCCCTGCCCGGAAGCGGCGCATCGGTACCGGTTTATGACAGCATCGCCAGAGCCGTTGAAGCCCACCCTGCCCGCGTGGTGGTGGATTTTTCCCTGGCAGACGGTTTTCTGGGGCTGGCCAGGTATATCCTGCCCCGCGGCATCTGCCTGGTAAGCGGTACCACCGGCATGGACAGCGATTCACTTGAAGAGGTAAAAACGCTTTCGGCAAAGCACCGCACCGGTGTTATCGTTGCCTCCAATTTTGCCATAGGCTCGGTGCTGATGATGCACCTGGCTCAAATCGCCTCCGGCTACTTCGACAACGCCGAAATAATAGAACTCCACCATGACAAAAAGGCCGATGCCCCTTCCGGTACGGCGCTTGCCACTGCCAGGGGCATGCAGGAAAACCGCGACAGGCCTTTTTCCAACCCGGACAAAACCCCCGGCATGACCAGCCGCGGCCTTGCCAGTGGCGGCATGCATATTCATTCCATCCGCCTGCCGGGAATACTGGCGCGCCAGGAAGTACTCTTCGGCGCTCCCGGCCAGACCCTGTCCATCACCCATGACGCCATCAGTAGAGAATGTTATATGCCAGGTGTTATAATGGCGCTTCACAGGGTCGTAAACTTGAAGGAGATGGTTTTCGGCCTTGATAAACTGATGGGTTTATAGGAGGCGATGTGCAAAACCCGGCATCCAAACAATACAAAGTAGCCATTCTCGGCGCCACCGGCCTGGTCGGCCAGCAGTTTATCAATATCCTGGAGCAGCGCAATTTCCCGGTCGGGGAGCTAAAGCTGCTGGCTTCGGACCGTTCTGCCGGGGGCAAGCTGGCCTTCAGAGGTTCGGAAATACTCGTCGAGGAAGCCTGCGCCCATTCATTTGAAAATATCGAAATAGCCCTTTTTTCAGCCGGTTCCGATATCAGCCGCTACTTTGCCCCCATAGCCGCCAGGCAGGGTGCGGTCGTTATAGACAACAGCGCCGCCTTTCGCATGGATAGCAAAGTGCCGCTGGTAGTTCCCGAAATTAATCCAGAAGATATTAAGAAGCATTCCGGTATAATAGCCAATCCCAACTGCTCCACCATCCAGATGGTGGTGGCCCTGTGGCCGCTGCATAAAGTTAACCCGATCAGACGGATTGTGGCAACCACCTTCCAGTCCGTTTCCGGTACCGGCAAAGCCGCCATAACCGAACTCGAAAATCAGGCCCGCCTGGTCCTGGAAAATAAAGAGGTCATTCCGCATGTATACCCCCACCAGATAGCCTTCAACATACTTCCGGAAATCGACGTATTCCTGGACAACGACTATACCCGGGAAGAGTGGAAGATGGTGGAAGAAACGCGCAAGATCATGCACGCTCCGGATATCGCTGTTTCAGCCACCTGTGCCAGGGTGCCTGTATTCGGTGCCCACAGCGAAGCGGTAAATGTCGAATTCACCAATCCTGTATCACCGGATGACGCCCGCAGGATACTGGCCGGGTCACCCGGCGTTAAAGTTCTGGACGAGCCCTCGGTAAGCCTTTATCCGCAGCCTGTTTCAGCTGCCGGCACGGATGATGTCTATGTGGGGCGCATCCGCCGCGACGCATCCACGGCAAACGGACTGGTAATGTGGATAGTAGCCGACAACATTCGAAAGGGAGCCGCCTTGAACGCTGTTCAGATTGCCGAGGTGATGATTCAGCAGGGGTGGGTAACCCGGACAGAGGAGGACAGTTAATCATGAAAGACCTGGGCAGATTGATAACCGCCATGATCACTCCGATGAAAGCAGACGGATCCGTGGACTATGAACAGGCCAAAAAGCTTGCGGTCAAGCTGATGGACTCCGGCTCTGACGGAGTGGTGGTGGTGGGCACCACCGGGGAATCGCCGACGCTGGTGCGCTCCGAAGAACTCAAGCTGTTTGCTGAAATCAAAAAAACAATAGGCGGCCGCGGCTCGGTGATAGCCGGAACCGGTTCCAATGCAACTGCAGAAGCGATCGAAGCCACCCGGCAGGCGGAGGAGATCGGCGTAGACGCGTGCCTGCTGGTGGTACCCTATTACAATAAACCCTCGCAGGAAGGCCTGTACCAGCATTTTAAAACTATAGCCGCTTCCACTTCCCTGCCCTGCATTCTTTACAACGTGCCTTCGCGCACTGTAGCCAGCCTTACGGCGGAAACCACCATTCGCTTGAGTCATATCGACAACATTATCGGCACCAAGGAGGCCAGCGGCAATTTCGAGGAAATTTCCAAAATTATCAGTTGTGCAGAACCCGGTTTTAAGGTCTGGAGCGGCAATGACAGTGATACCCTTCCCTTGATGGCTATCGGCGCTTATGGTGTAATCAGCGTCGTCTCACACCTGGCTGGCAGGCAAATTAAAGAAATGCTCGAAAGCTATCTTGAAGGTAAGCTGGACCGGGCAGCCGCCATCCACAACTCGCTGATGCCGCTTTTTAAGAATATGTTCATCACCGCCAATCCCTGCCCGTTGAAATATGCCCTGAACTACCTGGGTTTCGAGGTCGGCAAACCGCGCCTGCCATTGGTGGAACCTGACGACAAATCAGCCTCGATTATCCGCGGAGTATTGCAAAACGCTCGCATAGATTTGCCGCTGCCCTAGAATAACGGGTTCACTTCTATAGTCTGAGCTCTTTCGGGACCTATGCAGGCATAGTTCACACAGCAGCCCATCAGGCTTGAAAGCTTTTCGATGTAATTTTTGGCTTCGGCCGGCAGGTCTTGCCACCGGCGAACGGTGGTCGTATCGGCCAGCCAACCCGGCATTTCCTCATATACTGGCTCGCATTTCTGCAGTTCGCTGATACTGGATGGAAAACGGTTGATCTGCCTGTCTCCTATGCGGTAAGCAACACAGACCTTAAGGCTGGGAAACCCGTCGAAAACATCCAGGCGGGTGATCACAGCGCCGGTAAATCCATTGATACGGGCGCTGTGGCGGGCGGCCACTCCATCGAACCAGCCGCAGCGCCGGGCTCTGCCGGTAGTAGTGCCGTATTCCTGGGCCTGTTCACGGATCCGGTGGCCCATTTCATCGTGCAGTTCGGTGGGCAAAGGCCCGCTGCCCACGCGGGTGCAGTATGCCTTGTATACACCCAGGATGCGGTCGATGCGGTTGGGTGCAATCCCGCTGCCGAGGCTGGCATTGCCCGAAAGCGGCGAGGATGAAGTGGCGAAAGGGTATGTTCCGAAATCGATATCCAGCATGGCTCCCTGTGCCCCTTCCAGCAAAACAACTTCGCCCCTGTCCAGAGCGGCCCCTATCAGTTCCACGGAATCTTTTATATTAGGTCTCAATATATCGGCATAGCCGGCGTATTCCCGGTACATGTCGTCAACCGACAGAGGGTCCACCCCGTAAACGCGCTCAAGTATCATGTTCTTGTTTTCCAGTACGGTTTTCAACCGCTGGCGCAGAGTCCGCTTGTCCAGTAAATCTGCCGCTCGTATACCCATCCGGGCCACCTTATCGGTAAAGGCCGGGCCTATACCCCTGAGGGTGGTGCCGATGGCCTTTTTTCCTCTTGCCTTTTCTTCCAGTTCATCCAGCAGCCGGTGGTACGGCATTATCAGGTGAGCCCTGTCGCTGATTACCAGCCGGGAAGTATCGATGCTGTTTGCGGCAAGCTGATTGATTTCCTTTATCAACGAGGCCGGGTTTAACACTACGCCGTTGCCGATTACGCAGGTTACTTCAGGGTAAAATATGCCAGAAGGTATCAGATGCAGTTTAAAATGGCCCCGGGGATTTATCACGGTATGGCCGGCATTGTCACCCCCGGCGAAGCGTACGACTACGGATGATTTCTCCGCCAGCATGTCAACCACTTTGCCCTTGCCTTCGTCCCCCCACTGAGCTCCTATAATAGCTATGACCGGCATAACCTACTCCTTGTATGCATTTTGCGTTTAAACAAACATACTCCCGCCCCGGTAAACATTCTTCTGGAGTTTATCAGAGCTAACCTGCCCTGGTCTTAAGCCATACCAGGGCGAGCCTTTGAACCGCTGTTATTATACTAAAGAATGCCACGATTGCTAAAGCGATAATAACCTGGTTGAATATTATGCCGAGGGCAATTACGATCACCCTTTCGGCACGGGTAAAAAATCCGTCCTTCAGTTCCAGCCCGATGCTTTCCGCCCGGGACCGGATATAACTGACCAGGAACGAAAACAGCATGACCACCGCCACCAGGGTAACACCGGAAACCGAGGACTGGCCGGCCAGAACAAACGCCAGCGCTATCAGCAATACACCTTCGCTGGCGCGGTCCAGGGTCGAATCCAGTACGGCCCCAAACCGGCTTACCTTGCCGGTATAACGGGCCAGCGCGCCATCAAACATGTCGAGGGCCCCACCCACCAGAACCATTATACCCCCGGCTGTGGGACGCCCGGCCGCCACCAGCCCGGCAGCTGCTACGGCAAGCACAAACCCGAACCAGGTTACCATGTTCGGCGTGATACCCATCCTCGACAGTATCCTGACACCCGGCGCGGCTATGGCTCCGGACAACCTTCTTCTGAAAACCTCCAGCTTCGGCGGTCTTGTTGTATCTGGCATTAATCTCCTTGTTGTTTCACCGGTCTGGCTGAGCCGGCCTTAGTTCGTTTCGAATGGTTTTGCATGGCCTTGTGGTATAATTCTTCGATACGGCATGCCACCAGCTTCCAGTCATATCTGGCAGCGGTGATAAGCCCGCGGCTGCCCATCGATTGTCTGAGATTTTCATCTCCCGCCAGCTTTTTCAGAGCAGCGGAGAGTTCGTCCACATTTTTAGGCGCCACCAGCAGGCCTTCCCCGCCATCTGTTACCACTTGGCGATAGCCTTCGATCCGGGAAGCCACAATCGGCTTTCCCAAAGCCATGGCTTCGAGTAATACAATGCCGAAACTTTCCCTGCCGGTAGCCGGACTGCAGTAAATATCGGCCGTTTTGTAATACATCGGCAGTTCATCGTAGGAAACCCGCCCGACAAATTCGACATCCTGGATAGCCTGTTTTTTAACCATTTTTTCATAACGGCGCCGCAGAACCTTGCCGGGCCCGACAACGATAAGGCGCACCGCAGTATTTTCCGCTTTAAGTTTTGCGTATGCCCGAATTAAATAATCCAGCCCTTTTCGCTTTTCCATGCGCCCGACAAACAGTATGTTTATCATGCCATCCCTGAAGCGCTCGACGGCGGGCACTCCGGGATGAAAATGCTCCAGGTCTATGCCGTTGGGTATAATCTGATAGTCGCCGGGTACATGTTTGAAGGCATACTGGTAAGCCGGTTTGGATACGGCTATATGACCGTGAAGTTTCCGGTTCCGGTAGCGCATGATGTAGTAAAACAGCGGCCAGCTGATATAATAACCCGGGCGGCCGCCAAGCGCATGAAATGTACCCACGTTCACCGTAGGGGAAAACCGTAAGGTAGCACTGCACAGCATCGGCATGAAAGGCTCATGCAGATGCACGATATCGAATTTTTCCGCTTCAAGGGCTCTTTTGATATCCTTTGCCAGGCGCACCGAAAGGCAGATACGGGCAATCGAACCTGATATCGGCACCGAACGGGGCTTGCCGATTTGAATAAACCTGCCCTTGATCTGGGTAAACACAGGCGCCTCGGATGCGGGCGCGATAATCCTCACTTCATGACCCATAGCGCAAAACTGCTTGTCCAGCGCCAGGATGTGATTGACTACCCCGCCGGGATGAGCAAAATCATACGGTGAAACCAGCGCAATTTTCATTGCCGCAACACCCGCCCCCGAGCTCCTTCGTACAAAGAAAAGCCGTAATTACTTTTCTTCAGCAGCAGGCTGTTCGGCCGGTTGCGGGCAGGAAGTGGTATCGGCAATATAATCCTCCACCAGGCGGTGAGCCACATCATCGGTAAACTGCACCGGAGGTGATTTCATAAAATATGAAGAAGGAGCTTCGATGGCGCCCTTCAAGCCCCGGTCCAGGGCCAGTTTACAGCAGCGAACGGCATCGATCACCACACCCGCCGAGTTGGGGCTGTCCCAGACCTCGAGCTTGCATTCCAGGTTGAGGGGAGCATCGCCGAACGAGCGCCCTTCCATGCGGATATGGCAGAATTTCCTGTCTAGCAGCCAGGGAACATAGTCGCTGGGACCGACATGGACATCGCTGGGATCAAGTTTGTAATCGAGCTGGCTGGTTACCGCCCCGGTCTTGGATATTTTCTTGGACTCGAGCCTCTCGCGTTCCAGCATGTTCATGAAATCGGTGTTGCCGCCGAAATTGAGCTGGTAAGTGCGCTCCATCCTGACGCCGCGGTCGGCAAAGAGGCGGGTGAGAACCCGGTGAACAATGGTGGCCCCAACCTGGGACTTGATATCGTCCCCGATTACCGGCAAGCCCTTGGAAACGAAACGCTGCTGCCAGTACTTCTCCCGGGCGATAAACACGGGTATGCAGTTGACCAGGCCGCAGCCAGCTTCAAGGATTTGTTCCACATACCACTTGGTGGCCATCTCACTGCCGACCGGCAGGTAGTTGATGACGACATGCGTATTGGTTTCTTTCAAAATCTTGACGATATCGGCTGTAGGCCCGGGCGCCTTTTCGATGATCTGAGACAGGTATTTGCCAAGTCCGTCATGGGTCATGCCGCGGTCGACCTTGACTCCCAGTTGAGGCACATCGCAGAACTTCATGGTATTGTTGGGCGGTGCGGCTATAGCCTTGCTCAGGTCCTTGCCGACCTTGTTCTTATCAATATCGAAAGCGGCTACAAAGTTCAAATCGCTGATATGGTAACCACCCAGATTTACATGCATTAACCCCGGAACGAATTCACCCTCTCTGGCTTTCTTGTAATACTGAACACCCTGCACCAGAGAAGACGCACAATTACCGACGCCGATGATGGCGACATTAATACTACCCACTTTTTTCCCCTTTCATTTTATGTAAAGTTTATTTAATGTCTTTTACAACCTATGCAATATAGCTATTTGGGCTCAAGTTGTCAAGGTGAGAGCGCTGTAACAAACACTTTTTCAGGTTTGTAATACCCTTCATCGCCTGACGGAGCCAGCAGAGCCATCAATCGGCCGCCGGTATCGTATGCGCGATACACATCGCTGCCGGATTCCTCTCCCGCCAATTGTATTTCAGAGCCGTGGCTTATCATTTGCGCCTGCCGGCAGTCCAGCGTAACCGACGGGACGTCTTGCAGAATTACATCCATAGAGGAAATACTCTTCTCAAGAACAAAAGAGCCGTTTGCTCCATTGATGTCCTCCAGGCTGACAGCCCGGCTCAATTCGAACGGACCGTAAGACGTCCGGGTCAGTTCGCCCAGGCACCCGCAGCTTCCCAGAGCCTTTCCCAGATCACGTGCCAGTGAGCGTATGTAAGTACCGCGTCCACATTGTATTTCGATAGCAAGTTCAGGCGGTTGAAACCGGATCAGCCTTATACTGTATATGTCGACGTTTCGTGGTTCGACCTCGGGGCACAGGCCCTCACGGGCCAGTTCATAAAGGCGGCGTCCTTTAACTTTCAGGGCGCTGTAAAGGGGTGGTTTCTGGCTGATTCTGCCAATAAAACGGGGAATGACCGCTTCTACCTCAGCCTGAGAGATGTAATCATAACTGCATCCGTTCGTAACTCTGCCGGTAATATCCAGGGTATCGGTTTCTGTGCCCAGCAAAACGATTGCCCGGTATGTCTTGGGAAATTTCAGCAAATACTCAGAAAGCCGGTTCGCTTTGCCCAGTAATACCGGCAGCACGCCCGTAGCAAAGGGGTCGAGGGTTCCTCCGTGGCCGGTTTTTTCATTGCCGGATGCTCTTTTAACTCTGGCCACAGCCTGAAAGGAAGTGATGCCGGCCGGTTTGTTCAGATTGAGGATTCCATCCAATTTAGGGCAGTTCCTCTTGCTTGATGTCATTCAGTTTGGCGATAATCCTGGCGGCCCTGGCTATGGAGTCATCCTCCCGAAAGTCGATTTCGGGAATGGTGCGGATGCGAATGCGTTTCATCAGTTCGCCCTTTATGAAACGGGAAGCGGCCCGTAAAGCCGTCATGGTTTCAGCCCTGGTTTCAGGCGGGCCCATAAAACTTACATAAACACGCGCGTTGCTCAAGTCGCCGGCAGTATCCACCCGGACAATGGAAACAAAATTGTCCAGCCGGGGATCTTTAAGTTCGCGCAAGAGTAAATCAGATATTTCCTGGCGGATAAGACTGTTTATCCGCTCAATGCGCCGTGACATGGTTACACCTACTTAACTTTTTGTTTACGGAAAAGCTCGATTATATCACCGACATGAATATCGTTGAAATCCTTCAGGTCTACACCGCACTCATATCCTGCGGGGACATTTCTCACATCATCTTTAAAGCGTTTCAAGCCTGTGACAACCGTCTGCGCAATGACATTGTTATCCCGCTTGATTCTGGCAGAAACATCCCGGGTAACGGTGCCTTCGGTAACATACACACCTGCAATTTTAGCCTTTTTCCCGCTCGGAAACACAGCACGAACTTCGCAAATGCCTTCTACCACCTCAACCATCATTGGAGCCAGTAAACCTTTCAAGGCTTTCTCCACGTCTTCAATCAGTTCGTAAATAATGCGATACAACCGAATATCGATATTTTCCGCATCGGCAAGTTTTTGAGCGCCGGCTTCAATGCCGGTATTGAAGGCTATAACAAGCCCCTTGCTGGCAACCGCCAGCATGACGTCGCTTTCGGTCACATTGCCGGTACCGGCGCGTATGATAGTTACCCTTACCTTATCCGTGCTCAACTTTTCGAGAGAATTTCTTACCGGTTCAAGACTGCCCTGAACATCGACCTTGAGCACGATGCCCAGTTCCTTGATTTCGCCTTCTTTAATCTGATCATAAACGCTGGAAAGACTTACCGCCTGCGATTCCCGCCTGGCCTCATTCAGACGATGCTGCACAAAAGCCCGCGCTTCCTGCTCACTGTTGAAGGCTACTACCGGGTCACCCACTTCGGGAATGTCATGCAAGCCGAGAATGGCAACCGGAGTGGAAGGATTAGCCTTTCGCATCCGGCGGCCGCTGCTGTCAAACATCGCCCGGACGCGGCCCCATGTAGTGCCGGCGGCAACATTATCTTCAAGCCTCAGCGTGCCGTCATGAACCAGGACAGTCGCCATTGGACCCCGGTTCTTATCCAGTCTGGCCTCTACCACCACCCCGCGGGCAAGTAATGTCGGGTCCGCCTTGAGTTCTTCCATCTCGGACACCAGCAGGATACTCTCGAGTAATTCGGTAATACCGACTCCGCTCATGGCCGAAGTATGCACGCAGATAGTATCACCGCCCCATTCTTCACACAATAAACCGGCTTCGGCAAGCTGCTGCTTTACATGATCCGGGTTGGAGCCCACCTTGTCGATTTTATTAACCGCCACAATAATAGGTACCCCAGCGGCCTTTGCATGATCGATTGCCTCAAGAGTTTGCGGCATAACCCCGTCATCAGCAGCGACAACCAGCACAGTGATATCGGTAACCCGGGCTCCCCTGGCTCTCATAGCGGTGAAGGCTTCATGCCCGGGTGTATCCAAAAAGGTGATTTTTTGTTCGTTGACCTTTACCTGGTAAGCGCCTATATGCTGGGTAATACCCCCGGCTTCACTATCCATCACATTGGCTTTGCGAATTGCATCCAGCAGGCGGGTTTTGCCATGGTCAACATGGCCCATTATGGTCACCACCGGCGGCCGGGGTTTTAAACCGGCCCCTTCGCCAATGATTTTCTGCTGTCTTTTAATTTCACTGATAACACTGGCGGCCTGAGAAGAAATGGGTTGAGGCCGGGTTTCGACCCCAAGCTCGTTGCATACCGCGGAAGCGACTTCGTAATCGATCACCTGGTTGATGTTGGCCATTATGCCGCGACGCATCAGTTCTTTGATGATTTCAACCGGAGTCACTTTCAATGCTTCCGCCAGCTGCCTGACACTAAGAGCGCGAGGCAGTTCCAGCGCCGTGTTTTCTTTTTTGCTGTTTGATTCGTTAGCCAGTGCCAATTCTTAAACACTCCCCTTTAACTTATCTATATACTGGCAAATGTTTTCCTTCTCCACCTGGGCAAGACGAGTACGCAGCGCATGTGCGAGCCTGTCTTTTCTCGCAGCTTCCTCCCAGCATTCGATGGAAGGGCAAATATATGCGCCACGGCCTTTCTTCCGTCCGGCCTCATCCACCATCACTCCTTCCGGAGAAGCCACTATGCGTATCAGGTCACGCTTCGGGGCTACCCGGCGACAGGCAATACAGGTGCGCTCCGGTACATGTTTAGAAGTACTCATCCTCATCTTCAGCAAGCATTACATCGCGCTTCTGCCGCCTCAAACGGATGCCGTCTTCAGCTTGCTCACGCCGCGTTGATTTCTTCTTCTTTTTCTTGGGCTCCGGCTTGGCGGGAGGTGGAATCAGAACATCTTCAGCAAACCTTAAGGAAGGACGAGGTCCGGCTTTTTCTACAGTTTCCTCCGCCTCCGAACCGGTAACAGGCAGCAATTCCACAGTTTCTTCAACAACTTCTTCAACCGCCTGTGGGGTTTCTGCTTCTTCGATGCCCCGCGCCAGCGCTTCTTCAGCCTCTTGAGCCGCCTGGACGGCGCGCCTGGCTTCATATTCAGCCCTTTCTTCTTCCGCCTGTGTCTGACTCTTGATATCGATTTTCCATCCGGTAAGCTTGACTGCCAGCCTTACATTCTGGCCTTCCTTGCCAATGGCCAGTGACAGCTGCTTATCCGGAATAACAACTTCAGCCGCCTTTTCATTGCGGTTGATTCTTACTTCAGTTACATGGGCCGGGCTCAGCGCATTGGTGATATACACACCCGGCTCCTCGTTCCAGGAGATTACATCGATTTTTTCACCATTAAGTTCGTTGACGATATTCTGAATACGAATTCCCCGCAGGCCGACACAACATCCTACCGGGTCGACGCCGCTCTGGCGGGCCGCTACGGCAACCTTGCTGCGGGCGCCGGCTTCACGGGCAATACTTTTAATTTCAACAGTGCCGTTGAAAATCTCCGGCACTTCCAGTTCAAACAGTCTTCTTAAAAGGCCTGAGTGGGCCCTTGAAGCTATCAGCTGCGGACCCCGGGAAGTTTCGGCGACTTCCACCAGGTAAACCTTGAGCCGCTGCCCGACGCGATAGCGTTCATTCGGAGCCTGGTCCTGCCCTGCCAGCATCGCTTCCGCTCTGCCGAGGTCGATATAAGCCTGCCGCGAATCTACACGGCGTACCGTGCCGGTTATGATATCGCCAACTTTGTCGGCATATTCAGCATATATCGCTGAATGTTCGGCATCATGGAGGCGCTGCAGGATTACCTGTTTGGCAGTTTGTGCCGCAATCCTGCCAGCATTGTTCGGGGTATCTTCGACCATCAACTCGTCATCGATGGATGCCTTTTTATCCAGGCGCCGGGCATCGACAAGGCTGATTTGCTGGCGGGGGTCGGTTACTTTATCGACCACCGTTTTCTGGGCCCAGACGGACACTTCCCCGGTGGACGGGTTTATTTTTACACTTACGTTCTGGTTAAGAGCAAAGTTGTTTTTCCGATAGGCTGAAACCAGGGCCGATTCAACCGCACCCAGAACCACCTCTCTGGAGAGGTTTTTCTCCGCCGAAAGCTGTGTTATGGCTAGCATGAAGTCGCTCTTCATACCGTTTTACTTTTCCTCCAGCCTTAAAACTCCTTGACAATAAAAAAGTGGGCTTTTTGGAGTCCCACTTAAAAGAAGTATTCGCTTGTAGCTTAAATATAGCACAGCCCGCATCAAAATTGCAAGCATTTGTAAGGGTCCAGTACATATTGGACTTTTTGGGGTTGGCGATAAATTTATCCAGATAATAGCGCAGCGGGGGCACTTTGCCAATAG
>JAFGLQ010000040.1 GCA_016928015.1 Dehalococcoidaceae bacterium
CCCAGGCAGGCGCTCATGGCGGAATGCTCGGATTCCACCGGGATGTATTCGGCATCCAGTTCGCCGTTGGCAACCAGGTCGGCCAGGTGCTCCACGATATGGGTTTGGGGGGTAATCGGGTAGGCGGCGATTACATCGGCATCGGCCGCCGCTACGGCTTCGCTTATTGCTATCGATACTTCAATACCTGTGCGTTCACTCATTATTCCGTCTCCTCGGCCATGCTGATCACGTACACCGGGCATTCCCTGGCGCAGATGCCGCAGCCCTTGCAGTAAAACAGGTCTGCCGTGAAGTAGCCTTCTTCGTTCTTGCCGATGCACCCTTCGGGGCAGTACAGGGCGCAGAGGCCGCACTTGATACAGCGTGAAAATTCATATTCCGGCTTCTGGGAGCGCCAGTCTCCGCTGCGGTAGAGGCGGGTGTTGCCGGGAGTGGTTACTATGCCGCCTATTTCGAGATCGCTCCAGGTCAGTTCATTATCCGGTTTGCTCAATGTATTACTCCTTTATCCTGGTTTGCTCATAGGCAAGGTTCATGGCGTTGACGTTTTTTTCGGCCAGCCGCCCGAACCGGTATTTCAGAGGTTCGACCAGTTCTTCGGGTTTCAACACGCCGCTGGCTTTGAGCAGAGCGCCGATCATGGTGGTGTTCACGATGGGTACTCCCAGCGCCTGCCTGGCAATGGTATTGGCATCCACAGTGGCTACCCGGTACTTGCCACCGAAACGCTCCGCTATTTCTTCCGGCGCCAGGCGGGTGTTTATAATCAGCGTGCCGCCTTCGCTCAAGCCTGCGGTAACATTGACCACATCCATCAGGCGCGCATCCAGCACCACCACGATATCCGGCTCGGTTACTTCAGCGCGGTTGCGGATGGGGCTCGAACTGATCCGGTCGAAAGCCAGCACCGGCGCGCCGCGCCTTTCCGGGCCAAAACTTGGAAAAGCCTGGGCGTAGCCGCCCCCGGCGATGGCAGCCCGGGCAATGAGTTCGGCGGAAGTGACCGCGCCCTGGCCGCCGCGCCCGTGCCACCTGATTCCTGTTATATCCAATTTAGTAACTATGGCAGACCTCCTGATTTGAGATTAAAAACGCCCCTGGAGAGACTCGAACTCTCGCAACCGGCTCCGGAGGCCGGTGCTCTATCCTCTGAGCTACAGGGGCACGTTCGCTAATTTTACCTTATAGGGGAAGCTTTAAGCAAAAAATTCAAACGTTTTTTGACTGCTCCGGCGTTGCGAAACCTGCCCCCGGCAGTAAATAACCGCGCTTGCCCGGCCCTAAAAATAAAACAGGTAAAAGGAAGTTGCGATATAGAGGCCGATTATAACCAGCGCGTTCCAGCTGGCAAAGCCGAAGGTTTTGCGCCCGGCCTTGAACCTGAGCCCTGCAATCACCGCCAGGGTCATGATAACCATGGCCGCGGCGGTTACCAGGTTTTTGGAGGACACCTCCGCCAGAAGCGGGCCTTTCGAATAAAACACGTCGGTAATAAAAATATTGGCGGTGTTCAGCATATTGGCGCCCAGGATATCCCCCACCGCCAGGTCCACACAGCCCATACGCAGCGCGGTGAGAGCCACCACCAGTTCGGGCAGAGAGGTGCCAATGGCCAGAAACAGGCTGCCCACAAAGCTGGCGCTCAGGTTGTAGGTGACCGAAATCTCATCCCCTATCAGGGAAAGCCAGATACCGCCGCCGACGATGGCAAGAGCCGCCAGGGCAAAGGTTCCGTATATCTTCAAACCGCTCAGATGGTCATACAGCCTGGGCTCTTCCCCCGCCGGCTGCTGGTGCTTCTGGTCAAAGACGAACATCTGCCGGATGCCGAGAAGGTACAAAGCGAAAATTACGATGGATACCACCCCTATCCAGCCCAGAGATATCCCGGTAACCCCGTCCCCTATAAGCACACTCGACCCGGCAACTGTAATAAGCACGATTCCCATGATTGCCGGCAGAATGTTTCTGTTGCTGGCAAGTGAAAGCACCGGCCCGCCCCTGTGCATTATGTCAAGCAGTGCCAGTATTGCCAGGTTGAACATACAGCTGCCCCAGAAGTTGCCCAGCGCCAAATCCGGCTCCCCTACCAGCGCCGCCGAGCTTACCCCGGTGACCATTTCCGGCATGGAGGTTACCAGGGCAATCAGCACCAGCCCTATCCACATCCGCCCCAGACCGGTTCTTTCCGAAATGGCATCCCCGTACCTTGCCAGCTTGGTGCCGGCAAAAAGTATAATGGCGCAGCAGACAACCAGTTTAAGCCATACCATTGTTTAAAGCACTCCTTGGTAATAAATTGCGTGATAAATTAAGGGGTTATTATACCGTGAATGAGGGGTTGGGGGCTAATATTTTCAAGCCCCTTGCAGGGGTTGACTTGAACTATTATTTTTACTAACATATTTATAAGTCACCTAAGTTTTTTTATATCTAATCTCTTCATAATTTTCAACAACATACCCTCATCAAAGGCATCAGTGAATCATTTTGTTAGCTGTCTCTAAACCAAAAATATATGAGAGCACTGGTAATTTATTAGTTGAGATTCTCTTCTCGGGCTCTCTTGCCCAAGGTAGGCTGGTTGAGCAGTTCGAACAGGCCTTTGCCGGCTACATTGGTACGGATTATGCCATAGCTGTTTCAAGCGGTACCGCCGCCCTTCACCTCTCACTGCTTGCCCACGGCATAGACGAGGGAGATGAGGTTATCACCACCCCCTTCAGTTTCATCGCCTCAGCCAATGCCATCCTCTACTGCAGGGCAAAACCGGTGTTTTGTGATATCAACCCGGTCAGCTTCAATCTCGACCCCGCCTTGATAGAAGCTAGAATCACCCCTCGTACCAGGGCTATCCTGGGTGTTCACCTCTACGGCCAGGCGTTTGATGTTGCCCCCATTCTCGATATATGTAAGCGCCATAACCTGGTTTTAATCGAAGATGCCTGCCAGGCCCATGGGGCAGAGTACAAGGGGGCAAAGGCCGGTTCATTCGGTACCGGCTGCTTCTCATTCTATCCTACCAAAAACATGACCACCGGCGAAGGCGGCATGATTGCAACAAACGATGAACAAATTGCCCAAAGGTGCCGCATGCTCAGAAACCACGGTCAAACCGAGCGCTATTACCACACCGCTCTGGGTTTTAACGCCCGCATGACCGAAATAGCCGCAGCCATTGGACTGGGCCAGCTTGAAAGGCTCGAAGATTTTAACTTAAGCAGATTAAACAATGCTAGAGTGCTCTCCACGGGCCTGGATAATATACCCGGCCTCATCCCGCCAGCGATACTGCCCGACCGAAAGCACGTGTTCCACCAGTACACCATTCGGGTAACGGCTGGCTACAGCCTCACCAGGGACCAGTTGGCTAAACACCTGGAAACTAACGGCGTTGGCTATGGTATTCACTATCCTCTGCCCATTCACCACCAGCCGCTCTACCGGGACCTGGGCTATGATGACTGCCTGCCCCGGGCAGAAACTGCCTCAGGTGGAGTGCTTTCCCTGCCGGTACACCCCTCACTTACTCACGAGGACTTAAACACCATCATCGAGGTGATCCGAAGTGCCTGATATAACTAGAGTCGGCAAAGTCATCATCGGAGAAGATGCCGTGATCCAGCCGGGGGTTACCCTGGGCAGCCGGGATAACGGAACCCTTACCATCGGCGCGGGTGCCGTTATCCGCTCCGGCGCCGTCATCTATTCGGATGTGGTGATAGGCAACAACTTAAAGACCGGCCATAACATTCTAATAAGGGAAAACACCCGCATCGGTAGTGATAGCCTGGTGGGTACCAATGTGGTAATAGACGGTAATGTGAACATAGGTTCACGCGTCAGCCTCCAGACCAATGCCTACGTAACGGCTTACAGCGTACTGGAAGATAACGTCTTCATGGGGCCGTGTTCGGTAACCACCAACGACAAGTACATGCAAGCAAGAGCGGCGCTTAAGGGTGTGCATATCAAAAAGGGCGCCCGCATCGGCGCCAATGCCGTCATCCTGCCCGGGCTCATCATCGGCGAAAATGCTGTAGTTGGAGCCGGGGCAGTCGTAACCAGGGATGTGGCGGCTGGAGCAACAGTAGTGGGCTGCCCGGCACGCACTGCCGACCCCAATACCGGGAAAGGAGAAGGTAAGCAGCCTTGATTTACCAGCTAACCAGAGCCGGGATTAAACAAAAGGTAAAAAAGAGGGAAGTGTCCATC
>JAFGLQ010000001.1 GCA_016928015.1 Dehalococcoidaceae bacterium
CAACAGTTTACGATGATTCCGGAATACCAGTACCCGGCGAAAGGGTTTTCTGGAGTATTCTGGATGGGCCTTCATCTTTTGTTACAGACAGGGTTACCTATACCGACGAAAACGGCCGGGCAACTGCTATAATAATTTCAACATCACCCGGCACATCCATTATACGAGCCAGTATCCTACGCGGGGAACTGTATCAGGACGCAGAAAAAACATGGGTAGCCGGTCCGCCGGCCAGCCTTGACCTTACCCCGGAAACGGCCATCAATCCGGTCGATACCACGCATACCTTGACTGCTCTGGTTATGGATAGCTATGGCAACCCACTCGAAGGCGTTACCATCAATTGGGTTATCGAAAGCGGTCCCGGCGCTTTTACCGAATCCCAGTTGCAAACCGGCCGGGACGGGAAAGCCCAGGCAACTATTACTTCATCTGAAGGCGGGGTCACTGTTGTCAGGGCAAGCGCTTCAGTCCAGGTTACCGATACGGCTTCCAAGACATGGGAAGCCCCGCCTGTTGTTCCTGAAGAGCTTTTCTTTACCGTGGATTTCCTGGGAGTCATTACCAGGGTCCCGATGGGCCCTGACGGTAGTCTGCTGGAACCTTTACAGGCTCCCAGCGGAGACGGGCGCAGTGTTTTGGCTATGAGTGCCGGTACCGTATGCACCGATTCGCAGGGCAATATAATCTCCCTTCTGGTGCTGAGCGAAGCGCCCAGCCTGGATTTGGAGGAAGGCACACAAGCCATAGTTGCCTATTCACTTGAACCGGCGGATGTAAATTTCTCCAAACAGGTGGAACTGACGATCGGGTACACAGTCGACGAACTTCCCCCGGATACCGAAAGCCTTAGCATGGACTTTTACAGCATTGAAGTCGGTTGGGTGTTAATGGAAGAAGAACCTAACGTGGTAGCCGGAGTCGGGGACTTTACAGGAGAGGTGGAGCAGCCCGGCATATATGCCCTGCTGGCTGTTATCAGGCAGGTAACACCTCCTGAACAACCCGACTTGAACGTCAATTTCATCGGCATTCAGCGCCAGGTAACAAAGCTCTGGGAGCCGTTTGTTTTCGTGGTCAAGGTTGGTGAAGACTCTGTGCTGGAAGCTTACGTTACCAATAAGGGCGGGCAGGCGGGAACCCTCGACGTATACCTTAAACTTGATGGAGAAACTGTTGAAACCCAGCAGGTAGTGCTAGAGCCAGGTTCGGGTAAGACAGTAAGATTTGGCATAGAAGGCAGCAAGCGAGGCCAGTATACCGTTGAAGTAAACGGACTTACGTTGAGTTTTAACAGCGACATCTGGATAAACTGGTGGCTGATAGTCGGCCTGGCTTGCGCTTTAGTTCTGCTGATAGCAATCGGTATGTATACAGTACAGAAAAAATTGAATAGATAAAAAATATTGAAAAGGAGGTCATTGAAAGGCGCCGCCAGCCGTGGTATCATGTGGAAATACGATTTCCCGGCTTAGTCAAGGCGGTAAAAAATGGATTCAAATGATGGAAACCCTGGCCTTATAGACAGGGTTGCGAAGGGGGACAGCGAAGCGATAGCTGAATTGTATACAAGCTATGTTGATTCAATTTACCGGTCTGTTTTTAACCAGGTTGACGGAAATCAACAGGTTGCTCAGGATATTGTTCAGGACATCTTCGTTGTTGCCATTGAGTCGGCGAAGTCTTATCAGGGCAGAAGTGCAGTTTACACCTGGTTGTATAGCATTGCCCATAAAAAAGTTGCCGATTATTATCGGAAAAAGAAACTGGATAGGAAATATTTTGGTCAGTACCAGCGTGACTCGGAACAAATACTTGAAACGCTTATTGATCCGGTAGACCTGGAATCGGCCAGCCTGGTAAAAACCTATCTACAGCAACTATTGCAACGCATGCCACTCCACTATCGGCAGGTGCTGCTTTTGAAATATATTGATAAAATGCCGGTGGTAGAGATAGCGGTTATAATGGGGAAGAGTGTAAAATCCATAGAAGGGATACTTTCTCGAGCCAGGGAAGAACTCAAGATGAGTTTATCTGAAATGGAAGACGCTAGAAAGCCCGTGTGATTTGAATTTAGGAGTTAGGCCTTGATATCTGATAACAAGGACAATAATCTTATCGAAGAGACCATGCAGCTTATTTATATTGAAGCGGAACCAGGTTCTGAGTTTAAACAGAATTTGCACAGGTGGCTGGTTAATAAATATTCCGATCGGAGTTTGGATATGAAAAGATCAAACTGGAAAGCAGTACTGGCGTTTAGTTTGGCTTCGCTGCTGACTATAGGGTTGATAGCCTATGGTTTGTGGCTGCCAACCTCGCTGGATTTCCTCCACCTCTTCTAAGCCCTGACTGATATGGTGGTAAATGCATCCACCAGGTAGGCCTCGGTATCGAAAGGATCGATGCACTCTGCTTTTGTTTCACAAACCACCCTTACACAGATATCGTATTTCCCCGGAAGCCCCGGAGTGAAACTGAACAGGAACGGGTAATCCTCATCCGGGGGGATGATAATATTGCGGCCGTCGATTATATGCCCGTTTACAATCAAAAAAGCACTGGCAAAGCTGTAATCGTTGTTGGCGCTGTAGATGTTAGTCCATACATCTACCTCTTCACCGGCTAAGGCTTCTGTCGGTCTGGTTTCGATGCCGTGAATAACCCACTCGTTAAGGTGCCAGTCCTGGTCGGTGGTAGTTAAGTTCTCGGAACTATCAGTTAAGGAGTTTGCAGGCTGGGTGTGTGTTTCAGCCCTCGAACTGCAGGACATACCAGCCGCAAGAAGTATTACAGCAAGTACACAGGCAATTAACCAGTTCTTATATTTCACAACCTGTACCTTTTCTCTTCTGAACCGCGCCTGCCAGTATTAGGGGGTGCCTAGTAATCGACACCGGCCTGGCCTTCGGTTTCTACCCACAGAGGAGGCATGTAAGGCCGCTCGACCCGGTGGGTTTCGATAAAGGTATCCTTAAGTTCGTTGTAAAGCGGCCAGGAATTTAAGGCTATTCCGCCGGAGCCGCTGCAGGCCTTGCATTCTACGTTGCCCAACAGGATTTTGGCCTGCACTTCGGTTATCTCAGGCTTGTCTATCAAGGCGCTCATGTTGAAGTACACGGTGAAGGTATTTTCAATAGAAGCCTGGGCCGGAACCACGGCAATGGTGAACTGGCTGTCGAGCAGTTTACCAGTGGTATGGTCTATGAGATACATATTGACATAACCGGCGGCATCATCGTGGCCGTGGTTTTCAAAAACGAGGTCTATTTCATACTGGTAAACGCGGTAGGCATCGCATCCTGCCAGAAATACCGTCATTTCACGGTATTGCATGGCGACGATTTCAACCTCTTCCATACCGGTGCTGGAGACTACGCCAGTACCCTCACATACAGGGCACGGAGCTTTGATCAATGCTGTCGCTGCCAGCAGAGGCACCAGGGTAAAGAAAGCGAGGTATCTTTTTTGCAGTTTGAACTTGCCTGTAATCCTCATCTCATCCATTCTCCCTTGATTTAATTATACAACAATTAATAATAGCTGTCTTGCTTTATTTAGATAAAAGAATGTCTATAATATTATAACGTTAAAACTACATGAAAGATAGAAAGAAACCGGGCTGTGTCATCCAGCCCGGTTTCTTTATTGGGAGCAACCTGATTACTTGCAGGCAAGTATGGCGCGCTTGGTCATGGCTTTGGTGATTTGAATCTTGTATTTGTTCATGCCGAGAGCGGCAGAACCGTTAGTGGCGGCATCACCGGCTGCGGTGGCCGAAGCATCATCGATGGTTTTACCCTTGATGGAATCTTCGGCGGCAGTAGCCCGGCGGGGGAGGTTGTATACGCCGCCCAGAACTATGGAAGCATCACTGCCGGAGATAACAGCAGCACAGCTGACCAGCGGGAAGTCAATGGATTTGCGGAAAGCAAATTTGACATAAGCGCTCTTGGTGCCGGATGCTGGTTCGGGCACCTGGATTTCGGTGACGATTTCATCGGTATCCAGGACGTTGATGCCTTCATCGGCAGCCTTGACTTCGAAGAAATCGGCTGCAGCAATAGTCCTTTTACTGGTAACAATACTGGCACCCAGGGCTACCAGGGCTGGTGCGGTGTCTGACGGGCAGACGTCGACGCAGCCGGCAGCGGCACCGAAAATGGAGTGCTTGGTATTGGTGCCGGCGATAGCGTAGCACATACCCTGCGGATTTTTGCGCAGGCAGTTGAAGGCATTGTGTTCGTTGCGGAAATAAATGCAGCGGGATTTCTGGCAGATATTGCCGCCGATAGTTCCGGTGTTGCGCAGTTCAGGACTGCCGACAGCCTTGGCTGCCTGGGCCAGAACGGTGTATTTGCTGTTGACAATGCTCGATTTGGCAATGGCGGTAAGGGTGGTGAGGGCGCCGATTTTGAGCATGCCGCTCTCTTCCTTGATATAATCAAGGCCGGAGATGGTCTTCAAGTTGACTAATTTTTCAGGCGCAGTAGGCGATACCATGCCTTTGAGTACGGTGATAAGGTCGGTACCGCCGGCAATCGCGGCTGCTTTGCCCTGGGCCAGGGTAGCCACTGCATCGTCAACTGATGTTGCGTTCACGTGTGTAAATTTATTCATTATCGCTCCTCCTAAGCCTTGCCCAGGCTCTTGAGAATTTTGTTGGGAGTGCAGGGGCCTTTGTCCAGGTCAACCCACTTACCGGTGGCGTTGAAGATGGCGCAGATTATGGACGAGTAGTTGGTTACGCAGGGCTCGCCAATACCATGGGCGCCAAAGGGGCCGGCAGCATCGTCGGATTCGAAGTCCTTTACGTGCAGGTTTTCACCGATAATATCCTTTGGAGTGAAGTACATGGAATCGGTGTACTCACTGCCGATGAGAGCGCCGGTTGCCTTGTCATAGACATCGCCGGCGAACAGTGCCTGCCAGATCTGTAACTCACAACCGGTGCTCATTTCCTTGATGGTGCCCCGTTTGAAAACGGTGCGGCCGGTATCGACAGCATTCCACAACCCGAGGACTTCGACTGCACCGGTATCGGGGTCGACAGCGACCTCGGCAGCAGTGCAGGCGTTGCCGTTGGAGTTGCATACAGAACCTTGCGGCACACCGCCGACGGATTTAGACCTCAAGGTAGAAGCCCAGCCGTTGCCGCTGGCAGCGGTGGGCGGGGTACCGGCCATAACCTGCCGGTAAGTGATTCTCTTTGTCGGATCCGGCCGGTAGATGACTTCGCTGTTTTCAGCATACAGGTCTTCGACCTTGATGCCCTCGATTTCGCGCAGGCCTGCCTTGGTGATAGCCCGGGCAAACAGCTTTTCGCGCATTTCAGTAGCTGCGCCGACGGAAGCTGAACCGGCGCCGCCGGTAAAGCCAGAGCCAGCCTGGATACCGGAGTCGATACTGGTATCGGTATCGCCCCATTCACCCAGGTTGACATCTTCGTAGTTCATACCGAGGGTTTCAGCCACGATATGACAGCAGACGGTTGGGCCGCCTTCGCAGCCGCGGGCGCCGCCTACGTTTACAAAACAGGTGCCATCCGGAGTCATGGTAACCATCATACCGCGGGAAGCGCCGTTTACAGCGCCATGAGAGTCGCGGTGGCCGGTGATGGCGATACCGTGCATGCGCCCGTCAGGCAGGGTTTTGGTACCCGGCTTGTGCCATTTGCTGGCATAGCCGGTTTCCTGGTGAAGCCACTCGAACATTTCCTTGACGGCGATACCGCCCCAGACGCGGTTAGGCGGGTCGAGGTCGGGAGCGTCATTGGGCTGCAGGTTGTTCATGATGACTTCATACGGGTCCATATCCAAGTGGGCTGCCAGCTTGTAAAGGGCGGAGTCGTAGTTGACAGCTCCGGGCGGGTCGTTGACGCAGCGCCAGTAACCCGTCAGCGGGCTGTTGGTGGAGATGATGGTTACCTGGAAGCGGGCATCCGGTATGTTATAGGTGGTTCTTAAGCCGAAATGGCAGTTGCCGATAGGCGCATTGGCGTTGCGGCCGCCGTTTCCGAAGAACTTGGCATCCACTGCAAGGATTTTGCCATCCTGGGTAGCGCCCCACTTGATCTGGGACTTGATGGAAAACTGGCGGGAATGGGTCAGAATGTTTGTCTTGCGGGTTTTTATCAGGTTTACGGGAGCGCCGTTTACCTTTTTTGACATGATGGCAGAAACTTCACCGGTGTTGGTGCCGGTCTTGTCCCCATGGCCGCAGCCGGTGAAATGGGTATAGACGTGAACCTTGTTGGCCGGCATGCCCAGGGCATTGACGATACCATTTTTCATACCGAAAACGTGCTGGCTGGGAGCCCAGATATATACCTGGTCGCCAACCCACCATGCGATGGATTGATGGGGTTCAAGGGTGGCATGCTGGTAGGTGGTTGAATAGTCGAAGGTGGTTTCAAGCTGTACCGGCGCAGCAGCAATGGCTCCATCGGGATCCCCGCGGGTCAGGTCGGTGGCCAGGCGGGTGTTGGAATCAGGGCGGATGCCGGTGAGCGGCGCGCCGGAAGCCATGGCCTCGTCCGGGTCAAATACACCGGGGCGCTCTTCGTATTCAACATCTATCAAGTCAAGAGCACGTTCGGCGATGAAGGGGTCGTCGGCGACAACGCCGGCGACTTCCTGGCCCCACGCAAAGATAGCGTCGCTCCAGGTGGGAACATCTTCATAGGTTACAACAGCCCTGACACCGGGTTCGGCAAGGGCTTTGGAAGCATCGATACTGGTTATGACGCCGCGCATGATGGTGGAGGTTTTCACAGCGCCGTAGAGTTTGCGGCCAGCTAAACGGTCGGAAGCGAAGTCGGCGTTGCCGGTGACAATGGTGTAGGCCGTTTTATCATGGTTGGCCGCGTTGCCCATTACTTTCAATTCTGGAAGTGCCATATTATACTCCTCCTGCTATGGTTGCGACAGTGTTCTTCAGGTTGCCGCAGGTGCAAATGTGACCCGCAACAGCTTCGCGCACTTCGTCAACAGTAGGATTGGGATTTTCTGCCAGCAATGCCTTGGCAGCCATCATGAAGCCGGAAGTGCAGAAACCGCACTGGAAGGCTTCGTTGTCGTAGAATTTCTGCTGCAGGGGGCTGAGGTTGGTACCGTCAGAGAGGCTTTCGATGGTTTCGATACTCTTGCCGGCAATTTCAATGCCCAGTGTCAGGCAGGCAAAGGTGGGGACGCCGTCCACCAGGACGGTGCAGGCGCCGCACTGGCCGACACCGCAGCCAACCTTGGTACCGTAGAGAGCCAGCCTGTCGCGCAGGACAAAATCCAGGGTCCAGTAGTCTTCCACTTTTACGGTAACCGGCTTGCCGTTTACCAGGAACGATACGACTCCGGGTTCGCCCTGTGACATGAAGTTGGCATCGAGGTGGGCTTTTAACTGCTCGAGGGTGTCAAATTCGGCGCCGTCGTAGGGGCTGACGAATTTGTTTACGGTGATCGGGTCTCCCGCACTGTGATTAGCCTCAACATGAGCCTGGAGCGCGGCAAAAGTGTCGAATTCCTGGCTGTCGTAGGGGCATACGAACTTGGGAGTGGCTGTGGTTACGTTAACCGTCTTGGTTACCGTCTTGGTTACTTCTTCTCCGCCGCAGGCAGAAAGAAGGAATGAGGAACCGACGGCGGTGCCGCCGACTACGATCCCGGCATTCCTTAAAAACTGCCTCCTGGAGATTTGTTTGGTCTCCTCTTTTTCGGACATATCTGTCTTAATCGACCTCCTAATATTTTAGCCTTGGGGCTGGAGTTAGATGATTTTACAGGGATCTGATATACACTTTTTTTAGCGGCATTCACCTCCTTATTTAGTCTGCTTGTTAAACACTCCAGGGGATAATTCTAAAAGAGTGCGGGAAATTCCGAAGTATCATATGTTACCTTCATTTGAAGGCAGGTAAGTTCTTATGGCGTGGTCCGCATTTACTTCCTCCCAGAGTTCCAGCATCTGGCAAATGAAGCCGTCATAACACTGACCGGGTGCCCGGTATTTATCCAGCTTGTTCTTGGTGCTGAGCTTGATTCCCAGGGTTGCTCTGGATCGAGCTGATTCTATATCTTTACCCGGCATAATAGTGATACCTGCGAGGGTTTTTTATTTGATGCAATCTTGTATAAACTATATACCATTTATGTGTATATTTGCAACCTTAATACTCAGGCGGCATCTCATCGGTTCCGCCGGGTGGATCGATGACCTTTAACCAGCAGTTCTTGATAATCAGATAAGCCAGTTGTTTACCCCAGAGGTCCCCCGTTGCTTCGACAATGTAACCTTCTCTTATATAGGAAAGCTGGGATGGGTATTCGACGCGGAATTTGACTTTGCCCATCTGAACATACAGGTCTTCATCCGGTGGTTCTCCCAGAAAACTCATGGCTTCAACCAAAACATAAGGAAAATGCAGTCTTTTGCCTTCATATTTAGCCATTGTTCCTTCCGGGTCAGCTTCGTATTCATTGAAAAGTTCCAGCGGGTCCAGTTCAATGGGCGGGTCGGTTATGGTTTCGGCAGGCGGGGGCGTAAGGGTGTTTTGCTGGCAACCCGGCAGCATTATGCTGAATACAACCAGCGCCAGTAAAATCGAAATATGTAAAAATTTCAAGCGTTTACCGGTAGTTGGAGTTCCGGTAAAGGTTTTTAGTATCTTCATGTTTCTACTATCTCCTCTTTTACATGTATATGGAGAAAAGCATCGGGGCCTACCGGCAAATTCAGGCGGGTTCCATTCCAAACATAAAAAAGACCAATACAGTCTGAAAACACTTATTATGTCTAAATTATAATATGTATATATAATGGTGTCAATCGTAAGACTGGTCAAAAAGCCAAGGGGTGGGTTATTATAAATATATGCAACTTTTGGATAATTTGAACTGGCTTAAAGATTTTAAAGAGCGCTTCGACAAGGATGTCAGCCTGCTTCTAAAAAAAGAACCCCTTTGGGAAAAATGCCGCAACTGCCCCGACGGTTATTGCTGCGGGCACGACATTTATCCGGTGACCATGAGCTACCTGAATCCTTTCCGGCTGGAAGAATGGTGGCTTATGCTTGAATACGTGAAAGACAATTTTACCGAAGGGCAGAAAAAACAGCTGGTTAGAAATATTCTTTCCAAAAGGCCGGATTGTATATTCCTGTTCGGAAACCGCTGTAGCGTTCACCCTGCCCGGGCCTGGGCATGCCGGGTTCACCCATATACGATATCTTTTCACCCCAGCCCGGACTATTTTCCCGTTGGAAAGCTGGCCCTGCCTTCCTGCCCGTCACTGGCACCGGCATTCGGTGTAAAAAGAGATGAAATGCTGGTCCAGTCTCCCGGCGTATTATCCCGGGAAGAAGGCGGCCGGCTGGTACAGGTAAAGCTGAAAAAAAGGAAACCGGTATGGCTGCTGGATGCCAGTAACTATGTCAAGGAATTTGAGAGCCGGGCACCTTCCGAAGAGAGGACGGCTGCCGAATGGGAAGCCTTGCTGGACCTTGCCGGTAAAGCGGGCAGTAAAGGGGGTATAGCACTGCAATTGTACCTGGAGCAGATGCAGGGCCTCAAGCGCCAGCCGGACGGCAGTATCCGGTTTTAGCCGTTGTCAGGCCGGAAAGAACGCGTTACAAATTGCTCTTCTGCTTGATTGCCTGCTGGTAAAGTTCGGCTGCCCGGTAGGAACTCCTTACCAGCGGAGCGGATGCAATACCGCTAAAGCCCATATCCAGGGCGGGTTGAATATAGCTGGTAAATTCCTGGGGGGTAACGTAGGTTACTACCGGATGGTGGCTGGTTGTCGGCGCCAGATATTGCCCCAGGGTCAACAGGTCGCACCCGGCCTGTCTTAAATCCATCATCACCCGCGTTACATCCTCTCGCCTTTCTCCAAGCCCCAGCATCAATCCTGATTTGGTTACGGCTCCGGGTTTTATTTTTTTTACCCCTGCCAGCAGCTCCAGGGAACGTTCATAGCCGGCCATGGGCCGGACTTCAGGGTAAAGCGCCGGGACGGTTTCAATATTATGGTTGATAACCGCCGGGTTTGCCTTGACGACGGTTTCGAGGGCTTGCCGGCTGCCCTGGAAATCCGGTATCAGGACTTCGACCAATGTACCGGGTTCACTGGAGCGCACCGCTTCGATGGTCCGGGCAAAATGAGCCGCCCCGCCGTCTTCCAGGTCATCCCGGGTTACCGACGTTATTACCACGTATTCGAGGCCCAGTTTGGTTACGGCCATGGCGATTCGTTCAGGCTCATCCGTCTCAAGTGATAAAGGTTTGCCTTTGTTAACGGCACAGAAGGTACAATTACGGGTGCAGACATTCCCCATAATCATGAAAGTTGCAGTTTTTTGAGCAAAACACCGGCACAGATTGGGGCAAAGCGCGCTTTCACAGACAGTATTGAGTTTCAATTCGGCAAGCATCGATGAAACCGCCGTCAACTCACCGACCTTCGGGACCCTTTGCTTGAACCAGTCCGGCAGACGTTTACCCAATTACGTCTCCCAGAACCTGCTCGCGGGAGATGTCTTCGAGCTGAACCTCGAAAACAGTCGGGAAAGATTCTCGCACCAACTCGACAGCCTGTTCGATGTTCACATCCTTCTTCGCCATTTTTGCTATCGATGTTGCTTCTTTGCCGGCGATGCCGCACAGGTTTATAACCCTGAAAGCTTCAAGGTCGGGATTAACATTAAGCGAAATACCGTGCATGCTGACTCCTCTGACAAAATGGAGGCCGATAGCGGCAATTTGCCGGCCTTCGACCCAGATACCGGGGTGCTCGGACCACCTTTCTCCCGGCACGCCGAAAGCCACGGTTACTTTGATGACCACTTCCTCAAGTTCTGAAAGAAAACGCCTCAGATTACCTTCCCTGGACCGCATATCCATGATGGGGTATACAACCAGTTGGCCCGGGCAGTGAAAGGTGACATCTCCCCCTCGATTGGAAGTGCACAAACTTATACCCCGGTTTATAAGTTCATCTTCGGTAACCAGTACATTTTCAATTTTACCGAATTTGCCCAGAGTTACTGTAGGCGGATGCTCGAGTAAAAGCAGAATATCGTCGATGGCTTTCTTATACCTCAAAAAAGCCAGCCTGGTCTGGAGTTCGAGCGCTTGGTCATACGGCATGAGCCCCAGGTTGCATATCCAGCAGGGTTTCATTGCCCTGTCATCCTAGCACGCTGTTTGGAATACGTAAACCCCTTCAGCAGAAAATCCCTCACACGTTAGGATTAGCCTGAGCCGTGGCGTATTCTATCGGGTCCAGCAGGTTGTCGAGTTCTTCAGGCTTGCTCAATTCTATGACATAAAGCCACCCTCTCAGGTAAGGTTCGGATTCAAGCACCCTGGAATTGATGTACAGTTCGTCATTTACCTGGATAATGGTGCCACTTACCGGAGAGTACATATCGACATTCATTTTCTGACCTTCGAAATTGCCCAGCCATCCATCGTATTCAAGATCAGTGCCGACCGGATTCAACACCAGTTCTCCCCTTTCCACCAGGCCCAGAAGCAGCTGCATTTTATCCGTCATGCCGATTACCGCCAGGTTGTCTTCCAGGGGTTTAACCCATACATGTTCCTCGGAATACAACCGGTCGGCGGCTACCTTACTGGTACATCCGGCTACGTCGACCAGTTCAGGATTGGAGGTCGGTGGCACATATACAAAACCCCCGTTGCCGGTGGTAGTTGGTGGAGTGGTTGTCGGTGTCGTGGTCGGAACGGTAGTCGTCGGCGTTGTAGTTGGTGGAGTGGTTGTCGGTGTCGTAGTCGGAACGGTAGTCGTTGGAGTCGTGGTTTTTTCGCCATCAGTACAGCCGGCCGCTATAGCCATGGAAGTGACGGCTATGCCCCCGGTTATCAACCCGGCATTTTTTAAAAAATCACGCCGGGACAATCCTTCGGTTTTGCATGTAGAATTCTTTTTTTTATCTTCCGGTTTTTTCATGGTCTGCCTCCCAGTGCTCAAGTTTCGTATTATCCGTATAATTTCAATTTAATATAACTATTTATAAGCAAAAAGGTTATTAAAACCCGGTTACAGGAACCGGGTTTTAAGGATTATATCTGCGTCAGGTAGTATATACCCACGCCGATGAATATAACTGCCATGACAATCCGCATCACCTTCTCCGCCTTGCCCAGGTTGTTGACCCACCGGGATACAGCGGTTACCCCGACAGCAATCAGCACGCCGAACAGGATAACGGGCAGGCCGGTGCCGATAGCGAACAGAGGGGGCAGGAATACGCCGCCGGTACTGGTCAGGGCCATGGGTATCAGAACAGCAA
>JAFGLQ010000005.1 GCA_016928015.1 Dehalococcoidaceae bacterium
GCGGACATATCCCTCGCCGCATTTACCGAAGGCGTTGCCTGGGACAACGGCAACCTTTTCTTCTTTAAGCAGATTATGTGCGAACTGCTCACTCGTCATGCCGGTGTTACGGATGGAAGGGAAAGCGTAAAAAGCTCCCTGGGGATTGAAACAGGACAGGCCGATATCACACAATCCTTTAACCATGACCAGCCTGCGGCGGTTGTAGTCGGCTACCATTTCCCGGGCGCTCTCTTCCCCGTTTTTAAGAGCTTCGAGGGCAGCAACCTGGCTCATTGTAGGTGCGCTCATAATCGTGTATTGATGGATTTTTGTCATTGCGGCGATAATTTCAGCAGAAGCTGCGGCGTAACCGATACGCCAGCCGGTCATGGCATAGGCTTTGGAAAAACCACCCAGGAAAATAGTATGTTCCTGCATACCTGGCAGAGCGGCGACACAGGTGTGCTCGCAGTCATACACCAGCTGGGAATAGATTTCATCGGAAATAATGACCAGGTTATGACGCCGGGCCAGTTCGGCAATCTGGAGTAATTTCTCCCGGGGCATAACAGCCCCTGTCGGGTTAGCCGGGTAGCCGATTAAAAGCGCCTTTGTTTTCGGAGTTATCAGCGCCTCTATCGCCTCGGCGGAAATTTCAAACCGCGTCTCTTCGCTGGTGGGAATCATGACGGGTATACCGCCGGCCAGGATTATACAAGCCGAATAGGAAACATAAGAAGGATCCGGAATGAGCACTTCATCCCCCGGGTTGATGAGAGCGCGTGCTGCCAGGTCCATCCCTTCGCTTACACCCACTGTGATGAGCACCTGGTTATCCGGATTATAGGTCAAACCGGTGGTCCGGCTTAGATATTGTGATAACTCAGTCCTGAGTTCGGCAATGCCTGTATTTGGCGTATACATGGTATAGCCCCGTTCTATTGAGGCTATAGCGGCTTCGCGAATATGATAGGGTGTGGCAAAATCAGGCTCGCCGATACCCAGGGAAATAACACCCTCCATGGAAGCCAGAAGATCGAAAAATTTTCGTATCCCCGAAGGCGCGATGCTGTTTACCCTTTGCGAAAAAAGGCTGGCTTTATCCAGATCTTGAGTATTAGTTCGTAAAGTCAAAGAGCCCTCTCCATGGATTAACGCCGGTTACAGCACGACCTGCTGGCGGCGGCCGTTGTTCTTGCCGTCCAGTACGACTCCGTCTTCCTTGTAACGTTTGAGCAGGAAGTGAGTGGTTGTTCCCTGAACCCCTTCGATAGGAGCCAGCTTGTGAGTGACGAAACCGGCTACTTCGTGAACATTACGGGCGGTTACGATAATCGCCAGGTCGTAGGTACCGGAAACAAGCATTACAGTGCGGGCTTCAGGAAACTGATAAATGCGTTCGGCGATGGCGTCGAAACCGGCTTTCATCTGAGGTGTAACCCTTACCTCGATGATGGCCCAGATCTGGTCTTCAGCCAGCTTGTCCCAGTTGACTACCGCCTTGTATTTAACGATTACCCCGTCTTTTTCAGCTTTGGCAATCAGATTTGTCACCTTTTTTACGTCGGTCCCCAGCATGGTGGCAATCTGAGATGAGGTCAACCGGCCGTCATCTTCGAGTAATCTCAATATCTTGTTCAGCATTACTTCACCTCAAATGAATCGAGCAGGAAAATTTGTTTTATTGTAACAGAAATTATCCCAGAGTTGTAACTATTCTTTCAGTAGACAAAAAGCGAACCAGGAAGGCTGCCAGGCTGATCAGCAACACGGCAGCCAGCAGCACCAGGCCTGTGTATACCCAGGTTATGGACGTAACGGCTCCCAGGCTGAAACCCATGCCGTATAAACCGGCAAATAGCGGGATAAAAATAAGAAAACCCAGCAAGCGGTTTTCTTTCATACCAAGAGCCATTTGAGCCAGCCCGTTTAAACCCACGAAGGCGCCAATAAACACCGGAACTGCAATAATCATGTGGAAAAGTACGGGCGCTCCGGGCAGAATAAAGCTCTGGCTGCGTATGCTGGCAATGGTTATCAGCACCAGCATAGCAGTAAGCGCCATAATATAGGCAACAAGGGTAACAGCCAGAGTTTTACCCAGCCAAATCTGGCGCAGGGTGGCCGGGCTGGAGAGCAGGGTCTCAATAATACGGTCGGTCTTTTCTTTGTAAAAAACATGTCCGGTAAGTGAGTAAGCCATAAAAACCCCCAGCATAATTGAAAGGAAAAAAAGGGTACCGTCAACCGAAATTAATCCGGCAACAGAGCCCTCCGCAGTTAATGACATCGAGTAAACGATAGCAAAAAACAGCGCTACCCCGAGTGAAGTAAGCAGGGTTGAACGATTTGCAAGGAGCTCCTTAAATTCCTTGCGGGCGATTATGTAGCTCCGGTTCACTGTTTCTCCTCCCGGTGGATTATTTCGAGATATACATCCTCCAGAGAGCGGCGCAACTTTTTTACCTCTTCCACTTTGATGCCCGCCCCTATCAATGCGGGCAGAGGGTCTGGAGCGGCGTGTTTTTCAAAAGTAACGGTAACCCTGTTGCCATCGGGAACGATTCGATTCACACGGTCCAGAGTACTGAGCACATCAACTGCTTTTTGGGGAGGCTGGCCGGCAGCGAGCGTTATTTCTACCGCCGGTTCCGATGACTGCCGGCGCAGATTAACCAGGGAATCGCAGGCAACCACTTTGCCCCGTTGCAGAATGACGACCCGGCTGCAAATACGTTCAACTTCGTCCAGGTCATGTGAATTTAAAAATATCAACATATTATATTCTTTTGCCAGGTTCAGGATGAGATCGCGCACCATCTTCTGAACCTCGGGGTCAAGACCAGCGGAAGGCTCATCCAGAAGCAGCACTGAAGGCTTATGGAGTATAGCGCGTGCCAGTCCCAGCTTTCGGCGCATGCCTCTGGAGTAGGTGCCGACTTTGTCGTTGCACCTGTTTGCAAGGCCGGTGAAATCCAGCAGGCCGGTGATTTGTTCTTCTTTGCTGGTTACGTCGTATAAACTGGCGTAATAGTTAAGGTTCTGGACTCCAGTGAGGTTTTCGTAAAGGCCGTCGTTTTCTAACAGTACTCCGACCTTACAGCGCAAATCAGGGTGCTGGCTCAACGGTTTGCCCCAGACAAGGGCTTTGCCTTCCGTAGGTTGTAAAAGCCCCAATATAAGGCGTATAGTGGTGGTTTTTCCGGCACCGTTATGACCGAGACAGCCGAACACCTCGCCACTTTTCACTTCGAAATTGATATTATCGACGGCAACGGTTTCCTTGAATTTTTTTGTCAGATTCTTTACTTCTATCATGATTAAGATTGAATGATAGCGGCTGCCACCAGGGACGCCAGGCCGACAGTTTTCAGTGCGACAACCACGAGTTTGACGGTTTCACTCATCCAGGGTCTCCTTTGCAATTATTACCGGCTGATTTCAGCTGTTTTATTGTGCCAGCCGGTCACCTGCTCATGGGCATAGGCAAGTCTGAACAGGGTTTCTTCATCGAAGGGTTTGGCCATAATCTGAAGCCCGACCGGCATTCCCCCGGAAAATCCGCCGGGGATTGAAATTGCTGGAATTCCGGCAATATTAATAGGCAGGGTACAGACGTCTGTCAGATACATTTGCAGCGGGTCCTCGGTTTTTTCGCCTATTTTGAAGGCTACCCCTGGTGACGTAGGGGCAACCAGTGCGTCGTACTTGCTGAATGCCTGGGTGAACTCGCGGCAGATAAGAGTCCTAACCTTCTGGGCTTTCAGGTAATAAGCATCATAATATCCGGCGCTAAGGGCATAAGTGCCCAGCATTATTCGCCGTTTTACTTCCGCGCCGAAACCGATCTGGCGCGTTTTCTCCATCACTTCCCACATGTTCTGGGAATCGGTATAGGAATATCCGTATTTTACACCATCGTATCGGGCCAGGTTTGCCGACGCCTCGGATGGAGCCAGGATGTAGTATACTGCCAGGGAATATGGTGTGGAAGGCAGGCTGACGTTTCTGTCCACCACCGCACCCAGGTCTTCCAGTTTTTTTATGGAATCTTCCACAGCCTGCTTAACCCCGGGCTGCATGCCCTCTACAAAATACTCAGCCGGAACTCCGATTTTCATGCCGCGAATGTCTCCGTTTAGACTCCGGGTGAAATCGGGCACTTCAGCCTTAACCGAGGTCGAATCCCTTTCATCGAAACCGGCAATAACTGAAAACACCAGGGCGGCATCAGTTACGTTTCTGGCAAAAGGACCGATCTGGTCCAGGGAGCTGGCGAAGGCTACCAAACCGTAACGGCTGACACGGCCGTAAGTTGGTTTCAGTCCTACCAGGTTGCAGAAACTGGCCGGCAGGCGGATAGAGCCGCCGGTATCGGAACCCAGTGAAAACATACCCTCACGGGCAGCCACAGAAGCGGCTGAACCGCCGCTGGAACCGCCGGGGACCCTTTCAAGGTCCCATGGATTGCGGGTAGGAAAGAAGGCGGAATTTTCGTTGGATGAGCCCATGGCAAACTCATCCATATTGGCTTTGCCCAGCATTACCATACCGGCGCTGTTAAGTTTTTCCATCACCGCAGCATTGTAAGGCGGGATGAAGTTCTCCAGCATCCTGGAACCACAGGTGGTCGGCACCCCCCGGGTGCAAATGACGTCTTTAATGATGCCCGGAATGCCTGTAAGCGGGCCGGCTTCCCCTTTCTCGATGCGCCTGTCGGCTTCGGCTGCCTGTTTGAGGGCAAGTTCACCGGTCCGGGTGATCAGAGCGCATACTTTGGGTTCGACTTCTTCAATTCTTTCCAGGTGAGCCCGGGTCAGTTCCAGAGAAGTGACTTCCCGGCTCATCAGCATTTTATGGGCTTCGTAAACAGTAAGTTTTGTTAAATGATTCAAAGAGCCTTCCCCCTCTAGTATTTGAGCCCAGCTGTTATGATATACAGCGGCACTTCGCCTTTTTTTAAACCGAGCAGTTCAGCCACCTGGACGTCTCGAAAAGCTCCGATGACTACGGTCCCATACCCGGCAGCTTCTGCTTGCAGGCAAACGTTTTGAGCTGCATGCCCGGCTTCCATGTGAACGTATCGGATACCGCGCTCGCCGTATACAGCGGTGGTGCGTTCATACTGAGCGGCAATAACCAGGCTTGCCGGGGCTTCCTCCACCCAGCTTTGCCCCATGGCTAACTGGCACAATTCCCACCGGAAATCCCCCGTTTTGATCAGGGAGATATTATGTACTTCGGGATGGTAGTGGTAGATACCGGCTTCAAGGCCGGACACTCTGCCGGCTACCAGGTACGCTTCCAGCGGGTAGGTCGAACCGGCTGAAGGAACTGTCCGGAGACCTTCCGGACTGGAAACGCCCTGCGCCGCCCACAGCAGGCCGGATACGTCACTGACGTCCAAGGTATCGTCCCGGTAAGCTCTGACCGAACGGCGGCTTTCAATTACCTTTTCAACGGCTGTTTGCCCTTCATGGCCGGGCCGGGGCAGTTGTATCATGGCTGCTATTTTTCCAGAACCGGACGGATTTTAAAGAAATCCCCCTCCCTGGACGGAGCATTGGCAAGTACGTCTTCGGGGCTTAAGGAAGGCTTGACGATGTCTTCTGCCATTACAGTACTTAGCGGGTTGGGCTGGGCGGTCGGCGGGACACCTTCGGTGTCTACCCGGTTTAAGACCTCGAAGTTTTCCAGTATGTTGGAAAGCTGTCTGGAAAAACTGTCTATTTCATCTTCGCAAAGGCCGACTCTGGCCAGCCTGGCAATATGCAGTACTTCTTCTCGCGTCAGTTTCAATCCATCCCTCCAGATATGCCTAAAGTATAACATCCGTAATGAGGAGCGGCAACCAGAATAACGGCATGTTGCCGGGAGCAGGGGAATTTGCCTAGCGGCGGGAATTTGCCTGGCTTTGCCTGATGACCAGCGGCACCAGCGCCAGAGTCAACGACCACAGGGCTACCAGTGCTATTACCGCCATGCCGGCTGCCCAGGTGCTCGGCGGAATTGCAAGCATCGTTTTAGCCATAACGGCAAACAGGTTGTAGCCATACATGAAATCAAACGTGAGGTAACCTGACAGGACCAGCGAAGACATCAACACTGCAGGCGTAATAAACAGGATAACCTGCCGTGCAGGCAGCCATTTGGCCGGAATCCTGGGCCGTGCAAACACATAATGCCGGCGGCGTAATTTCAAAGCGATGCGCCAGATGAACAAACCCAGTCCGGTAATCAGGACAACGCAAAGGCTCAGGCCGCCGAAAGAGAAGGAATCAATAGTCTTCCAGTAAGCCCACCACGGAGAGGCCATTTGTTCCAGTTCGGTTCCCAGATAGATGCCCGCTATGCCCGGAGCAATCTGGTGCCCGTGTGTCCCGGTCTGGCTGTTTACCATGACAGTAACGCCGATTCCGTATTCAGGCAGCAGCATCATATCTGCCAGGAAGCTGGGTGTGTCGCCGCCATGCCAGATGCGTTTTATACCGTTCGAATCGGTCGCTATCAGCCAGCCCATTCCATAACCCGTCAAGCAGCCTTCCTTTTCAAAATATACTGCCGGTGAGAGCATTTCATCTATTGTTTCCGGTCTGACCAGCTTTTCACCATCGATCATGCCCCGGTTGAGGAAAAGGCGCAGCCATCGGCCCATGTCGACGGCATTGCTCATAACCCATCCGGCAGGAGCAGCGCTTCGATAGAAGGGCATACTGCGTTCAACTACCTGGCCGAAAACCGGCTGGTGCCCGTAAGCTCTTCCCCAGGCTTCAGCTTGCTGGGGGTAAAGAGTCGTATGCTCGAGGCCCAGCGGTTCGAACACGTTGTCCGCCATGTAACGCTCAAAAGGCATTGCGCTTACCGCTTCAACCAGTGCACCCAGCAGAAAATAATTCAGATTGGAATATTCGAAAGCTTCTCCGGGTGGATTGTTCAGTTTGAGGCCTTTCAGATCCGCTACCATTTTTCCCATTGCGGTTGGCCCGTTGAAATAACCCTGAGGTTCCGCCAGGGCGCCGGGTATCCCGCTGGTGTGGGTCAGCAGGTGGCGTACGGTAATTTCATCTGAAAGGTCCTCTTTCGACAGGTTGAAATCCGGCAGGTATTTTACGACCGGCGAGTCGAGTTCGATGCAGCCTTTATCCCTGAGGAGCATTACACCCAGAGCGGTGAATGATTTGGACACACTTGCCAGGTCGAAAACAGTGAATTTGTCGACCGGAAGCGGATTTTTGGTGCTGGTAATGCCGAAGCCCTTCGCATAAATTGTTTGCTGGTTGTTTACTACGACGGCGGCGCTTCCCGGAATAGAGTCTTCGCTTAGCATGCGCATCATATATTCGCTGATACTTTCTTGTGTGGTGAGTTTATCAATTCTGGCTTCTGCCGTTTGGGACGTCGAAGCGGCCAGCACGGCCAGAGCAAGGCATGTGGCAAGAATACAGGTAAATCTTCGAGCGTTCATGACGTTTACTCTCCCAGCGGGTTACGCCCGGGCGCAACCGACGAGCTGGTTGATATCCTCCACCCCTTCATCCTGTAAAAACTGTTTCATTCCGGCAAGAATTTCAGCAGGTAAGGCCGGGTTTACCATGAAAGCCGTACCTACCTGAAAAGCATGCGCCCCTGCCATGATAAATTCAAGCGCGTCCCGGGCGGAAGAAATGCCGCCGCAGGCTATGATGGGGATATCAATTATTCCGGCCGTTTCGTAAACCATGGCAAGCGCTACCGGTTTCAATACCGGACCTGAAAGCCCTCCGGTAATATTGCCGAGCAGAGGCTTGCGCTGCCTGATATCGATAGCCATCCCCTTGAAAGTATTGATAAGCGTAACTGCATCCGCTCCGGCTGATGCCACAGCGGCAGCCACCTGGCTGACCCGGCCCGAACCAGGCGTGAGTTTTACAAACAGCGGCAAACCGGTTGCATCCCTGACAGCCCGGGTTACAGCGGCGGCTGTTGCCGGATCCATGCCGAATTCTTCGCCGCCCGCCTTTACATTTGGGCAGCTGATGTTAAGCTCGATACCGGCAATTCCGGCTACGCCTTCCAGGCTTGCGGCGGTTGTAACATATTCATCGATACTGCTGCCGGCGATATTGACAATTACGGTAAGGCCCAGCTTTCTCCACACCGGAGCTTTTTGTCGGACTATCGCTTCGATACCGGCATTTTCCAAACCGATTGAGTTAAGCATGCCACCTTCAACTTCGGCAATTCGCGGTTGAGGGTTGCCTTCTCTTGGCTTTAAGGTGGTTCCCTTGGATATGAAGCCGCCGGGAACTGAGAGGTCGGTAAACCCTTCCAGGTCGCTGGCATATCCGCATGTGCCGGAAGCCAGCAGTAAAGGATTCTTGAGATTCAGGCTTCTACCGCCGGAGCCTGCCAGTTCAACATTAAAATTAACATCCATATGTTTCAACTTGATTATAGTTTACTCGCCGCAGGCCTTACAAGCTGTTGCCAAAACGCACGGGATAAGTTAAACTAGTTTCGTGGAAAGCAGAATGTATTTATCCGGTCAAAATGCCCATTGCCGGCCTGTTGAAGGCTGGGGCCGGAGAACGTCTGCTTTCAGTTATTTTCACTCGTACTAGGAACCGGTTCCGGTTCCGAGTTTTTCAAATTTAATTATTATCCTGTAAGTGCATACCTGTACATAAATTTAACAGGTTCACCGGGGTGGTGAACGCGAAGGAGCCGCCAGTGGTAGAAAAGAAATATCAGGCGCTTAAGGAAAAACTGGAAGCCGACCTTTTACGGTTGAAAGAACAGCTGGGACAAATTAGAGATATCGGTGGTGAGGAAAACCGCCGCGAGGGTTCTCCTTATGGTAAGAAAGAGGAGGAGGCTGCCGAGACTTCTGAAATAGAAAACCGGCTGGCTCTTGAGAAGCGTCTGCTCGAACAGATTATGGACACCGAAACCGCTCTCAAGAAATTTGAAACAGGTAATTATGGCCTGTGTGATAAATGCGGCCAGACAATTGCCTTTGAAAGGCTCGAATTTCTTCCACAGGCAAAACTGTGTATAACTTGTAAAGCCGCCCAGTCAAAGGAAGTAAAAGGATTTGCGGCTTAAAGCGGATTTCAGAGGGCTGGGCCTCTATTTACTGGTAATTGCCTTACTGGTTCCCCTGGACCAGGTGACCAAGTTCTGGATTCGTACCAATTTGTACCTGGGGGAATCGAGACCGCCGGAAGGGTTTTTCAAGTTGACATACATTCACAATACCGGCGCTTCCTTCGGAATGTTCCAGGATGGGGCGCTGTTCTTTACGGTTTTTTCTACCATCAGCTTTATTGTTATGATAGGCATCATGCTGTTTGGGCGAAAACATATTCCATTCCTGAACACGTGGCCAGGCAAGCTGGCCCTGGGCCTGGTCAGTGCTGGTACCCTGGGCAATCTGATCGACCGGTTCGCCCTGGGTTACGTGGTGGATTTCATTGATTTCAGTTTCTGGCCGGCTTTCAACTTGGCCGATTCAGGTATCGTAGTTGGTGCAATTTTGCTGGGCTGGCTAATTCTGGTTAATTATAAAAATTACGAGGCCGACGATGGAGGCCGGGCGTAACCTTACCGTGTCATTTTCCGGGCAAAGACTCGATGTATTTGTCACTGAGAACTATCCCGGCCTTTCCCGTTCGCGGGTTCGAAAGCTGATCGATGCCGGTTGCGTAACGGTTAACGCGCAGCCCGTAAAACCGGGTCACCGGCTTGAAGAAGGCGATATCGTAACCATGTCAATCCCCGAACCGGCCCCGTCTGACCTAGTGGCACAAAAGATGCCGCTTAATATCGTTTACGAGGATGGGGACCTTATGATTGTGGATAAACCGGCAGGCTTGTCGGTGCATCCAGGGGCCGGACACCCTGACGGCACCCTTGTTAATGCACTGCTTGGCTATTGCCCGGATATTTGCGGCGGCGACGTGGCCCGGCCGGGTATTGTTCACCGCCTGGACAAAGATACTTCCGGCCTCATTATCGTAGCTAAGAACCCCGTATCTCATCAGTACCTGGCTGACCAGTTCAAGAACCGGGAGATTTCCAAGACGTATATAGCCCTGGTAAAGGGCAGGCTTATGCCCGAGGAAGGGTTTATAGAAGCGCCCATAGGCCGCGACCGCAGCCATCGTAAACGAATGGCGATATCTACTCAAAAAAGCGGCAGAAGCGCTCTTACCGGCTACCGGGTTATCAGGTATTACGATAAACACACCTTGCTGGAAGTAAAACCCGAAACGGGCCGCACCCACCAGATAAGAGTTCACCTGGCAGCTATCGGCCATCCGATTGTTGGCGATAATACGTATGGAGCCGGTTCCGCCTTCCTTTCCCGGCAGTTTTTACATGCCAGCCGGCTTGTTTTCCGGCTGCCTTCATCCGGGATGCAGATAGAATTCAATTCACCCCTGCCGCCGGACCTCGAACGAGCGCTGTATGACATTGATTGATAGAACCTCCCCGGTAATGAATGTTATAATCTGGGATAGTTGTCCGGGAGGCATTGCGAATGGAGCGGGAGGAAAACATTGTTGTTGAATACGCTGGCTTCTGGCGGCGCCTGGCGGCATTTCTTGTCGATGGGCTTGTTATCCTCAGCTGCAACTGGGTTCTGATAGCTCCTTGGCGCTGGATATTTTCGGTATTATTCCCCTGGAAACCCGGTGTATGGCCCGGTTCGTTTCCTTTTCACGACCCCTTTGCCGGCGTTACAATACTTATCGGCGTGGTTTACTTTGTGCTGTTCTGGGTCTGGCGCGGACAGACAGCGGGCATGATGGTAATGAACATCAAGGTATTGAAAGAAGACGGCACTGCTGTGACGCCTTCAACGGCCATTATCCGGTACGTGGGTTATATCGTGTGCATTCTTACTCTGGGCATAGGGTTTTTGGCACTTGGTTTTGACGAGCGCCGGCAGGGCCTGCATGATAAAATGGCCCTTACAGTGGTGGTCAAATTACCCCCGGTTAAGCTGCGGTTGCCGGAAGCCACCACGGGCTAGCCGGACAGGATTAAATCAGGCTATTAATAACAAGGGAGATAACATGCCGAAAAAAAATGCAAGGGTGCGTTATGCGCCAAGCCCTACCGGATACCCCCATGTGGGTAATATACGAACCGCCCTGTTTAACTGGTTGTTTGCCCGCCACACCGGCGGCAGTTTCATTGTAAGGATTGAAGATACCGACACCGCTCGGACCGTCTCCGGCGCTGAGGATGTGATATTGGAAAGCCTCAGATGGCTTGGGTTAGACTGGGATGAAGGCCCCGGTAAAGGGGGAGCATACGGTCCCTACCGTCAGTCCGAGCGGCTGGAATACTATCAGAAAGCTGCCCGTCAACTGGTTGAACAGGGGAATGCCTATTACTGCTATTGTGCCCCCGAACGCTTGGAAGAGATGCGCTCAGGCCAGATTGCCAATAAGCAGCCACCCGGTTATGACCGGCGCTGCCGCGAGCTCGACCCACACAAGAAGAGTGGTTTTTCCGGCGAGTGCCCCCATCCTGTAATCCGTTTCAAAACTCCCATAGAAGGCAGTACGGCCTTTTGCGATGAGCTAAGAGGCGAGGTTGCCTTTGAAAACCGCTCGATTGATGATTTTATAATATTAAAAGCAGACGGGTTCCCTACCTATCACCTGGCCAGCGTTGTGGATGATCACCTTATGCAAATCAGCCACATCATGCGTGCAGAGGAGTGGATTTCTTCGGCTCCCAAGCATGTGCTGTTATACGGGGCGCTGGGGTACCAGCCACCGCGGTTTGCTCATCTCCCCATGATTCTGGGCCCGGACCGGTCCAAGCTGTCCAAGCGCCACGGAGCCGTTTCCATCACCCAGTACCGGGAAGAGGGTTATCTGCCGCAGGCAATGGTCAACTTTCTTGCGCTGCTTGGCTGGTCCCTGGATGACAAGACCGATATAATCAGCCTCCAAACCCTGGTTGAGAGTTTCACCCTGGAGCGTATCGGCAAGACGGCGGCGGTATTCAACCGTGAAAAACTGGATTGGATGAACGGGGTTTATATACGTTCTTTGTCCCTGGATGATCTTGTACGGCAGGCCATGCCGTTCCTGGAGAAATATTTACCGGATTCAGTTGAGCGTCCGCTTGATGAGGGGTATGTTAAAAAGGTAATGCCCCTGATTCATGAACGGGCTAAGACCTTGAGGGAAATACCGCAGCTGGTTGATTTCTTTTTCACGCCTGACATTGGTTACGAAGCGGGATTACTCATCGGTAAGAAAATGGACCGGCAGATGAGCCTGAATGCGCTTGAAGTTACCCTGGACCACCTGGAAAAACTGGAACCATTTACCCACGACACTCTGGAACAGAGCCTGCGCCCGCTGGCCGAGGAACTGGAACTCAAGGCGGGGCAGCTGTTTGGCATAATAAGAGTAGCTGTTACCGGTCTTACCGTAGCTCCACCGCTGTTCGAGACAATGGTGGTATTGGGGAAAGTTAAATGTCTGCAAAGGATAAAACAGGCAATATCCAGCCTTTCGGCATATACATGCTGATAAGTGGTCAGTATGCAAAGAATGGATGATGCCAGGCCTCCCTATATCGACCTTCACGCCTCGGGGGAGCTGGAGCAGATAGCGGACAGGCTCGAAAAGAGGCTGGAAGCCTGCGACATTTGCCCCAGGTTGTGTGGGGTAAACCGTCTGAGGGGAGAACGGGGCTACTGCCATTCGCTTGAAAAACCGGTTGTTGCTTCATATTGTGAGCACCGCGGCGAAGAACCGGTCCTTTCCGGAAGCCGTGGTTCGGGTACAATATTTTTTGCAAACTGCAATCTGAGATGCGTTTATTGCCAGAACTATCAGATTAGCCAGGACTGGCAGGGGCAGGAGGTTAACACCGTAACTGTCGAAACACTTGCCGGTTATATGCTGGAACTACAGAATAGAGGCTGCCACAACCTCAATCTAGTGTCGCCGAGTCATTTTGTGCCCCAAATCGTTCGTGCGCTGGGCTTGGCCGTACCGCTCGGCTTCAGACTGCCGGTTGTTTACAACACCAACAGCTATGACAGCCTGGAAACCCTCGCTGAACTCGAGGGCGTGGTCAGTATATATCTGCCGGATTTGAAGTACGCCGATGACCAGCAGGCGAAAAAGTATTCCCGCGCGGCCGATTACACCCTCCATGCCCGTCAGTCAATTAGAGAAATGTACCGTCAGGCAGGAGGGCTGAAACTGGATGAAAATGGAATGGGTGTTAAAGGGGTCTTGGTGCGGCATCTGATTCTGCCCGGCGGTATTGCCGGTACCCGGGAGAGCCTGGCGTGGCTGTCGGAGGAAGTCTCTCGGGAGGTGGGTTTGAGCCTGATGAGCCAGTACCACCCTTCAAATTGGGCAAAGCGCTATGCAGAAATAAACAGGAACATCCTAAAAGAGGAATACGGCGCGGCGCTGAGAATTGCCAATGAGTACGGGTTCAAACGAACCTTCGTGCAGGGGCTGTCTTCACCGCAGTCTTATTTGCCGGATTTTAACCTGGGAAAGCCCTTTGGTAACTAACCCTTGCGTTTGCGGTTAACAAAAGCGAAACGAATCTTAAGGCCGTTCAGTTCGTCTTTCTTGTTTACATTCTGAATGAAATCTTGAAGGTCTTTATCTGCGGCGGTTGTTTTCTTGGTTTTTTCTGTCATGGAAGTTGTGACTCCATATAATTTTAAACTGAAAGAGAATTATAACATAGCCGCGTTGAAAATACACAATTCAGTCATCAGACGCGCAGCGGATACTGTATAATGTCCGGCAGAGACATTATGTATCCGAAATACCGCTTGCCCATCGCAATATTCAGTAATATTCTGGAAGCATGCGCGATTGTATTGCTTGTGCGGTATCTATTGCCGCTCTGGGGTATAGAAATACCTTTCTATGGCCTGGTACTGGTAATAACCGCATGGATTGTCTTTTCGTTTCTGATATACCGCTGCGGCAGCCGGGCTTTGGAGCGCAAGGCAGTTTCAGGGTTGCCGGAATTGGAAGGCTTGAAGGGTATTGTAGTTAAGGGCATAGACCCTGAAGGCACCATAAAGGTAAAAGGCGAGCTCTGGCGAGCCCGGTCCGAACAGCCAGTCGAAACCGGCCGGGAAGTGGAGGTTGTATCCCGGCAGGGTATGACACTGGTCGTGCGCAGCCTTGATTGAGCTTATTTATGAGTCAGTGTTGAATTATGTTATAATTTCACCTCATGCAACATCGAGAAGCCGGTTTGAATATGGAAATCATTCCTGCAATAGATATCCGTGCCGGCCAGTGCGTGCGCCTCTATCAGGGGGATTACGCAGCCGAAACGGTTTATCCCTCCGACCCCATCACCAAAGCTCACGACTGGGTTTCCCAGGGGGCAACCCGGCTGCACGTGGTTGACCTGGACGGTGCAGCCTGCGGACAGATCGTAAATATCGACATAATCCGTGAGATTGCTCAGGGAGTGCTGGTGCCGGTGCAGGTAGGTGGTGGAGTGAGGAGCATACATGATATTGAAAACCTTTTCAAAGCAGGGGTTGACCGGGTTATTCTAGGCACTACTGCTGTCGAAAACCGCGAACTGGTCAAAGAAGCATGTCATCGTTTTAAAGATTCCGTGGTGGTGGGTATTGATGCCCGGGACGGCATGGTGGCCATTAAAGGTTGGCAACAGGTTACCGCGATAAGCGCAATATCAATGGCACGGGATATGGTGAAGCTCGGGGTGAAACGTTTCATATACACCGACATCAGCCGGGACGGTACCCTTACTGAACCCAATTTCTGCGCTGTTTATGAACTGCTGGATGCCGTGAGGACACCTGTTATCGCCTCAGGGGGGATTTCAAAGCCCGTTCACCTGAAAGTGTTAAAGCAGCTCGGTGTGGAGGGGGCTATCATCGGCAAAGCCCTGTATACCGGTGATATCAACCTGAGGCAGGTCCTGGATAATATCGGCTAACCCTTTCTTCTGTCAGTGTGTGTTTTCGTTGTATTAAAATATAGTCATTCGGGAGAAAAAATTGAGTGAAAAAATAAATCTTAAACTGGATTCCAACGGCCTTTTGCCAGCGGTTATCCAGGATGCAAGAACCGGAACTGTACTGATGCTGGGTTTTATGAACCCGGAAGCGGTAAAACTCACTCTTAAAACCGGTGAAGTATGGTTCTACAGCCGTAGCCGGCAGGAAATGTGGCACAAAGGCGCAACTTCCGGCAATCGCCTGATTGTTAAGGAGGCTGCTATCGACTGTGATAATGATGCCGTGCTGGTAAAGGCTGAACCCATGGGCCCGGTATGTCACACCGGGGAATCGAACTGTTTTTACAGGAAGCTTACACTGGATATGCTTTCGGATTAGGCGGCGGTTTTTTCCGGCTCTCCGGCTTCCGCTTTCAATACTTCTCTGAGGGCTGCAACTGCGACTTCGATTTGGCTGTCATCCGGTTCGCCGGTGGTTAAACTCTGCAGCCATAAACCGGGAGCCACCAGCGCCCGGGTGAAGGGATTGCTCATATGACGGGCGCCGAACTGGGTAAGCTCGTAGCCGAGCGCAGCGATTACCGGCAGCAGCGCTATCCGGGAAAGAATCATCAGCCACAGCGCCTGTTTGCCAACCAGGCTGAATACCAGTATGGCCAGCACCATCACTGACAGCAGAAACGCAGTACCGCAGCGGGCATGGGCAGTGGAGTATTTCTGAATGAATTCCGGTTCCAGAGGTTCGCCGTGTTCGTAGGCGTTAATGGTTTTATGTTCAGCCCCATGGTACGAAAAGACCCGGCGGATATCCGCCATCAGGGAAATAAGCTTAAGGTATAAAAGAAATATCCCCAGGCGTATAATTCCCTCTATGAGGTGAAAAACCACCGAAGATTCCACCAGCGGGTCCAGCAGCTTAGTCAGCAGAAGGGGCAGGATGAAAAAAAGCCCTATGCCCAGTGCGAAAGCGACCACCATGATGATCCAGGTATAGGCTGAAGACATTTCCTGTTTGGTTCCGCCCTTATCGTCTTCTTCCTCCAGGGCGATATTGGCTGACCAGTTCAGGCTGGAAAGGCCAAGCGCCAGGGACTCGATAAGAACGATGATGCCCCTGATAAAAGGGGTTTGGCGGAGCTTGCCGGTATATATGCGGCTCAATTTCCGGCAGCGGGTTACAATTATACCCCTGGGGTTACGCACGGCGGTCACCGCAGTATCCTTACCACGAATCATGACCCCTTCCATTACCGCCTGCCCGCCGTAGTTTATTTTGCAATCAGCCATCCGTTTCTTCCTAAAATAAAAGGGCGGCTCTGGGTTTATGCCGCCCTTTAAGATTTTTACCCGTAATGAATCTAGCTTTTCAGGTTATAACGCTGTTTGAAGCGCTCGACCCGCCCGGCGGTGTCGACTATGCGCTGCTCACCGGTGAAGAAAGGGTGGCATTTGGAACACAACTCCACCTTGGTGGTCTTTTTTACCGAGCCGGTGGTTATGATATTGCCGCAGGAGCAGATTACCTGAGCATCATCGTAATATTTGGGATGTATTTTTTCTTTCATGGTTAATTTGCCCTCACGCTTACCTGGCGGCGTGTTTTATCATAGGGTTCGAAACTTACCTTACCGTCAATAAGAGCGTAAATGGTGTAATCTCTGCCAAGGCCGACGTTTTCTCCCGGGTGAATTCTGGTGCCTCGCTGGCGAATTATGATGGTGCCGGCAGTTACGGCTTCACCGGCGAAGCGCTTGACGCCAAGCATTTTGGGTTTTGAATCACGGCCGTTCCTGGTGGAACCGCCTCCTTTTTTATGCGCCATCCTGGTTCTCCTCTACTTTTGGTTCCGCGCTTTTCCTGGCTTTTTTAGGTTTAAGCTCCGGCACCTCGATGTCTTCAACTGTCAAATTGGTAAAATGCTGGCGGTGGCCGAGTTTATTGGAATAGCGGGTTTTCGATTTATAGCGGTAAACAATGATTTTCTTGTCCCTGCCGTGGTTGTTTACCCTGACTAAAACCTTTGCCCCTTCAAGGGTCGGCTTGCCTACCAGTATTTTATCTCCGTCACCGGCAAGAAGTACCCGGTCAAGCTCAACAGTACTGCCTTCCTCAGCATCCAGCAGTTCGACATTGAAGCTTTCTCCCGGGGCTACCCGGTGTTGTTTTCCACCTGTTTCAACTATAGCGTAAATTTTACCAGCCCTCCTTGATTACAAACAACCAATAATTCTATCAATTACGTTTGTTAAGTGTCAAATAGGCGACGTGTGGTGTTATTACGCCTCCTGCCGGAGCCCGTTTTAGAACAAACCTGTAAGTGCTATACTACAAAAGAATATACGGAACCGTTGTGGAGGTTACAATGCGGAATCGGCTTAGCAAGGTCCGCCTCTTCAACCGCGAATTAGATAACTTGAGGCTCCTCAAGATTATCACCGTCGCGTTCCCGCCCGTATTCATTTTGCTGCTGGAGTTTCTGAGAAGGTCGATAGCCAGGGAGACAGGGGCGCTGTTAGTGCTCGATATCGTTTTTTTCATCGTTTTAATTCTGGCCGCTTTTGGTTTTTCGCAACTTGTTTTCAGCCTCATAAAGAAAATACAAAAGAATAATATGGAACACAACCGGGAACTCAGTATTCTAAACGAAATTTCTCAAACGATGAATGAATCCCTGGATATTGATGCGCTCCTTCGCCGGAGTATGGAAAAATTGATAACGCTGACCGCTGCTGATTCGGGTTGCCTGTTTCTCGCCAACGAGAAGAACACCGAGCTTGCCCGTAAATTACATGTGGGTGCATCCGCCGAGATATTCAAACCTGAATTCAGCCTGCTTACCAATGACAGTCTCATCAGTGAAGTAGCCCGCTCAAATGAACCCCTGATTATCCGGGACGTAAACAATCTTGAAAGTGCCTATAAGGCTTATCTGGCAGAGGCCGGGTTTCGTTCAATGGCTATTACACCCCTGATGTCCAGAAGCGGTACCGTTGGCGTTCTTGCTCTTTTCAGCTTTCAACCCGGGAAATTTCAGCCAGAACAGTCAAGCCTTTTTGCCGGCATCGGGAACAAAATTGCTGTTGCTGTGGAAAATGCCCGCCTTTATGAAAAAGTGCAGGCTTCGGCTATTGCAGAAGAACGTGAAAGAATTTCCAAAGAACTGCATGACGGCCTGGCGCAGGTACTGGGTTATGTGATTACCAAGAGCCAGGCCACACGGCAGATTCTCCGTAAAATAGCAGTAGCGGCTGACAACCTGGTAGAGCTGGAAAACGTGGCTCAGGATGTATATACCGACACAAGAGAAGACATCTTAGGCCTGAGGACGGCAATTTCGGGAGATCATGACATGATTACTACTATAAGGGAATATTTGGCTCTTTTCAGCCAGATGCACGGCATGAAGGTGACGCTGGAAGTAAGCGATCGTATTGTTCCACCGCTTTCGCAGCGGGTGGAACTGCAGGCTATTCGTATCATGCAGGAAGCCCTGTCCAATATCAGAAAACATGCCGAAGCTACTCGTGCCCAGGTTAAACTGTCGGCAAGCGACGATGAAATCGTTTTGATCGTCCAGGATGACGGCAAGGGTTTTGATGTTGAAAAAGCGGATAAAAACCATGAAGCCAAATTTGGAATCCGGACTATCAGGGAAAGGGCTGAGAGCATTAACAGCAGGCTGGTGATAGAATCCAGGCCAGAACACGGAACCAGAGTGACGCTGAGCATTCCTCTGAACTCGTCTCAGGCTCCTGTCGAACAGGAGGAAACATCATGAAAGTGTTGATAGTCGACGATCATGCTCTTTTCAGAAGTGGCCTCGCCAGTTTACTGGAAGCAAATGACATCGAAGTAGTCGGAGAGGCCTCAAGCGGCCTTGAGGCTGTAGAAAAGGCACGTCAGTTGATTCCCGATATCATATTAATGGACGTCAAGATGAATGATTTCAGCGGCATCCAAGCTACCCGTTTGATAAAGACGGAGATACCAAGCATAAAAATCGTCATGGTTACCGCTTTCGATGATGATGAGGATCTGTTCGAGGCCATGAAAAGCGGCGCAAGCGGTTATATTTTAAAAAATATTAAAGCTGAGGAATTCATCAAGCTCCTGTCAAGTGTCAATGATGGGGATGTAGCAGTATCGCCGTGGATTGCGGATAAAATTGTAAAAGAGCTGTTCCGAAAACCCGGCAGGCTTGAAAAATCCGGACCCGAGGAAGATCTGACGCAAAAAGAGGTAAGAGTCCTGAAGCTGGTTGCCGGAGGCTCAGCTAATAAGGAAATTGCTGCTTCGCTTAAGATTTCAGAAAATACGGTGAAGTACCATCTCCGGAATATTATGGAAAAACTCCATTTCAAAAACCGGGCACAGATGGCCGTATATGCTGCGATCAGGGGGATAGTGTCCAATGATAATCCCGCAGAGACCTAGGTAGCTGAAGCGGTGTAATAATTCCAAAAGGGTGGCAATCATGCCACCCTTTTTAATAGCAGAGAACCCGCCCGGATGCATGTTGCCGAATATTCAAACTTGACGGAAAATCTAATAAACTGATTTTTTACCAAGGAGCAGATAGATGAAAATTGTTGCAATCGGAGTCGGGCAATGCGGCTGTAATCTGGCAGACGAGTTTTATTCAATCAACAACTATTCCAAATCATTCTTCGGCAGGAATATCGAAATCCTGACCGATGCTTTTGCGATTAATACCGATGAAACAGATCTTACATCCCTTCGCTACATTCCAAAGGACAGGCGCCACCGGATTGCGATCGGCATGGCGCGGACGTTCGGCCACGGGGTAGGCAAAATCAATACCGAAGGGGCGAGGTTAATGACGGATGTCATGCCGGTTGTCATCGATGACGTTCTGAGTTCCGAAAAATTTTATGAATGTGATGCAATTGTGGTAATCGCCAGCGGTGCCGGAGGCACGGGTTCCGGAGGGATTGGCGCGCTGGTAAAAGGGCTTAGAGAAAGAGTTGACAGGCCCATTTATGCCATAGTGGTGCTTCCTTTTGCCTACGAAGAAAAGGCCGAAATTTCTTATGCAGTACTTAATACCGCTACTTCGCTTAAGACGGTGAACAAGTATGCCAATGCCGTATTCCTGCTTGATAATGAAAGGTTTGGCCGGGGAGGTATCAGTCTGGCGAACAATTTTCAATTAATAAACCAGCAGATGGTGAAGAATTTCTTCGATTTATTCTGCGCCGGGGAAGAAAAGAGCCGTAAATATATTGGCAGTACGGTTGTGGATGCCGGAGACATCAGGCAATCGCTGGAAGGTATTTCAACCATTGGCAGGGGTGAAATCGCTCTTCCGGCTTTCTATCGTTTGAAAAGGGACCATTACCTGGAGGCGACCCGGGCAAGCGTGAGCCTGGCCGGTGCTCTGGGGCAGGCCATCAACAACCTGTCTTTGAAGATTAATTTGGAAGACGCCAGAAAGATCATGGCTCTGGTATGTGCCCCAAAAGAGGTTATCACCATGTCTGCCCTGGCAGAAATTACCAATTCACTGGAAGCGCGTTCCCCCTTATCGGTGGTAAGAATGGGGGATTACCCCCGGCGAGGAAAAGAAACTTCAGTAACGGTGGTTCTTTCCAACCTTACCGCTGTCGATAGGATGGAAAACCTGTTTATGCGGGCTGAAAACTTGCTTGAAAAGCGTCAAAAGGTCGACAGGGAGTCGGAAATTATGGTCGAACAGATGCTGGCCAGGGGCAGTAACGTTCCAGCTTTGGATATATAGTCACGTGTTCATTTGTTCAAAGTGTTAGAGAAGAGAGGCTGTATGGAAAAAGAAGTCGACAGGAAACACGGCATCATGGACACCCCCCTTCCAGTCCTCCTGGACCAGATAGAATCAGCGGCGGCAGATGCCCGCAACGCTGCCGAGGAAGCCAGGGTTGCCGGACAAAAAGCAGCGGAAGACGTAATGAAGAGACTCAGAAAGCTGTTTTTGAAAATGTCCAAGGATATTACTGAAGAACTGGAAAAATAGAAGCGGGCACATAATTCCACCGGTGGCTTTTTCAGGTATGTAAAGCATCAGGGTGACGTAAAAAAGATCGTTCGGATTCCTCCTGTTTGGTGAGGCAAGGGTTTCTACTCCCCTTGCCTCACTTGTTTTTATTTGACGCCTTTTGATTTTGACGATATAATTGCAACTCTTCGCAATAACAACTATTGGCAATAACCGTTTCCCCGTTATAAGGATTAAGAGCGACAACAGAGCAAGCAATGCAAAATAGGCCTTCAGTAATTCAAACCGGTGATTGTAATACCGGAAGTATGGACTGGGCTTTAGCCTGGGACGAGCGGCTGCATTCAAGCGGCCTGGAAGCCAATCTCGACCGGAACGCTATCGAAGAAGAAGTTTTCTGGGGGGCCTACCAGCGCTGGCAGGACGTGCTGAATCGAAGCGGTTATCCCGGAGTCGCGCTGGAACGGGTGCTTTCATTGATCGAGACTGAAAACAGCGTTCTGGATATCGGCGCCGGTTCCGGTATCTATACCCTGCCTCTTGCCAGGAAGGCAAAGACGGTTACTGCAATTGAGCCCTCCGGCGTTCAGGTCGAACAGCTTAAGGCAAAGATTGCCGCAGCCCGGCTTGCCAATGTCCGGATAGTGCCGCAAAAGTGGCAGGAGGTTAAGATTCAAGAAATCGGTTCTCACGATATTGTACTGGCTGCCTATTGTTTCCAGATGCCTCGAATTCAGCCGGCGCTGCATAAGATGGTTGCGGCAGCGGCAAAAAAACTATTATTAATCCACAGTGCCGGCAATGACTTCAAACCCGTTCTTGAAGAGCTGTTCGGCATTCAGCCTGCGCCCGACTGCACTTACCTCTACAACATACTGTGCCAGATGGGCCTGCAGCCTTCAACCGAAATCATAACCCGGCGTTACCATATTGAACTGGAAGTTCAACTGGAGATGCTTGGATACAATCCGGGATTGACTCAAAAGCAACGTGTCGAATTGAGTCAATATCTTTTAAGGACCGGGCGCCTGCAGGATTCCGGTGGCAAGTTGTGGCTGGAACGGGAGCATCGCGACGGGCTGATTACCCTGGACGCTCAAGAAAGGAGGCAGGAGTAATGAAGGCTATCAGGTTGAGGCTGTTGTTTGTTGCCATTGCAGTAATAATGGTATCTTCACCCTTTGCATCCTGCGGCCCTGCAGAAAATGGAGACAGCGAGGTTGTGCTGCGAATCGGCTCCACCAAACCATTCAAGACCACCAATAAATTTGCCGATTACTGGTATGGCGTACTCTCCAACATCACCACTCACGACAGCCTGATAAAACTCGATACGGAAATGAATATCGTGCCCTGGCTTGCCAGTGAATGGGAAATCTCCGAAGACTCCCGCGTGTGGACCTTTTCCATTGTGGAAGGAGCCCGGTGGCATGACGGTGAACCGCTTACCGCTGAAGATGTTGCGTTTTCCATTGAGTATTATCGGGATAAGGACCCGCAGGCTGGTTGGATGGCCGAGGTTATCCAGAGCCTCAGCGTTGAAGGCAATAAGGTTACCATGCAGCTGGAGAAGCCTTATGGAAACCTGATGACGGAGTTCATGACCTACTCCATAATCCCGCGTCATATCTGGCAGAACGTGGATGAACCGTTGAAATACGAGGGCGAGGAAAGGACCATCGGATCGGGGCCGTTCAGGCTGGTGAGCTGGGATGAAGCGGCCGGCAAGTTTATTTTTGAAGCTAACAAGCATTACTTCCGGGGAAAACCCAATATGGACCTCCTTGAAGTAAACATCTATGCCAACATGGATGCTCTCGTTATGGCCCTTTCCCGTGGGGATATCGATACATGGTGGGATTATTCCGGTGAATTTCCCATTACCCATATTCCGGTCCTCGAAGATGCCGGTATTATCGAATTCGCTACCGCCACTTTCCTCGGAGTGCCGGCAGCCTTGGGTTTCAACCTGGAGCGACAACCGGTAAGCGAACTCGCCTTCCGGCAGGCTGTCAGTTTTGCCGTAAACTACCGGCAAATCGTGGATATAATTTATGCCGGCTACGGTATCGTACCCGGAGGCGGCTTTGTGCCTTCGACCCACCCTAATTATGATGAGTCGGTTGCTCAACTGGAATATGATATTGACGAAGCACAGCGCCTGCTGGATGAGATGGGTATTGTCGATACCAATGGCGATAGCTTGCGCGAAGGGGCTGACGGCAGGAATTTAAATTTGACCATGCTTGTACGCAGCGATATGGCCAGCTTATTCAGGGTGGCCGAAATGGTGGCGGCTGATCTGGAAGCGGTGGGAATCGGCGCCACACTCAAAGCGGTGGATTCTTCCACCTGGGTGGCTGCCAAGGACGCTATGGAATATGACATGGTATTTTTCCGGGCAACCCCGTGGGGTACACTTATGCACGCCGGCCATGCTTCCGGCTACTTCGATTCAAGGCGGACCGGAGCCGGGGTATTGCACAACCTTGACGCACCGGATTACCTGGAACTCTGCGACCGGCGCCTTGAGACAGCGCCCGGCGCGGAGCAGGTTGAACTTGACCGGGCTCTTCAGCAGATGCATGCTGAATATCTGCCCGCCATCGCCCTGGTATGGCTGGAGAGCGTTTATCCCTACCTGGAAGGCTGGGATAACTGGGTAGTAGATCACATATACGGCGGGGTAGTAAACAGCTTTTCATGGTTTGAGGTTACCCGTGCGTCATAGAGCCGGTTTGGAACTGCGCATTTAGGAGGCGAGGTGGAAATACACAGCCATCCCCAGGCAACCATGGCAGTGAAAACCGGGCGCTACATGCTGGTTATGCTGCTTATTATTACCCTCAATTTCCTGATTCCTCGCCTGATGCCCGGCGACCCCCTGCTGAATATCATCGGCGAGGAAGCTTATTACAGCGCCGGAGGCGCGCTGGAAACCCTGCGGGAAGGCCTGGGCCTCAACCAGCCCTTTGCCATCCAGTATTTTTCCTACCTCGGAGGGGTGTTCACCGGAGACTGGGGTTATTCTTATCTGTATATGGAACCGGTGCTCACAGCTGTCATGGGGCATCTAGGATGGAGCCTGGTGCTGGTGCTGCCCGCTATAATACTGGCAGCCATCGCCGGGGCTTTTAGCGGTTCCATTGCCGCCTGGCGGCGCAAA
>JAFGLQ010000041.1 GCA_016928015.1 Dehalococcoidaceae bacterium
CCACTTGACGGGACACTACCCTATTGTATCCAGGAAGTATTAAAACCATGTTTAGAAAGCGTTAAAACCATGTAAAATAAATGTAAAAACTTTGTAATGAAAAGGAGACAGTCTAAGGGGGAAGCTACAGCTTCCCCCTTAGATCTATTTAGCGTAGTCCCCTGTATCGATTCTATTTCAGTGCGGCGATTATCGTTTGGCCTATTTCTATATTGTCTATATATTTACCACGAACAATGTCCTTTTCATCAGCAGCTGATTTGAATAGGCGGGCAACGTCCCCCTTGGCGAAAAAGGGAATGATGTTATTGGTGTGGTCGCCGCTGTGCCATTCCATGCCCGGAAGATTGCCGGCGCCATTGTTTACTACTGCTTCCCAGCCAGGATCCGAATTTGGGCCGGTCAGGTAGCCGCACTCATGATCGCCGGTTACGATAACTAGGGTTTCTCCCCAGTTAGAGTTTTTGATAACCCAATCGACCACTGCTTCCACGGTCATGTTGAAATCGATTTGTTCTTCAATCATGCGACCGGACTGGCTGGCATGACTGGCCCAGTCGACAGCGCCGCCCTCGACCATAAGGAAGAAGCCATCCTTGTCATTATCCAGGATATTCAGGGCGGCTCTGGTCATTTCTTCCAGAGTAGGTACGGTTTCGATCAGAGGTACAACATAAGGATCGGAATATCCGTCACCGCTGCGGCTTTGTTGAAGGGTGGTGTAAACGTAAGGTATTCCTAGAACCCGGGTAGCGGTATCACCTTCTGACATAGCCTGGAAACCGGCTCGATCTCGGATAACCACCCAGCTGTCGGCAACACCGTCACCGTTTGCATCTGCGCCCGTGACATTGAAGTCGTCCGTAATGTCTGCCCAGGTGGTAGCTCCACCGACATATTTCTCCTTGCTGGTAGGATCCTGAGGGTCGCCATTGTTGTCATAATCCGGGGCGCCGCAACCCATGATGACGTCTACTGCACTCTGATAAATCATTTCATTGGCGATCCCCGCATAATCGTTGCGGGTGATATTATGAGCGACGAAACCAGCCGGAGTAGCATGGCTGAATTCAACGCTGGTAACCACACCAGTGGCCTTGCCTAGTTCTTCTGCGTATTCAATTATATGCTTGAGGGTTTCACCATCAGGTCCGACGCCGATGCGTCCGTTTCGGGTCTTTACGCCAGTGGACATAGCGGTAGCGGCAGAAGCTGAATCGGTTGCATTGGTTTTCACATAGTCGAAATCACCCCAGGCAAGCTTAGTTAAATAACCATAGATATTGCCATCGTTTTCCACTTCGTAGGTGCTCATGCCGGTTTTGGTGGGGAACTTTTCATAGACTTGAGAGCCAGTTTTTCCGTATTGATAGTAATTGGTGGCTTCGATATGATTGTAACCCCACCCGTCACTTATCAGGACTATCACATTTTTAACGCTGGCATTGGAGTTGATATTCTTCGGTGCAGCGGATGCAAATGAAGGCACAGCTGTAACAATGGCAAGACAAGTTATCGCGGCTATAGTAAATCCCTGTATTAACCTGCTTTTTGTATGATTCAATGTTTTGCTCCTATTTAATCGATGTATTTTGATTTAAAAGAATGCGCACTGTCGATTCCTGCCGGTCTTAAAAGCAATTCACCTCCTCTGAATTTAGTGAGCACCACTACTATAAGCAGTTGACTGAGGTGCTTGTATCCAGAGTAACATCCACTTGTTTTGGTTTGATTAGGGTTTTGTTTTGTACAGTTTAAATTTGTGTAAAATTTTTTTAAGCAGGGCTTGTTGCCAAATATTTCACAATTGGTTTTATTTTCGTTCCGTCTAGCTGAGGCATGAATAAATCTGAAATAATATTTATTTTTGGTTTTCTTATCCTAGTCAAAAAATGGGAGGGATACTTGATATCCCTCCCATTGAAAAACTGGTGTCTGGCAGTTTTTCAGACTTACCTAAACGGGGTGTATCAATTTGGTTGTTGGTCAAAGCTAACAATTGTCAGGATTGTGTAAACAGGTTATCAGCCAGACTTGGCATGTAGGATTTACATGAGCATGTGCGCGATTTTGCTGCATCAACGATTTAACAGATAGCCACGATTATCAGTTTCGTCGAAAAGTCGTTTGCCTCCAACAGGCCTGTAGGTGTTTCTTGTAGAGCAGGGTTGGGAATAACCGGGACAATCTTGACCTGCTACCCAGGATCAAATGTTATGATGCAGAGGCAGCCATTAAAGAAGTTCGTGCAAAAAAGCCGGGTTGTATCGAAAATAAAAAGCAGGAAGATGCCATATGAGAATATCCATCTACAATATACAAGCAGTCCTGACAATCCCAAAATATTTAATCTTTCTCCACTACAACAATCAAAGTGTAAAGACTGTCGGTTTAAGCCTAATATTACATAACTATTAATTTGTACCCTGGCTCAACTATAGAATTCCTGCCTTCTTTAATGGTGGTGCGATCCAGCAAGGCCTTGAAATATTTCCATTTATCTTCAGGAACTGATATTATCTATTTTGGGTTATAAGAAATCTATTTGTTAACAAGGCTAAACGTAATAGAAAAAGTTCTGCCTATTGTAACCCTATCTCCATTTTATTTGCATGCATTGTTTTTTAGATAATTAATAAATTTTGCCGGCCATAAATGGGCCTGCGGTTTCGTCGGGCTTTACAACCCGGCAATTACTTTTTCCAATAAGATTCATTAAGGAGCAAGCGTGGCATTAGCCCATCAGGAAGTAACACAAAGCAGCAATAACAGCCTGTCAAGCGAAGTAGCCAGAAGGCGTACTTTTGCCATTATTTCTCATCCGGATGCCGGCAAAACTACCCTGACCGAAAAACTCCTGCTTTACGGCAATGCCATAAACATCGCCGGGGCGGTGAGGGCCCGGGGTGCGCTGCAGAGTACGGCATCCGACTGGATGGAGATGGAAAAACAGCGCGGCATATCGGTTTCAGCCACCGCTCTGGAAATGGACTACAAGGGATACCGGATAAACCTGCTGGATACACCCGGTCACCAGGACTTCAGCGAAGACACGTACCGGACGCTGATGGCAGTAGACAGCGCCGTAATGGTGCTTGACGGTGGCAAAGGGGTTGAACCGCAAACAGAGAAGCTGTTCAAGGTATGCCGCTTGCGGGGGATTCCGATCCTCACCTTTATTAACAAGATGGACCGCCCCGGCATGGATCCGCTGGAACTGCTCGACGAGGTAGAAAAAGTACTTGGAATCAGTGCTGTACCGGTTAACTGGCCGGTCGGTGACGGCCCGTCATTTCAGGGGGTCTACAGCCTGAAAGAAAAACAGGTTCTGCGGTTTCAGCGCACCGTTCACGGCCAGTTTCGCGCGCCGGTTGAAGTAGCCGGGCTGGATGATCCGGAACTTTTTTCACTGCTGGGCGACAATGCCGCTCGCAGCCTGATAGATTATGTAGCTCTTCTGGACGGGGTTGTTGGGGCTTACAGTAAGGAGAAATTTCTCTCCGGCGAGATAACGCCGGTGTTTTTCGGAAGCGCCTTGAATAATTTCGGCGTGGAGCCGTTTTTAGATGCCATTCTCGGGTTGATGCCTCCGCCCGCCCCGCAGGTTACCGAAAATGGAATTGTGAACCCGGACAGCCCCGAATTTTCCGGCTTTATCTTCAAGGTCCAGGCCAACCTGGATCCGCGCCACCGGGACAGGATGGCTTTCATGCGGATCTGTTCGGGACATTTTCGTAAGGATATGCTGGCGCACAACCCACGGCTGGGTAAGGACGTGCGCCTCTCAAGAGCGTTCAAGCTTTTCGGGCAGGATAGAGAGCCCATAGAAGAGGCTTTCCCGGGAGATGTCATCGGTATTATCAGCCCGGGCCTGCTTTCTATCGGCGACACCCTGACAACCGGCAAGCCTTTCCAATTTGCACCGATACCGCGTTTTGCTCCCGAGCATTTTGCTAAGCTGATCAACCGGGATATTACTCGGTACAAGCAGTTCAATAAAGGGCTTTCCCAGCTTGAGGAAGAAGGAGCGGTCCAGGTACTTTACACCGAAGGCTTTCACCGCCGGGAGCCGGTGCTGGCAGCGGTTGGAGTACTGCAGTTTGACCTTATTCTATCCCGCCTGCAGGAAGAGTATGGAGTGACCGCCCGGGCCGAACCCCTGCCTTACACCATTGCCAGGTGGGCAAGCTCGAATTCCCCGGATATTAAAATCGGGAGCCTTGCCAGGCGTTCCAATATGATTTGCCGCGATTCGCAAGAGCGGGCGGTTATCCTGTTTTCGGGTTCGTGGGACTTCGATTACTGCCGGAAGGAAAATCCGGAAATCAATTTCAGTGAACTCGGGTAAAACCGTTCCGGCAACAAACCTCGTTATGCCTGGATGTATTTTCCTATTATTCGCTCGACAGGGTTTTTGTAAACCGCCGGGGTGATAAATATCAACCTTTATATGGCTGACCTGAGAGCTTCAGTGTTTTTAGTGCGCGTATAGTGACCCATTTGCTGGGTTTGTTCTTTGGTCCGAAGTTAAGCCAGACCTTGTCACCGGTATAGTTGTATTCAAGAGCCCAACAGCCGTTTATGTCCTGCTTGGATTCGATAAGTTTTAGCGTATTGGACAGCCTCGAATCGCGGCCGTAGCCCAGACCTGCCAGCGCTTCGGCTATTTGCAGGATATCGGTTATATAAAATACAGGGAAACCGAATTTCCACCAGTTGGAGCTGGGTTTATCGGCATAGCCGCAGGGGTAATCGGCCGTGGCCGGGTCGATGCTGAAAAGAAAATCAACCCCGGCCTGTATTGCCCGGTCAATTACAGCGGTTCGCTTTGAAGCGGGCAATTTGCAAAAAGCCAGCATTATTTTGGCTGCGCCCCAGGCACAGGGCAGTTTGTTGTTGGGGCCGCAGGCAAAACCGGGGCCGCATTGATAGGCGTAATAGCGAACCGGCGCCATCCTGTCTGCAGCGGGGGCGACCCCTTCACCGGTTACGCTGCGAGCCATCCATTCGAAAGCCTTTTGCAACTTTTCCGCCGGATAGCCCAGGTCCAGTAAAGCGGCGCACAGGTTGCCCTGCAGGCAGTCGATGGTTCCCGAAGGCGTGCCGTTGACCGAAAACTGTCCGCCCGGGGTCAGGGCGTGTTCGACAAGGTAGTCGCAGGCAGCGGCAAGCCTCGTATCCATTTCGATGGAGGCGCCGAGTTGAGACAGGAGTATGATTGACCAGACCGTGCCGGTGTACTTGGGTGAATAACCCGCTTTCGGTTTCACCCAGTAACCCTCCGAGTTCATCCTGTCCAGGACATGCGCAATCGGGCCGTTGCGGTGTGCCTTGATTCGGGCTTTTCTCAGTTCATCCGGACCGGGGCTTGCCAGTTCGCGCATGGCCAGGTACCTGGGACCGATATCTTCCGGCTCCAGCAGCCAGTCCAGGGCGCGCATTTCCGGCATCGAAAGCATGATTAAGATAATAATCCTTGCCGGGCAGATAAGCAACAGCCGAGTGTCGGGCTGTTTCCGGCAACCGCCGGGCAAGGCCTAATGATAGGGTGAGTTTTTTATGCTGGTCGGTACGACATCTGAATATGCCATAAAAGACACCTGTAATCTTCGCCGGATTGTCCTGCCAGAATGAAACGTCCGGTTCCGGCTAGCTGCCGGAAGGTTCCAGCACGATCAGGGTGGTGTCAGCCTTGAATTCCTGCCTGGATTCAGTCGTAATAACCGTAAGGTTGCTGTTTTTATCCAGGGCAAACAGCGGCACAGACTCTTTGCCGTAAAGCGAAACTATTCCGGCCCTATCCGCTGGATCATCCAGTTTCCTGAGTTTTATTTTGCCGCGTTCGAATAATTCGGTGATCCGGTCGTAAGTAGCGGTATTATCGAAAAGGGTTCTTCCCGGCAGATGTTCGAGGTAGTGTTTTTCCGATGGCTTGCTTTCTTCCAGTGGCAGCATGAATACGTTGGAACTGCCGAATTCCTTGCTCAGCCTCAAATCTACCAGCGTGTTGTAGTTATCGTCGGCGGTAACGGCAATAATATAGCCGTATTCGCTGAAGTCGGTATCGTCAAGGAAGCTGCCGGCAAGGGCATCGGCATATACAGCATTCAGGCCCTTGCGCCTGGCATAGGCCACATTTGCCTTGTTGTTATCGATTATCAGGCATTTGATGCCGCTTTCGGCAAGCAGGGCTGCGGCGCTCCTGACCCATGCCTGGCCGCCGACAAATATGACCCCCTGGGGATTTATCTGGCTGGTTTTTGAAACACGCATAATGAGCGGGGGTATGACGCTTGAACACAGAATGGTGCCAAAAACAACGGCAAACGTAACCGGCAGAAGCAATTCGCCTGAAGGGAAACCTTCCCCACTCAAGCGGAAAGCGAAAACCGAGGCAATCGAAGCCGAAACAATCCCTCTGGGCGCAATGGAAGACAGCAGCAGTTTTTCGCTGGTTTTCAATCTGGATTTTATGGTCGAAGCGAATACGCTGAGTGGTCTGGCGGCCAGCACAAGGATCAGGATGAACATCACCAGCGACAGTGAAAGCGGTTCGAAGAGAGACAGTTCAAGCCTGGCAGACAGGATGATAAACATCAGCGAAATGAGGATTACCCGCAGATTTTCTTTAAATTCCAGTATGTTGGCGATACTGGCCTGGCTCTGGTTGGCGAGTGCCGCCCCCATGATAATGGCGGTAAATAACCCGGCATTCGGCTGGATTAGTTCAGAAACCAGAAATACCGCCACAAGTATTCCCAGGGTAGCCGGGATGTGCAGGTAGTCCGGCAAAATATGGCGTTTCAAAGCCTGGATGATAACTACAGCTCCGCCGATGCCCAGCGCAATACCCGAACCCAGCGACTTGAGGATTATGACCAGGGTCTGCAGGGCGGCATCGCCCGTGCTGCCGCCGACCAGGATTATTTCAAGAACAATCAGCGCCAGTATGGCACCAATGGGGTCGATTAATATACCCTCCCATTTGAGAAGGGTCGATACGGTATTACCGGGGCGCAGGTGTTGCAGCAGGGGTATTATCACGGTCGGGCCGCTGACTACCAGAATGGCGCCCAGCAACAGCGCCAGGGGCCAGTCCATACCCAGAACATACACCGCTGAAATACTGCCGATAATCCACGTGACAAGCACGCCCAGGCTTATCAGCCTTATGACGGAAGGTGCGCTGGACCTGACTTCCCTGATTTTAAGGTTGAGGCCGCCTTCGAACAGGATAATAGCTACGGAAAGGGCTACTAAGGGTTCGAACAGCTCTCCGAACAAAATATCCGGGTCGAGCAGCCCCAGAACGGGGCCGGCGATAAATCCGGCGGTAATGAGAAAAAGAATGGAGGGCACCCGGGTAAACCAGGCAATCAACTGCGAGGCTACGCCCAGAAACAGTATTAGAACAAGCTCAATAAGTATGTTATCCACTTGACTCCAACGAATATCAAATTGCACAGATAATAAACCCTGCCCGCTAAAAAAACAAGGGATTTCATTTGACGCTGGGCCGGCCTTTGGATACACTATTGAAGGCCCCCTGAAACCGGCCCGACCGGATTACGCCTCAATTCGAGTATTACCAGCAGGAGGCAGCTTGTTACGAATTATTAGAGAAATAACCCTGGAAGTGCTCCAGGCTATTTTACCCCTCACTCTTGGAGTCATCGCCATTAATTTCATGTTCATCCGCATGCCAACCCAGGTGTTCGTGCAGTTTATCTTCGGGGCGGTGATGGTAATCGGAGGCATGATTTTATTCCTGCTGGGTGTGCGGTTGGGCATATTGCCCATGGGGGAAGCTATCGGTTCTGAATTGCCGAAACGCCGGTTTGTTCCGTATATCCTGGCGGTGGCTTTTCTGCTGGGATTTTCAGTAACGGTGGCTGAACCGGATGTAATGGTCCTTTCAGACCAGGTAAACACGGTTTCCGGTGGCAGTATATCCAACACGCTGCTGGTGGGCGTTATAGCTGTAGGGGTCGGTTTTTTCGTTGCGGCGGCTATTTTGCGGATCGTACTGGGTTTTCCGATTACCTATATGCTGGCGGCAGGTTATGCCGCGATTATAATACTTTCGTTTTTTACCCCTCCCCAGTTTGTTCCGGTGGCGTTTGATGCCGGAGGTGTTACCACGGGGCCGGTCACCGTACCGGTAATTCTGGCTCTCGGGATCGGTTTCAGTTCGGTTCTTGCCGGCCGTTCTACGCTGGGGGACGGCTTCGGGCTTATCGGGCTGGCTTCCATCGGCCCGGTTATCGGAGTGATGCTAATGGGGGTAATCCTCTATTGAGCGGGCTGAATCTTTTTCATGGTTTCGGGGGTACCATCATAACTGTATTGAAATCGGTAGTACCCATCGTTGCCTTTTTTATAATCTTCCAGCTCATATATTTAAGACTGCCGTGGCGTTATCTGGCCAGGATATTTTTTGGGGTTTTACTGACTCTTGCCGGGGTGGCCATATTCTTACAGGGAGTCAAGGCCGGTTTCTACCCGGCGGGCACGGAAATAGGTACGTTCCTGGGCGCTATCCATACCAAATGGCTGCTTGTACCCTTCGGGGTGGCAATGGGGTTTCTGGCAACCTTCGGTGAACCGGCTGTCCGGGTGCTAAGCTATCAGGTCGAGAAGGCTTCCGGTGGCTCCATAAGGAGTTCCCTTGTTCTTTACGGCATTTCCATGGGAGTGGCCCTTTTCGTAGGCCTGGGTATGGCGCGCATTGTGTGGGGCATCCCGTTAAACTACATTGTTATCCCCGGTTATATCCTGGCTATAATACTCATGTTTGCAAGTGACAAGACGGCGGTTTCCATTGCCTTTGACAGCGGCGGGGTGGCAACCGGACCCATGGCGGTAACTTTCCTGCTGGCGGTAGCCGTAGGTATCACTTCTTCCATTGAAGGCCGGGACCCGGTGGCCGACGGTTTCGGCTTGATTTCACTGATTGCTCTGGCGCCGATACTTTTTATCATGCTTGCAGGGTTGTATTTGAAAATAAGACTCAAACGCAGAGGTGAACAAAATGGGAACGGATAGGAACCTGATTATCACCATAGTCAAAAAAGGCTGGGGTGATGAAGTACTCAAGGCGTCCATCAAAGCCGGGGCTGCCGGCGGCACGGTCGTACTGGGAAGAGGCTTAGGGGTGCATGAGCAGCAGACTATACTCGGTATATGTATCGAGCCGGAAAAGGAGCTGGTATTTTCGGTAACCGAACCTGCAAAGACCGATGAGATACTGGAGGTGATTAAAACCACCGCCGGGCTGGATAAGCCGGGTACCGGGCTGGCTTTTGTCATGCCGGTCAACCGGGTGGTCGGTGTTGTCCACGAGGAGGCGCCGGGAACTGCAAAATGCTTCGAAGACAAAAAAGAATAACCACTTTACACAACAGTTGCAATTGACCGTTCCCGTTGCCGGCGGCTATTGACCCTGCTTGCAGGCCGCTCTATAATTTCTGAGGTAGCAGACCTTAACAGGAGAACGATATGGCTGAAAAGGAATACCGGGAAAAAGAAGAAAAAGAAGAAAAGCGTACCGAGAAGGAAGAAAAAGGGCGTGAAGAGAAGTGGCGTTCCGATCCCATAAACGCCGTTACCTGGGCAGCCGTTCTGGTATGGCTGGGCTTGATACTTCTTGCCAGGACAACCGGTTTTATGGACGGCTATGACTGGTGGGACCCATGGCCAATATTTTTGCTGGGATGGGGTGTAATCATGCTTGTCCAGGCAGTTGTCCGGGGATTAACCCCTGGCCAGCGCTGGTGGGCCCCCGGCAATATGATATTCGGCTTCATCCTGATTGGCGTAGGTTTGGGTTTGCTTTACGGCTGGGGCTTCATTGCGCCGGTGGTGCTTTTTGCCATTGCCGCTACCATACTGTTCAGCGCTTTTGTAAAGAAGAAGTAACCTAAAGCCGCCCTAGATTCAAGGAAGCAAACTCCGTCCAGAGGTAGTTGAGCGGCGTCCACCAATTCTCCCGGCCGATGCAGCGGAAATAGGGCGGTTCGAATGCCCGGATTATATCGCCTATGCGATAGCGCGCCAGTATGGGAGTTGAAACCACCAGGCTGCCGTTCTCACCGGGTTTCATTTCATGCAGCATTTTGGTCTTGCCGCCGGTGATAACCTCAAAGAAAAACAGGTCGTAGTTGGGCACCCAGGCCCGTTTTACGTCCATTTGCTGGCCGAACATGCCTTCGGTGGCACCGTAAATTTCCCGGATAACGGCCTCGGAACCGTAATAGTCTCTGAGCGCCGGGGCATACCGCGTATTGATGCCCGCAACACTGCCCAGGGTCAGTATTTTCACCTTCCACAGTTCTTTGGGATAGATGCCGTGTTTGGATTTCAGGTGACGGGCAAAAAGGGATGCGGTGGGAGCTACACCGCCTACCAGTGTCACGTTTTCGTTTTTGCACTTTTCATAGGCCAGTTCGAAGCGCCTCTCCCAGTCATTGAGCGTTTTGCCGCCGCCCAGCGCATCGATTTCCTCCTGGGTGGGTAAGGATCGGATGGGGGTGCCGGTAGAGACGTATTTTACGTAGATGCCCGAGCTGTACCCGTATTCAAGTTCCCTTTCGCCTGCCTTTATCTTGCCGACCACGGAAGGGAAGTTGAGGTTGAGATTTACCCCGCCCAGCAGGCCGAAGTCCCGGGTGGAAGCCACGTAATTGAGCATGGCTCTGCCGGCGCACAGGCGCATGTCGATATCGGTTTGCGTCATGGGGATGAACTTGGGTTCGTTTTTTGTGGTGCCCCGGGTGATTGCCCAGCCCAGGGGTTCTTCATAAAGCATCAACCCGGTGTCCCCTTCCATCACCTTCTGGATCAGGGGGTAGTATTTCTCGTAGGTCATGACCGGGAAGCTGCGGCGGTAATCCTCGACGGAAGCAATACCGTCTGCATTATACAGCCGCCCGTAAGCTGTCCTGGCATAACCTTTGAGCAGGTCCTGGAGTACCTTTTGCTGAGCGGAGGCAGGATCGGCGATGGACTGATACCATGGAGCGAGGAAGCCTTCAAGGCGTTTTAACATTTCGGGGTTAACTTCAATCATGCCAGCCTCCTGTTTATAAGCTGGTTTATACTAATACAGCCGGGGAGGGTATTTCAAATAATTGGGTGCACACAATCTGAAACGGGCAATTATCAGGCCTGTTGTTGTCCAAAGAAGCCGGCTTGGGTATAATTATGAGGTTCGCGTGCCCCAGTAGCTCAGTGGATAGAGCAGCGGTTTCCTAAACCGCGTGTCGTGAGTTCGACTCTCACCTGGGGTACCACTTACTGCCAGTAGTTGTACCAGAACATGGAAATGGTGGTATCGTAGCCCGGGTAATCACTGCCTTCGTAGATGTCGATAGTTACCGCATCCATTCCCATCGAGAGCTGAAGTTTGGTTGCTTCGGGGTTGGTAAAAACGTCCCAACCCAGAGGCTTTAGCTCTGACATGTAGTATTCAAAGACCTGCTGAGGGCTTGCCGGTATCACGTACCAGGCATATATTCCCGGCACTCACTCCGGGGCTTCGATGAAATCGATTCTAACCGTGCCCGGGAATAGAGGCACCGCTTCATGGTCAACGCCGACCCCCACTTCACTGCCCGGGACTCGCGCCAGTTCGGTTGGAACCGGACACAGGGTTTCAGCGCCTGCTCCATCAGGATTCAGCCCTGCATCAATTTCAACCATGACGCCGGCGGTACACCCGTTCAACAATAGCTGACCGGCGAGTATAAATATTATTACCAGGAGTTTCGGAAAGGTTTGGTTATTCACCACTATCTCATCCTCCTCCGCTCATTATTAAGCTTGAATCCGTAACATATAACTGATACTGGCTATCAGTACTGCTATTATTTTACCAGATTCGGCGTATTATTGAAAATCGTATACGACTGGAGGACCAGCACTAATTGCCGGGAACGATCTGTCCCCTGGCGGAGATGGTGATTTCCTTCAGGGGCAGGTTTTTACCGGCCAGAGCCATGGCCTTTTTAACCATATATGTTAGCCCCGAACAGCATGGCACTTCCATTTTTACCACGGTGATACTTTTTGGGCTCGACTGGCGCAGTATATCAGTCAGTTTTTTAAAATGAGCATCGTAATCATCCAGCTTGGGGCAGGCAACCAGCACGGCACGGTTGTGGATAAAATCCCGGTGGAAATTGGAGTAGGCAAAAGGCGCGCAGTCTGCAGCAAGCAGTATATCGGCATCATTTAAAAATGATGCTGCCGGCGGCACAAGGGCAAGCTGTACCGGCCAGTGGGTCAGCATGGAGGAACTTTCCGCCGGCTCTACAGCCGGGGCAGCCTGTTTATCGAACAATTTCATTAAGGCCGAAGGACACCCAACCGGTTGGGGTTCGGTGCCTTCTTCTTTACTAAGATGGTTTTTTACAGCCTGTTCATCGAATTCAGCCGCTACCCGTTCTTCGATGGTGATGGCTCCCCTGGGGCATTCGCCCAGGCAGGCACCCAACCCGTCACAGTATACTTCGCTGACCAGCCTGGCCTTACCGTCAATGATCTGCAGGGCACCTTCAGCGCACGACGGCACGCACGCGCCGCAGCCGTCACATTTTTCTTCGTCGATTCTAATAATCTTGCGCCTGATTTTTTCAGCCATGGTTTACTCCCTGCATTAATTCGGGTTAGTTATCCGGCAACCTGCGGGAAATCCGGGACAGTTCATCTTTACCCTGGTCATTCAAGCCCAGCAGGTCGATTTGGGCCTGCAAACCTGCCCGGGTGCCGTTGCCGCCCGCGAACCCATTAACTCTTGCCGCGGCGGTAGAATTGACCAGCCGGCTGGTTTGGGGGTAGATAGCGGCGTATTCAGCCGCAAGCAAAGAGTTCTGCCTGAGGTAGTATTTCTGATGGTAGTCCTCGGCAAGGTAGAATGCTCGATACGGGGCTATCTCGGTATAAACCTTGCGGCCCAGTTTTCTTTCCTGCTCCTGCATGGACGCGACGGCTTTAAGCCGCTGCTGTTCATTATGATAGAAAATTACAGATTTGTACTGTGTGGTTTTTCGAAGCGAAGGGTCATGGCCGGCCCAGAATATTTCCAAAAGTGCCGGGTAGGAAATGACAGCCGGGTCATAGTCCAGTTGGACTGTTTCGGTATGGTCTGCCAGGTTCAAGTATGTCGGGTCAAGGGTAGTGCCTCCGGCATAACCGACCCGTGTTCGTACAACTCCTTCAATGCTCCCGAAACGGGAATCAGGCCCCCAGAATCAGCCCAGGGCGAAGGTGGCTGTTTCAATTCGGGCCGGGACGGTCGAGTCTAAAACGGGCAAAGTTCCGTTCAAGTTTTCCATATCACCTGCTCCAATATCAATATTACCTCCCCGGCTGCAGGCGGGCAGTATCCATCCCGTAACGGCAACCAGGGCAATCAGGCAGAAAAACAGGCGGCTTGTTTTTCTTGCGCATCTCACCTTTTACCCCGTTTCATCACCCGAAGGGGAAAAATCCAGGGCAAGGGAATTGATGCAATAGCGCTGTCCGGTGGGCGCCGGCCCGTCCGGAAAGACATGCCCCAGGTGAGCGCCGCATTTACTGCATATCACTTCGGTCCTGGTTCTGCCGTGGCTGAAATCCGGCTCCGTATCAACGCTGGTGTCAGAAACCGGGGCATAGAAGCTGGGCCAGCCGGAACCCGAATCGTACTTGGTCGAGGAAGCGAATAACCGGTTGCCGCAGCAGACACAGCCGAAACTGCCTTTCTCGTGGAAGTCATAATATTTGCCGGTAAACGGCGCTTCGGTGCCTTTTCTGCGGGTGATGTCAAATTGTTCCGGGGTAAGCCGGTTTTGCCATTCCTGTTCAGGTTTATCAATTTCATACATCACTATCTATCCTCCTGAAATGCAGACGCTGCGGTTAATTGTCATGTCTTGAAAGTCTCCTTGAGCCTTTCGACAGCCGCCCTGTCCCGTTCTTCGATGCGGCGCATATCGTCAAAAAGGCTGCTCTCCTGGCCGATAAAATGGGTGCCGAGGTCTCCGGAAACAAATCTGGGGTTTTCCAGGATGGCTTTGTGCAGGATGATGTTGGTCTTGACGCCTACAATTATATACTCATATAACGCCCGGCGCATCCTGAGGATGACTTCTTCCCGGTTTCTGCCCCAGGCTACCAGCTTTGAAATCATGGGATGGTAGTAAGGACTGATCATAAATCCGTTGTAAACACCCGAATCAACCCTGATACCGATGCCTCCGGGCGAGCGATAGCCGGACAACCGGCCGGGGGAAGGGGTGAAATTGTTCAGCGGGTCCTCGGCGTTGATGCGGCACTCTATGGACCAGCCGTTGAGTTTTACCTCCTGCTGGCTCACTGAAAGCGGCAGGCCGCCGGCGATGCGCAGTTGTTCCTTGACTATATCGATGCCGGTCACCATTTCGGTAACGGTGTGTTCGACCTGGATGCGGGCGTTCATTTCGATGAAATAGAACCGGCCGCCCGAGTAGATGAATTCCACCGTACCGGCGCCCAGGTAACCGACCTTGCGGGCAAAATCTACAGCCTGCCGGCCCATCTGCTGCCTGATTTCAGGTGTGATTACTGGTGAGGGGGCTTCCTCGACGAGCTTGTTGTGCATTCTCTGGATGGAACATTCTCTTTCGCCCAGGTGTATGATATTGCCGCAGGAGTCGGCCAGTATCTGCACTTCTATGTGGCGAGGATGCTCCAGGTATTTTTCGACATACACCTTTCCCCGCCCGAACGCTCTTGAGGCGATTGCCGAGCTCATTTCGAGAGAGCGTTTCAATTCGCTACGGCTCTTTACCACCTGCATGCCGATGCCGCCGCCGCCGTCACATGGTTTTATGATTACCGGATAACCGATTTTTTCGGCTTCCTGTTCAATTATATCGGGTTCAGTGCATTCGTTTATGCCCGGTACTATCTCTATGCCGGCTTCCTGGGCGGTGGTCCGGGCGGCCGTTTTACAGCCGACCAGTTCCAGCACCCGGCTCGAAGGTCCTATAAAAATGATGCCTGCCTCTTCGCAGGCACGGGCAAAATCGGAGTTTTCAGCCAGGAATCCGTAACCCGGATGAATAGCCTGGGCGCCACAATTCAGGGCGGCCTTTATAATGCCCGGGATATTGAGGTATGAATCCCGGGCGGGGGCAGGCCCTATGGAACAGGCTTCGTCGGCATATTTGACGAATATGGAATCCCTGTCCGCTTCGGAATAAACGGCAACCGTAGCAATACCGCTTTCGCGGCAGGCGCGCATTATCCGGATGGCAATCTCGCCCCGGTTGGCTACCAGCACTTTGTTTATCATTACCGGCTCCTATCAAAACGGGAATACGAATCGAAGGGTTGGGTAAACTGCTCAAGTATAATTATAGCGTTTTTCAGGATTTTCAGTGGACCCGGCTGCGGATTGCCGGATTAGCTTGAAGAATTCATCTCTTTGTTAAGAAAATAGCTGATCACGGTGCGTATAATCACGATAGAGCCCAGGATGGCGATCTCTTCCAGGCTGGGTTCGACGACCGTGCGTATGACATCGGCGCCGATTAAGAATTCCAGCCCCAGCAGCAGGTGTTGGCCCACCTGGTTGCGTATCTGGGTGATGGAAAGGGGTTTTATCGGAAAGCCTTTACGGCGCTGGAGCGGGATGGTAACGAATTCAACCGTTCCCCGTATTACCCCCCAGGTAATAATGGCGATACCGGCAATGGCTATCGCCCAGGCGGTGTATTCGAGAATGATCACGAGGTGGGGAACCTCCATCTAAATATTCTCATTATTGAATTCCCTGAGTACTTCACGGATTTTCTGTTTGAGCTCGTCGTGGGCAACGCCGGCGCCTTTTTTACCCTCTAGCTTTTCCAGCCGTTCTTCTATGCGGGTTTGTTCGTTCAGCATCAGGCGGATGGCTTCGGCTACCGGGTCCGGGAGTTGGCCGTGTTCCAATAGATCTGCAGGGCGCCGTCGTTCGTCCACGATTCTACCCGGAACACCCACTACGGTTGCATCCGGCGGCACCGGTTTGACCACCACCGAACCGGCGCCGATGCGGGCGCCGTCACCGATAGTAATGGCGCCCAGTACAATTGACCCGGCGCCGATGACAACATTATTACCGATAGTTGGGTGGCGTTTGCCTTTACTCAGAGTGGTCCCGCCCAGCACCGAGCCCTGGTACATGAGAACATCGTTGCCGATTTCGCTGGTTTCGCCAATCACCACCCCGGAACCGTGGTCTATGAAGAAACGGCGGCCGACAACAGCAGCCGGGTGGATTTCTATGCCGGTCAGGAACCTGCCGGCATGAGCAACCATGCGGGCGAAAAACCCCAGGTGATGGCGCCATAAAAAGTTGGCGAAGCGATGGTATCGGATAGCATGAAAGCCGGGGTAGAAAAACAGCACATCCAGTATGCTCCTGGCGGCCGGGTCCTTGTCGAAAACGGTTTTGATATCCTCTTTGAGGACGGCTAGAAATCCGGGCATAGGGGGTACTATTCGACCTCCTCAGCAACTACTTCACGGTCAATCCACTCCAGGTATTCCTGGTTGCCCCCGAAAACCGGCAGGGCGATGATTTCGGGGACTTCGTAACTGTGGACCTCTTTCACCAGCCGGATTACTTCATCTAAAAGTTCGGTTCTGGTTTTCACGATAAGCAGGCTTTCCTTATCCTGCTGGATGACGTTATTCCACCAGTAAAGTGAACTTATTTTAGGGACGATGTTGACGCAGGCGGCTTTACGCTGTTCCAAAAGGACGCGGGCTATCAACTGGGATTCCTCATCCTGGGAAGTGGTTATCAGCACAATTGCAAACCCGTTTCTGTCCACCCGGCACTCTCCTTTAACCCAGTTCTATCATGCGCTCGACCGCTTGCAGCGCCCGGCCCCTGATACCATCTGCTACTTTAACCTCTCCAGCCATATGCTGTAAAGAGGCAAGGACATTGTCCAGGCGGATTAGCTGCATATTTTTACATTTGGCTTTATCTGAAGCGGCAATGAAGGTATTGGAGGGGCTCTCTTTTCGCAGCCGGTACAGCATGCCGGCATCTGTTGCCACAATTATTTCATTGCCCCGCGATTGGCGGCAGTAGCGTACCATACCGCCGGTACTGAGTACTTCATCGGCCAGCGCCAGCACTTCCAGCCGGCATTCCGGGTGGGCTATTACCACGGCCTCGGGGTGCTCATCTTTGCGTTTAAGAATATGTTCCGGCATGATGCCGGCATGGACCGGGCAGTAACCCGGCCAGAATTTAATATTTTTACCTGTTTGGGATTGTACGTAGGCGCCGAGGTGCTGATCCGGTACGAAAAGTATATCGTTAGTGTCCAGGCTGTCGACTATCTTGACGGCATTGGCTGAAGTACAGCATATGTCGGAGAGGGCTTTGACGGCGGCTGTTGAGTTTACATAAGTAACGACGGTATAGCCCGGCAACTCCTTCTTGCGGGCGTCGAGTTCTTCAGCAGTAACCATATCGGCCATCGGGCAGCCTGCATCGGGGACCGGCAAGAGAACAGTCTTGTGAGGCGAAAGGATGGAAGCGGTTTCGGCCATGAAGTGAACTCCGCAGAACACGATTACTTCTGCGCCGGTGCTGGCGGCCAGACGGCTGAGTTCCAGAGAGTCGCCGACAAAATCGGCAATCTCGTGGATTTCCGGCCGCTGGTAGTTGTGTACCAGTATTACCGCTTGCCTCTGCTCCTTGAGAAGGTTGATCTTTCTGACAATATCGGATTTGGGCTCGATCATGTGTTTATTCTCCAGTGATGGGTATAGCTTGTTACGGCGCCTTCTTTGGAACACCTTAACAGGGTTATGCCGGTTTTTTCCGCCAGTTCGATGCCCGTATCGGTCGGCACCGCTTTGGTCAACAGTATGGGAACCCGCCTCAGAGCCACTTTCAGCAGCATTTCGGAAGACACACGCCCGGAAAGGATTACCAGGTGTTTCCCGGTATCGATGCCCGAAACCAGGCACTGGCCGAATACCTTGTCCAGAGCGTTGTGGCGGCCGATATCATCTTTGAAAACCATGATCTTTTCCGGACTGGCCAGCGCAGAACTGTGCACTCCGCGAGTAGTAATGTATGTCGGTGAAGCATTGAGAAACAGGTTCATCAACCGTGACGCCTGGGCTGCCGTCAAGCAGGTTTGTGTGTCTGTGACCGGCATAAGCCCCTTGCGTTCGAAGGATTTTCCCTTACCGCCGCCGGTGGCGATTAACGGCTTGAAGGACGGCGGGGCCTCGACCGTTGCAAACGTTTCAACTTCGGCAGTCTGGTTAGGGGTATCAACGGTGATGCTTTTTATATCCTCATACTGCCGGATCAACCCCTCGGAAAAAAGTATACCCAGCACCAGGTGTTCCAGGTCCGCCGGTGTGCAAAGAGTAGTAACCAGTTCGGCACCATTAAGCCGGATGCTGAGAGCGAACTCGCAGCACACCGTTTCATCTACCCGGCGGCTGCCCTCAGGGCCGTGCCTGAAAGCCGAAACTTGTATTGTTTTACTGTTCAAATTCTTCTTGCCGTCAGTTAAAATTTACCTTCCAGCGCATTGTAAAACGCCCGCCAGAACGGGTCAACAATGGGGTGAACCAGGCTGGTTTCCCTGCCTTGCCTGACCAGGACCATGCCGTCTTCCGGACCGGTCATCTCGCCGGCAATCGAGGCAAGGATCCCCCTGGCGTTGAGGACACTGACAACCTCTTCGGCTTTGTGCGGCCGGCAAAGCACGATAAGGGTGCCCTCTGAAATGGAAGCGTAAGGGTCGATTTTGAAAAACCGGCAGATCTCATTTACAGTGTCTTCCACCACGATTTTTTCAAGTTCCACCCTGACTCCCAGCCCGGCGGCTTCAGCCAGTTCGTAAAGCCCGCCCCAGATACCGCATTCAGTGGCATCGTGCATGGCGCTGACGCCTTCGTCCCGGACGCCGACGGTTATGGCGGCCAGAGCATCTTCTACCGTGGTCATCTTATAAAATACACCTTCGGCCTTTTGACGGAACTCAGAGCCGAACTCTGTTTCGATTATAGCCGGAAACATGGCGGCAAATATACCAACGGCTTCTATTGCCGGCCCCTTGGAAATGATGACCTTGTCACCTTTGCGGGCGAACCTGGGAGTAACGTATTCATCCAAACCGCCTACACCGATAACAGTAGCCCCGCCAACCATGGGATAATGGCAGTTTTCATATCTGCCGGTATGGCCGGTGATGATATTGATGCCAAGGTTTTCACATTCGCGGTGCATGGCGTCCCACATGATGGTGAGTTCACGTTTGGTCATATTCATGGGAAGGTTGAGGTCTATGCTCAAGTACCTGGGCTTGAGACCGGATGTAGCCGAGTCCGAGGCCAGGATATTGATGGCAAACCAGGCTGCCCTTTCCCACCCGTATTCAGGTACGATAAACACCGGGTCGGTGGTGAACGATACCGCCATATTGCCGATTTCGGCAATGCCTACATCTGTACCGTGTTTCGGGCCTACCAGCACATCCTTATTCTTTGCCCCCAGGCGAGGGAATATGATTTCGCTGAATATGTCAGCTGAAACCTTGCCTATTTCGGGTATTTCTGCCATTGGTAAATCATTCTCCTCTCATATTGGTTTGAATAATACAGCCGCCCCGCTGAAAAAGCCAGCAGAAGCGGCCGGCTGGAAGTCTATGCGCTAGGACTGTGCCTTTTTTTCGGCTCGCAGGCGGGCGACAAGCTTGGGCAATTCCTCCAGGGTTTTATCAATATCGGCATCGGTGGTCCATTTTCCCAGCGAAAAACGCAGGGCTCCCTGGGCTTGTTCTACACTGCGGCCCAGGGCCATCAGCACATGGGAAGGAGTAACGCCGGCGGCGGTGCAGGCTGCTCCGGCGCTGGCACAGATACCGTGCTTGTTGAGTTCCCAGCTCATGGAGAAATAATCCTCCGGTTTTTCCTTTGGACCGTGTTTTTCGATAGCCACCCCGTCGAAACAGAAGTTGGCATTATTGGGCAGGCGGTTTGCCGTATCGCCGTTTAGAACGACACCTTCGATATTCTGCATTACCCCGTTTATCAGCCTGTCCCTTAGCGGCTTGAGGCGCTGGATTTCGGCGTCCATATCCCTGCTGGCTACCTGGGCGGCTTTGCCGAATCCCACGATGAGCGGTACCGATTCGGTTCCGGAGCGGATACCCCTCTCCTGACCGCCGCCGTAAATTATGGGGGCAATTTGAGAACCCTGCCGTATATAAAGGGCTCCGATGCCTTTTGGACCGTAGAATTTGTGAGCCGTCAGCGACAGCATATCCACTCCGAGTTCTTTGACATCGATACGGGACCGGCCGATAGCCTGAACAGCATCGGTATGGCAGTAGATGCCGTATTCCAGGGCGATGCCGGCAATTTCCTTGACCGGTTGAATTGTGCCGATTTCGTTGTTGGCGAAAATAGTAGAGATGAGTATGGTATCGTCGGTTATCGCCTGGCGGATTTTTTCGACATCCACGATACCGTTGGGTTCGACCGGTACAAAAGTAACTGAAAAACCGTTTTTCTCCAGATGGTGACAGGTTTCGAATACGGCATGGTGTTCAATGTTGGTCACTACGATATGGTTGCCCAAGTCTTTGGAAACAGCCGCGGTTCCCATGAGCGCCAGGTTATCGGCCTCGGTGCCACCGCTGGTGAAAATTATCTCCTCGACACCGGCGTTGATAAGTTCGGCTACCCGGGCACGGGCTTGCTCAACCGCCAGGCGGGCCTCCTTGCCCTTTTCATGGATGGAAGAAGCATTGCCGTATTTCTCGATAAAGTAAGGCAGCATGGTTTCCATGACTTCAGGGTGCACCGGGGTGGTGGCGGAATAATCAAGATAAACCGGTTTTTCCATACCCATTTCCTCCTTGCGCCGGCTGGTGCTGCTGGACGGCTGTAGCCGGTTCCAGGTTGAGTAAATGTTATATTTCAGGCCCGGGTTTGTCAATCAGAAGAGCTTGTTGCTGAGTGAGGCCGTACTGGTCAGGCGGGCTTGGTCTTGGCTTGCCCCTGGCCGTTGCGGGGTTTATAAACGAACCGGGAAAGCAGAATGGACAGTTCCAGCAGTAAAATCAACGGTATGGCGATCACGGACTGGTTAATCGGGTCGAACGTGGGTGTAACTATAGCGGCGACTACAAAGGCAAGAACAATCCACCACCTGCGTTTGGAAGCCAGCCATTGCGGCGTTACCAGCCCCATACGGGCCATGAACATGATGATAACCGGGGTTTCGAAGATGAAACCGACCCCCAGGATTAACCGGGTTACCACGTCAAGGTAGTTGGAAATACGGATCTGGGTTTCCGCCTGTTCTTTTAGAAAATCGAGTAAAAAACCCATTGCCGGCGGCATGGCGACATAATAGGCAAACGCAACACCAGCCAGGAACATGAACACCACGAATGGCAGTATGGTAAATACGTAGCGTTTTTCCCGGGAGGTTAAAGCCGGCGCTACGAAAGCAAACAGCTGGTAAACCAGAACCGGCATGGCCATGATCACACCACCGGCCAAGCTGACCCTGAAGAAGACCCCCAGGTTTTCGGTGAGTTCAATGGCTATCAGATCTACATTACCGGCGGGTTGTTTCAAGAATTCAATAATGCTTTCGGCGAAAATGAATGCCACGGCGGTAGTTATCACCAGGGCAACGACCGACTTTATCAGCCGGTCCCGCATCTCCGTCAGATGAACCATGATGGGCATGCCCTGGGTTTCTGTTTCGCCGGCGCCGGAATCGTTCCGGGGTGGGGTTTTAGCCATTGGCTGCCTCGGACCCGCTGCCGGGTTTATCAGTATCGGTGGTGGCCTCCTGGACACGGCTCTCCACCACTTCTTTCAGGTCCTGAGCTTCTTCTTCAAGTGTCTGCTGCAGCTGTTCGCCGCCTTTTTCTACCGCTTCGGTCAGCTTGCGGGAATCTTCGGCGATGGATTCTTTAAGTTCAGCGGCTTCCTGTTCCAGGTCTGTGCTTATTTCCTCGATGCTTTCGCTGAGTTCCTGACTCATTTCCCGGCTGTCGCTCTGGATTCCAGAGACAATTTCATCGGCATCCTTGCTCAGGGATTCGGTCATTTGCCTGGCTTCTGAATCTACGGCGCCCTTGAGTTCATCGGCATCTTCATTCAAGGATTTTCTTAACTGGGAGATATCATCACGCACGGACCTGAAATCATCGGCAATGCCTCCCTCACCGTCCTCGTCATCTATACCCAGTGCTTTGGTCATTTCACCGGTGAGCCCGGAAGCCATCTTGCGAAATTCACGGTAGTACCGTCCTGCCTTGCGAGCGTATTCCGGAAGCTTATCCGGGCCCAGTACGATAAGGGCAACCACCAGCACCAGCAGTATCTCCATTATGCCCATATCAGATTAACTCTCTCAGCCTTTTCAGACGTCCGGACGGTTTATTTGGCAGTTGTAAAATAAACGAACCCGCAATTCGAATGTATAGCAACTAATCCAGCTTTCTTATAACCTTTTTCTTCTTGACGGTTGGCTTCGGTTCTTCGGTTCCGGGAGCGTCCTTTTTCTTGCCCCGAAGAAAAGATGCCCCTTTGCCAATGCCCTTGCCGATAAACTCGGTTACCTGGGGCAGTTTGCCGACACCGAAAATAATTATCAGTATGACAATTATAAGGACTATTTCCAGTGGACCAGGTGGCCGCATAATCACACCCTCCCTTGCTCGGAGCCGGATTCAAGAGCAGGCGCAACCCGGCTCCTGGAAATTAACGAAGGAAAATATTTCAAATTGCGAAGAAACATCCCGCACCATGAGCCGGAAAAAGCTCAACAGCCCGAGCCGGTTACATGGTCGTTAAACTTCGGCTGAAGTATCGCCAGCTTCGGATTCGGCCGGTTTGGCTTCTTCCGGGGCGCTGGACTCTCCAGCTTCACTTTTCGCCGGTGCTGTTTTCTTTACTGTTTTCTTAGTCTTGCGTTTTGCCTTTTTCTTGGTGGTTTTATCGGCAGCTTCTTCATCGTCTTCGCCTTTGGCGCCACGGCGGAAGGCATTGATCCCTTTACCCAGTGCCGCGCCTACCTGAGGCAGTTTGCCGACACCGAAAACTATGAGAATGATGAGCAGGATTAAACCTATTTCCAGAGGACCTGGTGGCCGCATAACTTTTTCCTCCCTAAGATTGTCTCAAAATACTCTGGTTACTGTTAGTCAGAGGATAAGGGCATAGTTTTGAACGCTGTAACTAGCTTTCAATGATACACCAACCAAAAATTGATGTCAATTTGACCGGCTTTGTTGATACTGACTTGATTAAGAATTATCAACCGTTATAATATCATGGAACAAGAAGCGTACGGGCAATCCGGAAAGCGCCCGGTAATGGCAGAAAGGCATGAAAGCGGTGCGAATAGGCGGAGTTGATTTTAACTGGGGCCAGCGGACTTACGTCATGGGGATTATAAACGTGAGCCCGGATTCATTTTCAGGTGACGGGCTTACCGGTATCGAAAACGCTGTCGAACAGGCCAGGAGCTTCGTTGCAGCCGGTGCCGACATTCTGGACATAGGCGGAGAATCGACCCGTCCCGGTTCGGAGCCGGTAGCCGTTGAAGAAGAAATGAGGCGGGTTATCCCGGTTATAGAAAGGATTGCAGCACAACTGCCGGTACCGCTGAGCATCGATACGTATAAGCCCGAAGTAGCCCGGCGGGCACTGGAAGCCGGGGCGGACATGTTAAATGACATCTGGGGGCTTAAAAAGAGTTGTGAACTGGCGGTGATTGCGGCTGAACGCGGGGTTCCGATAATTCTGATGGCCAACCAGCGGGAGGAACCGGCTGAAAATATCGTCCCCGCCGTAATCGCCGACCTTGACCGGGCGGTAGAATTAGCTCTGGCTGCCGGAGTCGCAGAGGAAAACATTATTCTGGACCCGGGAATCGGTTTTGGCAAGACAGTTGAACAGAACCTTGAACTCATTCGTTGCCTGGATAAACTCAGGGTTTTGAAAAAACCCCTGCTGCTGGCTACTTCGCGGAAATCCGTTATCGGGCAGATACTTGGACTTGCCGAAAATGAGCGGGTGGAGGGTACGGCAGCTACCGTCGCCATAGGGATTGCCTCAGGCGCCGATATTATCCGTGTCCATGACGTGCTGGCCATGTCGCGCGTGGCACGCATGAGTGATGCCATTGTAAGGAGTAGAAATGAGCGATAGGCTTGTAACCGTATATCTTGGCCTGGGGTCCAATATGGGCAGCCGCAGCCAGAACCTGGAAAAAGCGCTCGGTTATATCACTCAACGGATGCGCCTTATAAAGAAATCCTCGGTATATGAAACCGAACCCGTGGGTAATACCGAACAACCGAAATTCTTAAACATGGTATGTGAAGTAAAAACCATGCTGACGCCCGAAACATTGTTACTGCTTACCAAAGGCGTGGAACAGAAGTTGGGCCGGCCTGCCAAACACCCCAAGGACTCACCCAGGACCATTGATATCGACATATTGTTTTACGGAGACCAGGTGTTTTCCAGCCCCGACTTGATAATTCCGCACCCGCGGTTGTCCAAAAGGGCTTTCGTGCTGGTGCCGCTCAATGAAATTGCACCTGAACTGGTTGACCCCGCCAGCGGCAAACAAATCGCCGAACTCTTGAAAGAAGTCCAGAAGGGTATCCGGGGTGTACACAAAATCGGAGGTTGTGAATAGAATGTATCTGGTCAACGTTGAAAGACATTTCGATGCCGCCCATTACCTGAGGGGGTACCAGGGCAAGTGTGAAAGCCTTCACGGCCATCGCTACCAGGTTGCGGTACGCCTCAAGGTAAATGGAACAGATGAAACAGGGCTTGCTTATGATTTTACCCGTCTCAAAAAGGAAGTCGATGTGTTACTGGAGCGGTTCGATCATACCTGCCTGAACGAGGTAGAGCCATTCCGGGAGATAAATCCTTCGGCGGAAAATATTGCCCGTACAGTTTACCACGGCCTTGAGGCCGCATTGGGCAAGCTGCCGGCGGGGGCCGCTCTTGATGCCGTTACCATCTGGGAATCACCCGACTCCTGGGTCGAGTTCAGGCCGGATTAACTGAAGCCGCCCGGCAAGTTACCAGGACTGCCGGTAAAGGGCTGCGACAGTATCGGCTTCAAGCGGTAGAGGATGCTTGACCAGCCACGGTGCGGTCTTGACGGCACATTCGGCCATAGCCGGAATTCGGGCATCTTCTATATCAAAATCTCTCAGCTTCAGCCCCATGCCGATTTGAACCAGCCATTGCCTCACAGCACCGATGCCGTCGTTGTGCCCGAATACGTTTTCTCCCAGCCTGGCAAAGCGCTTATGTCTTACCGGATAGGTGTATTCCATCCATGCCGGCAGAAGTGCTGCCAGCCCGTCTCCGTGGGCAATATCGTAGAAACCGCTGACGGCATGCTCTATACCGTGAAGGGTCAAAGCACCGTCACCGCCTCCCAGGGAGATAAAATCGGAACAGGCAATGGTAGATGCCCAGGAAAGCTGCGTACGGCTTTCAATATCGTTTAAATCGGCGCTCGCGCGCGGTAAAAAGGTGACCACCAGCTTGAGGGCTGTTTCTATTATGCCATCGGTAAGGGGCGCCGGATTTTCAGCCGTTATGTATCGCTCCAGCAGGTGGCAGAAAATATCCACCCCTCCCTGAAGGGTGGGTTTCAAGGGCAGGGTCAGGGTAAGTTCCGGGTCGACGATCGAAACCGCCGGGTAAGCGCAATTCCGTCCAATGGTGCACTTTTCATGGGTTTCCCAATTGGTAATTACGGCGCCGCAGTTGGATTCCGAGCCGCTGGCTGCTACCGTGGGCACTGTTATCAATCCGGGAGCTTTGCCTTCTGGCTCTTCCTCTTTAGTTATATAATGCCAGATCGGTTTGCCGCCAGCGGCGGCAATAACTACCCCTTTGGCGCCGTCCATTACGCTGCCGCCACCCAGGGCAATTACCAGGTCAAGGCTTTCTTCCTTAACCAGCCGGGCGCCTGAGTCAACGGTAGTGGAACGGGGGTTGGGTTCTACCCGGTCGAAAACAACGGTTTCTACCCCGGATTCCTTCAGGATCGACAGCGCTCGATCCAGCAACCCGCAAGCCCGTATGCTGTTTTTGCCGGTTACCAGCAGGGCGCGTTTGCCGGTGGCTGCCGCATGACTGCCGAGCTGCCGGAAGGCCCCGGGCCCGAATATGATTCTGGTGGGGATATAGAAAGTAGTCAGCACTGATGTATTATAACATGCTGCCGGAACGTCCGGCCAAAAATCACAGCTTGTTCAAGCGGTTTTCCAGCCATTTTTGCTTCTGCAGGGTGCGAGTCTGTTCATCAACGGCCCGGTAACCGGCAAGAAATTCGCTCCTGAACTGCTCGAAGTAACTTTGCCGGATGGATTGCCTTATACCGGCCATCAATGTCTGCAGGAAGCTCAGATTATGGATACTGGCGAGTCTGAGCCCCAGAATTTCGCCGCTTCTGAAAAGATGGGCAAGGTAACCGGCGGAGAAATTACGGCACGTATAACAACTGCACCCTTCTTCGACAGGCCCGTCAAGGGACTGGAAACGGGAGTTTTTGATATTTATTCTGCCGCCAGCTGTATACAATCCTCCATTTCTGGCAACGCGGGTAGGCAGTACGCTGTCGAAAATGTCGATTCCCCGGCTGACTGCTTCTACCAGGTCCTCGGGCGAGCCGACCCCCATCAGGTAACGGGGTTTGGTTTCAGGAATCAGAGGCACCGTGATATCCAGCATATGCCAGGTGTCTCTTTTGGCTTCACCCAGGCTGAGGCCTCCAAGGGCAAAACCGTCAAATTCAAGCCCGGTAAGGCTTTCGGCAGATTTTCGGCGAAGTTCGCAGTCCGTACCCCCCTGTATGATGGCAAACAGTTGCTGGCCGGTGGCAGTTCGGGCTTTCAGGCACCTTTGAGCCCAGTCGGTAGTGCGTTCTACGGCACGGGCAATTTTCAGGGGATGGGCATCCGGGTGAGGCACTTCATCCAGCACCATCATGATATCCGAGCCCAGCGCCTGCTGGAAATCGATAACGTTTTCCGGGGTAATGTGGTGTTTCGAGCCGTCGATATGGCTTCTGAAGGTTACGCCTTCATCGGTTATTTTTGCCAGTGGCGAAAGGCTGAAAATCTGGAAACCACCCGAGTCGGTAAGGATGGGATTGTGCCATCCCATAAAACGGTGCAATCCACCTACCTGCGCGATGAGTTCGATTCCCGGCCTCAAGTACAGATGATAGGTATTGGAAAGTATCATGCCGGCACCGGTGGCCGATACCTCTTCAGGTGTAAGGGTTTTTACCGTCGCCTGGCTGCCTACCGGGCAAAAGGCAGGAGTCGGTACCGTACCGTGCCGGGTTGCCAGTTCACCGGTTCTGGCCGCCGAGTGCCGGCTGTCTCTGGTAATAACAAAATTATCCATGTTTTACCCACAAATCCAGCACCATCAGCAGAAACAGCAGGCCCAGATAAGGGAAGCTGGAAAACTTGTATACTTTCCAGGCTCCGGCTGAGTCTGTCGACCGGAGCAGCCGCAGGTTGGCAATAACCAGTATGGCGCCCAGGATGATGGCGCCTGTCAGGTACAGCCATCCGAAACCACCCTCAAAATAAAGCGCCACCGAAATTGCCAGCAGCAAAAGACTGGAAAAAGCCATCAGCCTGAGAGCGGTTTCCGGTTTAACACTCATGGGAAAAAAGGTGATACCAGCATTGAGATATTCCTGCCGCCGCGCGACCATGACTCCCCAGACGTGTGAGGGGAGCCATATTATGATGAGCAAACATATCAGCCCGATTTGCCAGTCGAGGACAGGTTTAACCGCAAACCAGCCCATAAGCACCGGGGCACAGCTGGCGATGGCTCCCTGCGGAAATACGCAGGTCACCTTTTTGCGAAAGGTAATGGCTACGATGGTCCCGATGAGGTCTGCAGCAAACGCATACGGGTGAACCAGCCAGGCCAGTACCAGGCCGGCTGCCGCAAGTACAGCCAGCATTGGCAGTACCTTTTCAGCCGGGTATATCCGCCCGGCAGCCAGGGCGCGGTTCCGGGTACGCGGCATAAGGATGTCAAGATTTCGGTCCAGGTAATTGGTAAGCCCGTTGGCGGCGGCGCTGGCAATCAGGATAGCCAGAACTGCCAGGCCTACGTCGTCCCAGGGAGGATCGCCCCTGCCGGCAACGATGGCGGTGGCGGTGCCGATAAAGGTAAGCAGTGCGGTTTCACGGGGCTTTAAAACATTTATATAATTGGATAAAGCATATAAAAAGCCGGCCATTATAATTTGTCCTCTTATTTTCTAGATGTCATTGCACGGGTGTAGGCGCTGACAATATTGTGCCGCCTGAGTACCCCCAGCAGTTTCTGCGGGTTCCCTCTTTCGACTACCGGTATGCGCCCGACATCGGAGCCGATTATCACCATCACGTCATGCAGAGTCTGGTCCGGATAGGCAACCTTGGGATTCCGGGTGGCTATGTCAGCCACCGTCATATTTTCAGTAGAACCCCGCTGCATCGCTGAAACCAGGTCAGTGACGGTTACCACTCCCGCGAGATTGCCGTTTTCGTCCAGCACGGGAAAACCGTGGTGGCCGCTTTTTTTCAGTTTATCACTCAATTCGTCAATCGGCATGTTGAGATCCACTGTCGGAAAGTTGCGGCTCATTATCTGGCTTACCGAAATTTCCTTCATGGGGTTTCCCTGCACTATTTCACGAATATTGATGCCCTTTTTAAGCAACCGCTCGGAATATATGCTTTCCGGGGTAAACATGCGCCCCAGTATGGTGGCCACTACCACTGATATCATAAGCGGCAGAATCAGGGTATAGCGCATGGTGAGTTCGAACAGGATAATAATGGCGGTAATCGGGCCCCTGACAACGACTGCGAAAAATGCACCCATGCCAACCAGGGCATAAGCTCCGTAAGATGCTGTCATATCGGGCAGCAGGGCATGCAGCCCGTAACCGAAAATGCCGCCCAGCATGGCTCCGATAAACAGAGACGGGGCGAAGACGCCGCCGCTGCCGCCGCTGCCCAGGGTTATGGAGGTAGCCAGTATTTTCAAAAACAGTAAAGCTGTAAGGGTGCTTAATGCCAGATCCTCGGTCAGGGCCTGGTCCAAGGCCCCAAAGGGAATGAGGCTGCCCGAGGCATCAAAGTGCATCCCATAACCCACCCCGAATATCTCGGGGAAAAAGAAACCGATGATTCCCACCGCAAGCCCGCCGATGGCTGGCTTGAGCCAGGTGGGAATCTGCAGACGGTTGAAAAAATTTTCGGTTCTGTAAAAGAAACGCACAAACAGTATGCCGCAGCCGCCTACCAGTACGCCCAGCAGGGCATAAGGTACCAGTTCGGCATAATTCACGATGCTGTATTCGGGCAGCGAAAATGATGTCGGGTGGGCTTCGCTGAAAAGAAATATCTTGGCTATGATATTGGCAGATACCGAGGAGATGACAATGTAGCCGAACCGGGGATTGATAAAGTTGCCGGCGACTACTTCCAGGGCAAATATAATTCCTGCCAGGGGAGCGTTGAATGTGGCTGAAATACCGCCGGCGGCGCCGCATAAAAGCAGTGTTTTTACCCACTCTTCGTTGAGATGGAATAACTGGCCGATTGAAGAACCGGCTGAAGCGCCGATATGTACAATGGGACCCTCCCTGCCTACAGAACCGCCGGAGCCGATGGACAGAGCCGAAGCCAGGATTTTAACAGGAGTTACCTGCCAGCGGATGCGTCCGGCCCGCAGGGCATAAGCTTCCATGACTTCCGGCGGGCCTTCGCCCTTGACTTCACTGGCAAGATAGCGGATTATCAGTCCTACCAGCAACCCGCCGACAGCCGGCAGGACAATGACATAATAATCACCGAGAAAGGGTAAGGCGCGGCTTCCTCCGTAGAAAAAAAGCCAGTTCAGCCATTTGATGGCCTGCCAGAAAACCACGGCGCCGAAACCGGCGATTACCCCTACCAGAACGGAAAGGGCTACCCCGAAAACCAGTTCGTTGGAACGCACCCGGTTGAAGAGTTCAATCAGCAGGTCCGCTTTGCCAGTTGATTGCCTGTCCATAATCAGTCTGCCGGATAGGGCGGCTGCCTGTCATACCCGGCTGTTTTAAGATAATCCTCGAGAATCACGGCAGCAGCTACGGCATCGTCACGTGCAGCCCTTTTTGCTCTTCTGCCGGCCAGAATATCCTGCGCCCGGCTGGTTGAAAACCGCTCATCCTGAGTGACAACCGGTATGTTCAGGCTGCGGCTGATTTTTTCAATTATTGAAGCTGTTTTATGCGCCTGCGGGCCCAGGCTGCCGTTCAGAGAATGCGGCACCCCGGCAACCACCAGAGTGACGGCATGGTCGGCAGCGGCCTGCCTGACAGCATCAATAATTTCTTCGTCATTCTCACACCGGAGGGTGATTAAAGGAGAAGCTATAAGCCTGAGAGGGTCGCTTAAGGCTATTCCCAGCCATTTTTCTCCGATATCAACCGCCATAACCCGCCCGGGGAGCTCGCCAGCCATAATCTATTCTTGCCCGATAACTTTCCTGGCGGTTGCCAGAGCTGCCTTGAGCAGTTCCTTTTGCTTGCCCCCGCCGGTGGCCATTTCCGGTTTCCCTCCGCCGCCGCCGCCGGCCGTGCGGGTGACTTCCCGGATAATATTACCGGCATGATAGCCCTGTTTGACCAGGTCGCCGGTTACAGCGGCGACAAATACGGGTTTATCCTGGACAACTGAAGACAATATCACTATACCGCTGCCCAGTTTACCTTTAAGATAATCGGCCGTATCCCGGAGCAGTTCCAGGCTGCAGTCCTGCATGTGGGAGATTATGACGCGCGCCGCGCCGATATTTTCAACCTGTTCCAGAAGACTCTGGGCTTGCTGAAGAGCTGCCTGTCGTTTCAGGTTTTCCAGGTTTTTATTCAGCGTGGTATTTTCACTTATCAACCAGCCGATTTTCTCTCCAAGATCGTCCGGAGGGCAGTCCAGAAGGCCGCAGGCCTGGGTTATTATTTGTGCCTGCCAGCGGCAAAGGCTTTCAGCTGCTCTGCCGGTCACCGCCTCAATTCTTCTGAGCCCCGCGCCGACCGAGAATTCTCCCGTGATACGAAACAGGCCGATTTCACCGGTGGCCGAAACGTGAGTACCGCCGCAAAGTTCGGCTGAAACCGGAGGATTGCCAACCCTTAAAACTCGCACTTCCTGGCCGTATTTTTCATCGAAGATGGCTATCGCTCCACTTTCAATCGCCTGACGTACAGGCAGAGTTTCGGCCCATACCGACAAATCAGAGCGGATATGGGCATTTACCATTTCCTCCACACTTGCCAGTTCTTCAGCAGAAAGAGGTTTCAAGTGCGAAAAATCAAATCTGAGCCTTTCAGGATTTACCAGCGAACCGCGCTGCTGGGCGTGGGTGCCGAGTATGTGTCTCAAGCTGATGTGAAGCAGGTGGGTGGCAGTATGGTTGCGGGCAATATCCTTGCGGCGGCACTGGTCTATTTCAGCCGTTACAGCTTCGCCAGTTTTTAAACTGCCGCGGTTCAGTTTTCCGTAGTGTATTATGCTGTCTGCAGGGCCGGCAACAGTATCAGTTACTTCAAATTCGGCATAATCGGAACGGATGAATCCGGTGTCGCCTACCTGGCCGCCTTTTTCCGCATAGAAAGGGGTGTGCTCCAGCACCAGGCCGCCGCTCTGACCCTCAGCTATGTAACCGGCAAGGTTTCCGTCGAGAATGATCCGGCTGATGCTGGTGGACCGGGCCGGGTTCTGGTAGCCTACGAAACAGGTCCCAGGGAGATCGAGGCAACTTTCCTGAACGATTTTGCCGGCATTAAAGCGGTGACTGGCTTTGGCTCTTTCTTTCTGTTCTGCCATTGCCGCTTCGAACCCGGAATTATCCACTTCAAGGCCTTTGCGCTGGCTGATTTCCCGGGTTAGTTCCAGCGGAAAGCCGTATGTATCATAAAGTTTAAATACATCCTTGCCGTTTAAAATGCGGTTGTCGGAGAGGGCTTTTTCGATAAAACCGTCCAGCAGTTCCAGCCCTACCGAAAGCGTTTCATTGAAACGAGCTTCCTCAGCCTGGATAACGTTGAGTATAAGATGCTGCTTTTCCTTTAACTCAGGATAGTTCTTGCCCATAAGCTTTATGGTGAGGCCGGCGATATTTGATAGAAAAGGTTCTTTCAGTCCCAGCCGGCGGCCGTAAAGGGCTGCCCGGCGTATAAGACGGCGCAGGACGTAACCGCGACCGTCACTACCCGGCATTACCCCATCGGCAATAAGGAAACTTATGCCCCTGCCATGTTCGGCAATCACCCTTGTAGACCTGTCTGTTTCTTCATCCGTGCCGTAGGCTGTGCCGGCAATCCTGGACGCTTCAGCTACCAGGGGTTTCAGAAGGTCTGTTTCGAAAATGGTCTTTTTCCCCTGAACTACTGCTGTAATGCGTTCGAGCCCCATTCCTGTATCGATGCTGGGTCGCTTTAAAAGCTGTCGTGAGCCGCTTTTTGCCTGGTTGAACTGGATAAAAACCAGGTTCCAGATTTCTACGAAACGGCCGCAGCTGCAGCCAGGGTTGCAGTCCTGGCGGCCGCAGCCCGAATCGATACCGTAGTCGTAGTGGATTTCACTGCAAGGGCCGCATGGGCCGGCTTCACCCGGAGGGCCCCAGAAATTGTCCCGTTCGCCCAGCCGGACAATGCGCTCGGCCGCTACACCTTTAGCCCGCCAGAGCTCGATTGCTTCATCATCATTCTCAAAGACGGTAATCCACAATTTTTCGCGATCCAGCTTCAGGTGCTCGGTGACGAATTCCCAGCCGTAATCAATAGCGCCGGCCTTGAAATAATCTCCGATTGAGAAATTGCCCAGCATTTCGAAAAAAGTACAGTGGCTGGTATCTCCCACACATTCGATGTCAGTGGTACGAAAGCATTTCTGGCAGGAAGCCAGGCGTTTTGAAACCGGCGTTTCTTCTCCCAGAAAATAGGGTTTGAACTGTACCATGCCAGCGGTATTGAGCAGCAGGGTCGGGTCGTTTTGAGGTATGAGAGAAGAACTGGGCATGACCAAATGGCCCTTATCTTCGAAATACTTTAAAAACAGCGCTCTTAATTGTTCGCCGGTCAAGGCATGTCTCCTCGGCAGATTAATTTATATATACCTGAAGATTATATCCCCAGTATTTGAGATTAGGCAAGAAAAGCCCTTAGAGACTTAATATCGCGAGGTTGAATCAGCGCCAGCGCCAGAAGGAAGGCATAAAAAGCACCAGTATGGTAAATATTTCAAGCCTGCCGGCGAGCATGCAAAAAATAAGCACTGTTTTACCGGCCGGTGGTACGAAGGCATAATTGCCTACCGGGCCTACCATGCCAAAACCCGGGCCTACGTTACCCAGACAGGCTACAACCGATGAAATTGCCGTAATGGGCTCCAGGCCGATGGCACTCATTATCATGAAAGCCCCGCCGAGAAGTACCGTATACAGCAGGGTAAGGCTGAGCACCCTGGATACTATGGAATCAGGCAGGGTTGCCCCTTCGATTTTTATGGGAATAACGGTATTGGGTTTGAATACCAGGGTCAGGCGCCGGTGGATATATTTAGCCAGTACGATAAGCCGGATGACTTTCAGGGCGCCACCTGTAGAGCCGGCGCAGCCGCCGATTAACATCAGGATTAACAGCGCCGCCTTGGAAAATGTAGGCCAGAGGTCAAAATTGGTAGTGGCAAATCCTGTGGTGGTCATAATCGAGGCGATCTGGAAAGTACCGTACCGGAAGGCTTCCCCCGGGGAAAGGCCCATCTGGCTGACCAGGTTCAGGCTGATAATGGTGCCGCTTATAACCAGGATGGTAGTATACAGCCTGAATTCGGCATTCCGGGCCAGTTTCAGCGGCTGGCGTTTAAAGAAAAGGAAATAATACAACCCGAAATTGACACCGGCCAGGACCATGAAAACGGTTACTATTATTTCAACCCAGAGGTTGTTATAGGCGGCAATGCTTAAATCCACCGGCGCAAACCCGCCGGTGGGCATGGTGCACAGAGTAATATTGACCGCATCGAATGGAAGCAGCCCGGCAAAGCGAAGCAGAATATACTGGAGAACGCTCATGCCCAGGTAAATAAGCCACAGGGCTTTGGCGGAATCGCGAATACGGCCAGTCAGCCGTTCACCGTACTGGGTGCCGGGCATTTCAGCTTCGATAAGGTGGGCCGAACCCAGACCGAGGACGGGAAACAGGGCTACAAACAGCATGATAATTCCCATGCCGCCCAGCCATTGCGTCATTGAACGCCAGAGTAACAGGCCCATTTCCTGGGTTTCAATGGAGGTGAATACCGTCGCACCGGTTGTGGTAAAACCGCTCATGGCTTCGAAATAAGCATCGATGAATGAAGGCATTGCGCCGGATATGTAGTACGGCAGTGCACCGGCGGCCGAAGCAGTTACCCAGCCGCCGGCCACCAGTACGATGGCTTCCCGGGTGGAGAGGCGGTTCTGTTTGAGCGGTGTAAGCAGCCGGATGGCGATACCAGCACCCAGTGTAATTAAAATCGAAAATCCAAAAGCTGATGCACAACTGCCCCCTGTATACAGGCTGACGCCCAGTGGCAGAACCATGGCAATGCCAGTGCCGATGGCGATAAGGCTGAGATAATGCAGGATTACCCTTAGTTTCATTACGGGCTACTTAAACAGCTTCTCCACATCGTGGACAAAACTAATCGGGGTGACAATGACAACATGGTCTCCGGGTTCGACCAGGGTTTCGCTTGGCGGTAGAAAGACATCATTGCCGCGTACGATGGCGGCGGCAACTGCCTCAGGCGGCAGGCCAGCATCGCTAATCTTACGGTTGGTAATGTGAGCAGTGGCGCTGGCCATGAATTCGATGGCTTCCAGTTTTTCGCCTTCCAGCAGAGCGGTCGCTACAGCGCCGCCGTGCAGTACGAAACGAGTTATTTCATCTGCGGCCAGCAGAGTAGGTAAAGCGGCTACATCTACGCCGATAGCTTCGGCAAGGGGTATGTAGCCAGCGTTATTGATTACTACCATACTACGTGGCACCCCCAGTTTTTTAGCCAGCAGGGCGCTCAGGATATTGAGTTCATCGTTCATGGTAGTGGCTACATAGGCATCGGCTGTGGGGACGCCATGCTCGGTCAGGAAATCACGGTTGGTACCTGAACCATGGATTATTTCCACATTGTCCAGTTTGGCAGCCAGATCCTCGGCTTTGGCAGCATCACTTTCGATCAGGCGTACTTTAGCGCCACGGCGAGCCAATCCTTCTGCAGTCAGGTAGCCGATCCGGTCTCCTCCCAGGATGACAATTTTTTTAGCCGGACGCTGTGGAGTGCTCAACAGTTGCCCCAGTTCGTTCATGTGGTCTTTAACCGCCGCCAGATAAAGAGAGTCGTCCTTTTCGATCAGAGCATCATTCTTGGCGGATACGAGCTCCCCCTGCCGGATTATGGTGGCTATGACTGCCGGGTGAGGCAGCTTTTTAATAACCTGGGCAATAGTCAACCCAACCAGGCTTTCATCTTCAATCCTGAATTCACGGATTTGAATCATACCGCCGGCAAAATTTTCCATAGGGGTCGAATACAGGCTTGAGAGGATGGCGATTATTTCCTGTGCGGCAGTCATTTCCGGGTTTATAAACACGTCGATCCCCAGTTTCTTGGGCCTGATAATCCTTCTCGGGGAAAGCGGTGATTTGCCGCCGGAAACGAAATACACCGAAAAATCAGGGTTGCGGATTCGCGCAGCCGTAGTTGAAGCACCAAGTTCCTTGGACATAAAGCAGGTTATCATATTGGTTTCATCATTATTGGTAACCGCCAGCACCAGGTCTGCCCGCTCTACTTCTGCCTGTTTCAATGTCTTGGGTGTAGCCGAGTGGCCCTGAATGGTTTTTACATCCATCTGATGGCGGATTTTATCCAGCGCTTCACTGGATTGTTCTATTACCAGGACCTCGTGGCCCTCCTCGGTCAGCAGGGAAGCTATATGCGAGCCGATGATACCGCCACCGGCGACTATAATATACATTCAATTTCCATCCAATTCATTTATTCGTTTGAAGCAGTTGCCACCCGTCAGCCAGCCGGGCAAAGGGTTCAGCAGTGTTGAATTTTAGGCTCTCACACGACGCCTGTCAATAGCCGCACCCGGCTTTTTCAGGTTGAAGTGCTTTGGGATTCAGCGTAAAATTAGCCTGTATCGCAGTTCATTCCATTTGAGAGGTGAAGGATGGAACAGAATTATACCTCCGAGCAGCAGGCGAGCGAGTTAAACAAGCTGATGGCAATAGCCAGTGACACCCAACTGTCGGCTGATATACGTTCGCGGGCAATTAAATCCATGGGCAGCATCGGCAGCCACGAAGCACTGCTGTGCCTGCTGGAGATTGTTGCCAATGACGGCAATTCCACCAGGGAGCGGGAGATGGCCCTCAAACAGGCTGGTTCCATTGTAAAACGCGGTCGGTAAATGATTAAAGAAAAGGGTTAAAACGTAATGAGCCTGAATATCGGCATAATCGGCCTCGAAATGAGCGGTCGAACCACTATTTTTAATTGCCTGACAAGCTCCGGGGCAGATACCGGGCGCTCAAGGCAGGAGGAGCACATCGGCATCGCCCGCGTACCCGATGAGCGTGTTGACAGGTTGAAGGAACTGTTCAAATCCAGAAAAGCGGTTTACGCCGAGGTCAAATATGTTGACCTCGGCGCTTCACTGAAAAGTGCTGCCAGGGATTTCAACCTTAGCGGCAAACTCCTTTCGGAACTGGGAGCCGCCGATGCGCTTTTATGCGTGGTGCGCAGTTTCAAGGATGAATCCGTACCGCACCCTCAGGGGAGCGTCGATCCAGCCAGAGATATTGAGGCCATGGAGCTCGAGCTTAATTTTTCCGACCTGGCTATTATCGAAAGAAGGCTTGAACGGCTTGGAATTCAGCTCAAAAGCGCCCGCTCAACAGAGCGTCCCGGCCTGGAGGCGGAAGCCGGATTGCTCGGGCGTATAAAGAAAGAACTTGAAGCGGGTACGCCTCTGCGGCGCCAGCCCCTGATTGAAAGTGAACTTAAAACCATTTCAAGCTACCAGTTTCTGAGCCTGAAGCCCCTGCTGACCGTGGTAAATACAGGCGAGGAAGACCTGGGCAGCACTGTTGAGATGGAAGAAGCTTTGAACAGACGGTTCGGCGATAAATGCCACCGGATTCTTGCCCTTGCCGGTAAGCTGGAAATGGAACTTGCCGGCCTGGATGAAACGAGCCGCCAGGACTTCCTTTCGGATTTTAACATTGCCGAGCCCGGCCTGCAAAAGGTACTCCGGGCTTCGTTTGACCTGCTGGGCCTGATTTCATTTTTAACCACCGGGGAAGACGAGAGCCGTGCCTGGCCGATACCCAGAGGCATCAGCGCCCCACAGGCAGCCGGACGGGTTCACAGCGATATTGAAAGGGGTTTTATCCGCGCGGAAGTTGTGTCATACCCCGACCTGATGCGTCTGGGCAGTTACCCGGCTGTAAAAAAGGAAGGCCTGTTCAGGGTGGAAGGCAAGAACTATATTGTGCAGGATGGGGATGTAATCAATTTCCTGTTCAACGTATAGTTGTGCACAGGCTCCGGGTCGTTTAACCATGCTTCAATGGTTCCGGTCGTTGCCGGCCTGATTTTCCCGCCATACCTGGTCCGGGCCGGCGCTTCCTTTAAGGTAATCATCAATATCCCGGGCAGCCTTCCTGGCTGCCCCCATGGCGCTGATTACCGTTGCTGAGCCGGTTACCACATCGCCCCCGGCCCATACGCCGGGCCGTGTAGTACGGCCGGTAGTTTCATCACAGACCAGAGTGCCCCACCGGTTGACTTCCAGCCCTGGAGTAGAACGTGAGATAAGCGGGTTAGGGGTCGTACCCAGGGCGACTATGGCTACGTCCAGTTCCATCTGGAACTGACTGCCGTCCTGCGGTACCGGCCTTCGCCGGCCGCTTGAATCCGGCTCACCAAGTTTCATTCGTATGCATTCAACACCGGTGAGGTTTCGTTTCTCATCTCCTAAGAATCTTATCGGGTTAGCCAGGAATACAAACTCAATGCCTTCTTCAACCGCATTTTCAACTTCCTCGCGCCTGGCTGGCATTTCAGCTTCCGAGCGCCGGTAAATTACGTAGACTTTATCAGCACCCAGTCTCAAAGCAGCCCGGGCAGCGTCCATGGCTACATTTCCACCACCGATAACAGCTACTCTTTTACCGGTTTTGACCGGTGTGTGGTAGGTGGGGAATTGATATGCGTGCATCAGGTTTACCCTGGTTAAAAACTCGTTGGCCGAGTATACACCGCTCAGATTCTCGCCGGGAATATGCATAAACAGCGGCAACCCTGCTCCGGTGCCGAGAAAAACGGCATCGAAGCGGCCCAGGAGTTCATCGACAGTTTCGGTTTTGCCAATAACGGTGTTAAGTTCAATGTCGACTCCCAGGTTCTTAACATTATTAACTTCCTCATCAACAATTGCCGACGGCAGGCGAAAATCGGGAATCCCGTATTTTAAAACTCCCCCGGGCGTGTGAAGGGATTCGAAAACTGTAACCCCATGGCCCATGCGGGCCAGGTCGGCCGCGGCAGTTAGACCGGCAGGGCCGGCACCAACGACAGCAACTTTTTTACCGCTCGGGGCAGCACCGGGTACGGCAAAAACGGGACTGTTTTGCATCCTTTCCCAGTCGGCAACGAAGCGCTCCAGGCGTCCAATAGCCACGGACTCACCTTTTTTATCCAGAATGCACAGCTGTTCGCACTGGGTTTCCTGCGGGCATACCCGGCCGCATATTCCGGGTAGGACATTATCCGACTTTAATATATTCACGGCTGCGGCGAAGTTTTCTTCGGTTATGGCTTTTATGAAACCAGGAATATCAATGCCAACCGGACACCCATCAATACATTTGGCTTTTTTGCACTGCAGGCAGCGTGTGGCTTCGGCAACCGCCATTTGGGCAGTATAACCGAGGGCGACTTCATCAAAGTTATGCCGGCGTTGCCGGGCGCTCTGGCGGGGAATGGCAGTTCTTGAAACGGGGCGCTCTTTCATAATCTAGCTCCGATGCCCCTGTTGTTCCCCTGCGGTGCACTGGTAGGAATATTTTTCCTGGTCCAGGTAGGTTGTCTGTCGGCTCATAAATTCATCCCAGTCAACCAGATGCCCGTCGAATTCAGGGCCTTCAACGCAAGCGAATTTGGTTTCATCTCCCACGCTTACCCGGCAGCAGCCGCACATGCCGGTACCGTCAACCATTATCGGGTTAAGGCTGACTATGGTCTTGACAGCATATGGCCGGGTGGTAAGCGAAGTAAACTTCATCATGGCTGTAGGGCCTATAGCGATCACACGGCTGATTGGCTCGCCGCTATCCAGGATTTCTTTTAACGGCTCGGTTACCAGCCCTTTGCGCTGATAAGAACCGTCATCGGTGGTAATTATCAATTCGTCACTGTCCTGCCGGAGTTCTTTTTCCCAGAACATCAGGTCCTTGTTTCTCACTCCCACAATAGTAACTATTCGGTTGCCGGCCTGTTTCAGGGAACGAATTATCGGCCTGATGACAGCGATGGCGAAGCCGCCGGCAACGCAGACTACCGTGCCGAAACGCTCGATTTCAGTAGGGTGGCCCAGAGGCCCCGCCAGGTCGGCAACCGCATCTCCGGGTTTAAGACGGGATAAACTGCAGGTTGTGGTGCCGACCGCCATGAAGACAATTGTAATAGAGCCTTCTTCAACGTCCCAGTCGGCAATGGTAAGAGGAATGCGCTCTCCTTCCTGGTCAATCCTCAGGATGATAAACTGTCCTGCCCTGGCCTTGCGGGCGATCTGTGGAGCCTGCAATTTGAAAAGATAAATACCGGATGTTAATTTTTTTACTTGTAGAACCTTATACAACACTTGACCCCTTGCCCGGTTTATATAAAAGGGAAAACGGGTTCTTATTAAAACATTATTGGACTGATAAGTTCAAGTTAACAGGTTATATCGATTGCTCCACCCGGTTGCAGAATGTATAATAACTGGACCCATTCTTTCAAAAGGTTCAGGCCCGTTATCTTATCAAATAATTCCGAAAAGGGGTAGTTTCGATGGATGGAGAACTGGTACACATAGGTTTCGGCAACATTCTGGTAATGGATAAAGTCGTGGCAATCGCCGCTCCGGGCTCAGCTCCGATAAAAAGGGCCGTTCAGGATGCGAAAACCACCGGCAAATTGATTGATATGACCAGCGGGCGCAGGACGAAGGCGGTTATTTTTACCGAAAGCAGTCATATCGTTCTGGCGGCGCTGGCTCCTGAAACCATTACAGGACGCCTGCAGGTGATGCGGGGAGGTACGGTAATCAAGCCGGAAACAGCAATGGTAGAGAAAGCGAGGAAATAACTACGGAGATTCAAATGACCGGTAACCGGCCGCTGGTGGTGGTCATATCAGGGCCATCCGGAGCGGGCAAGGATACGGTACTCAACCGCATGAAGGAGCGGGGGATTGAAGCGGATTTCATAGTGACCACCACCACCCGGCCGCGCCGGGATTATGAGGTCCACGGTGTCAGCTACAATTTTGTAACCCCGCAGACTTTCGAGGAAATGATTAAAAACAACGATCTGCTTGAGTATGCCCAGGTTTACGGTAACTGGTACGGCGTGCCCAGGCGGGCGGTGCTGCAAGCTCTCGAGAGAGGGTCGGATGCTATAATAAAAGTTGATATTCAAGGCGCCGTCACCATTAAAAATAACCTACCGGGTGCCTGTTTCGTATTTATCACTCCCCCCAAAATTGCCGAATTGCCCGGCAGGCTGAAGAGGCGTAATACCGAAACGGAAACCGAAAGGGAGCTTCGGCTCAAGACCGCTGGGAGCGAATTCGATAAACTGCCCATATTCGATTATGTAGTACTCAACCCGGAAGGTGAAATTGATACTGCAGTGGAAGACGTGCTTGCCATTATCAGGGCGGAGAAGTTGAAAGCCGGCTCTGCTTTTAAAGGCTTGAATTAAATAATCCGGCCGAGGATCCAGGAAAACAGGTGGCCCAGGCCGCCGCAAACCGGAAATGTAATAACCCAGGCAGCCAGTATGTTGCCGGCTAATCCCCAGCGAACTGCAGAAAGCCGGCGGGTTGCCCCGACTCCCATGATAGATGAACTGATGCAGTGAGTTGTGCTTACGGGTATTCCCATTGCAGAAGCAATCTCAATCACTGTTGCCGCTGAAGCTTCGGCAGCAAACCCGTGAACCGGCCTCAAAGTTGTTACTCTCATGCCCAGCGTTTTGATTACTTTCCAGCCGCCAAAAGCCGTGCCGGTGCTTATGGACAGGGCGGAAATAACGATTATCCACAGGGGGATGGATTCCCACAATTGCTGTTGTCCCGTATAAAATACAAATGCCATAGTTATAATACCGATAGGCATTTGCCCGTCGTTTTTACCATGGCTGTAGGCCATAAATGCGGCTGACACTATTTGCAATTTGCCGAATCTGGCCTGGACCTCGGTCGGAGTTTTTCGTCTGAACAGCCAGAACAGGGCCAGCATGAAAATAAAACCCCCGATAAAACCAAGCAAAGGAGCCGTTCCTACGGCTGAGGCAACAGTGGCGATGATATTCCAGTTAACGGCCGAGGCGCCCGATGCGGCGACTCCGGCAGCCGCCAGGGCGGCTATGAAACCATGTGTCAAGCTTACCGGCAAGCCGTAGAAAGTGGCCGTGGCGGTCCAGATTATGACAGCGGCCAGTGCGGCAATTACGGTCTGATAAGAGATAGCTTCGGGTGTCAGAATACCCTTGCCGATTGTAATGGCTACCGCCGAGCCGGTTGCTGCTCCGAGCATATTGAAAACAGCCGCCAGCATGACGGCTTTATGCGGGGAAAGGGTGCGGGTACCCACCACGGTGGCAATGGCATTGGCGGCATCGTTGAAACCGTTTACAATACCAAACCCGAGAGCCAGCACGATAATGACTATCAGAGCCATTAGGGATGGCTCAGGCATTCTTAAGTGCTACTCCTTCCAAAACGTTGGCTACATCCTCACAACGGTCGGTGGCGGTTTCCAGGTGCTGGTATATTTCGCGCCATTTTATTACTTGCATGGCTTCGTTGTTGTCGTTAAAAAGTTCTGCCAGAGCCTGGCGGTATATCCGGTCGGCAATATTTTCCAGCCGGTTTATTTCGACACAATGCGAGAGCATGTCTTTAAGATCGGACCGGTGTCTGAGCAGGGGAACTGCCTTCTGAATTTCAAAAGTTCCCTTTAATACGATTTCCGCCAGTTCCTGGCATTGGGGCGTGGGTTCGGTTATCCGGTAAAGGAACATGTCATCTGCGGCAGAGTGTATCAGGTCGGCAACATCATCCATAGATTGGGCCAGAGTGGCGATATCTTCACGGTCGAACGGAGTGACGAACGTGCGGTGGAGAAGGGCTATTATTTCGTGGGTGATGCCGTCTCCCCGGTGTTCCAGGTCGGATATTTTTACTGAGCGGGCTTCAATGGAATCCCAGCTGAAAACCATGTCCTTCAACGCCCGAGCAATGTCTACCAGGTTGCTGGCGCTGGCTTCGAAAAGCCCGAAGAACTTCTTTTCCTGCGGAGTCAAATTAAATTTAAATATGAAGCACCTCCTGGTTTATTCAGGCCTGCACTTTCAGTATAACCGCTGTCTTCCTGCCGCTGTCAATAGCCCGGGGTGTTCAAGCCAGGAAAAACCAGCGCATTATGTCTATAATACGGTCCAGGACCGGGTTCAACAACCGGAAAGCAATCAGGAAAAACAGGGCAACCAAAAGACCTAAAACTGCCCCTCCGAGAATATCCAGGGGGTAATGGACCCCTACGTAAATCCGTGAAAGCCCTTGTATGCCTGCTATCGTTAGCAGAACAGCACCGGCTTTACGGTTGTAGAAGAATATTCCCCAGGCCAGTCCGAACAGAACCGAAGCCGAATTGGATGGGAACGATGGATCCGTCGGCGCATAAAACAGAAGGTTGACATCCAGTTCTTCAAAAGGCCGCTGACGCACCCATATGTTGTTAATTATTTCCACCATGCCCTGAGATGTGCCGAGTGAAGCTGAGGCCACCATTACGCCTTTTTGCATATGGCGGCGGTTCCCGGGGTTACGTGTACCTGTCCACAGCGCCATCATAATGAGGCAGCTTGCAATAATAACAAAATAGTCGTTGGCAATGGAAAGAACTACATTATCCAGAAAGGGTATGTGGCCGCTGAGGCCGTTGATCCACAGCAATAAAGCGCGGTCAAATTCTAGCCACGCCATTTGAAGTTCCTCAAACGTGCCATTATCGCCTGCAGGTAGGTCCGGCTTTTCAAAGCCTCGAATCCGTCCTCAAGCGGTGTATCGGCGGTTTTAAAACGCCTGTGGTTGGCGATGGAAGAGATGATTATATTCAGGGCGATGGCGCTTACTATCGCCAGCATGAACAGGAAAAACTGTTGACCTCCCTCTATTATGCCGGTCGGATTGCGCCAGTTCCAGGTAGCGATCGCTCCCAGGCAGGGAACCATGACAAACAGAGCCATAATGCAATTGGCCTTAGGATTATGAATAAACATAATACCCTTGAGGCCGGCAAAACTCGAGGACAATTGAATAGTCGCAGTAGAAAGAAGCACTACCAGTCCGTAATATTCGAAAGCAAGTTCAAACATGATTTACAAATTAGAAAAATAGGCTTAAAGAATGCATAAATAATAGCCTAATAATACCGGTTGTGGCAATTTATCCGGTTTAGTGTATTAAGATAGAAATATCGTTGTTGTGTTAAAATAGCAAAAAAACCGGGGTATTATGCTGTACCTGTTTGTGGGTAAAGACAATTATTCTTTAAATCAGGCGCTGCGGGAATTAAAAACCGGGCTCAATGCCGGTGAGTTGCTGGAGGCCAATACTGTCAATATCGACGGGAGAAGAACGACTCCCGGCGAGGTTAGCCTGGTAGTTTCCGCTTTGCCTTTTCTCGCCTCTAAGCGCCTGGTTATCGTGGACGGGCTGTTGGAGCGGTTCGATAAAACGGCAGATCGAGCCAAGCGGGGTAAAAACAAAACCGCCGCCGGATCTCCGGACTCCCCCCAAAGCTTTGCTGAGGTCCTGCTCCAAAAACCGGACACGACAATTCTGGTGCTGACAGCCGGGGAAGTTTCCAGATCAAACCCGCTTTTTAAAAGGCTGCAATCTGAAGCAGTCTTGAATGAATTTCCCCTCCTGAAAGATACCGAATTGGCGACCTGGGTTAAACAGCAGGTTGCGTTGCGCGGTGCTGCTATCACCCCCGAAGCGGCAAGAGCCCTGGCTGAACAGGTTGGAGGAGAACTGTGGGCTATGGCCAACGAAATAGACAAGCTTGTTGCTTATGCCGGCGGCCGGCAGATCAGCGTTACTGATATCGGCTGTCTGGTCGCCTGGTCACCGGAAGCCAGTATTTTCAAAATGGTGGATTCCGTCATTGAAGGCAAGGCAAGCCAGGCTGAAGCCGAGCTTGAGATACTGCTGTCGGAAGGTATGAATTCAGGGCAGATACTGGCCATGCTCAGCCGTCAGGTACGCATGATCACCCTGGCCCGCGACATGATCGAAAGGGGTCTTTCTCAATCTGAGATACAGGCAAGGCTGGGTATAACTCATGACTTCGTATTGCGCAAAACCCTGCAGCAGGCCAGGCGGCATACCATTGAGCGTTTGAAGTTATTCTACAAACGGCTTGTTGAGGCTGATTTCACCATAAAAACCAGCCGCCTGGAACCCGAGCTGGCCTTGAGTGTGCTGGTTGAAAGCCTGGCAAGAAACTGATACCGCTAATTTTTTACCGACCAGACAAGGGCTACAACCCATCCGATGAAAGACCAGCCCAGAAAGAAATTAAGCAGGAAGATAGCCAGGGTGTTAGGATGTTTGCGGGTTACGGCCAGTATTGTAGGCAGGAAATAGAGCAATAGTCCCAGGATAAAGAAAATTATGCCTACCCCATTAAAAAGAAAACTGATTATTCCGTCCATTCCGGCTGCCTCCTTATTGTAAATAACAGCTTACTATGCTCGGGCAATACCGCGCAACTGTTTTGATACAGTTTGGTATGGCAATGCGGGCGCTTAAAACCGGGAACCGGACTTGTTAACCACGGCCGCGAAAACAGTTAATCTGTTCTTTCAAGCTCAGGGCCGCCTCGCGGCTTTTTTCGGCAAAATCCGCCTTCAGGGATGCGTGTATGATTTGGCGCGAAGAGTTAATCAGGGCCATTTCGCCCTGCCGGTTTGTGCCGTTCTCAACCGCCATTCGAATATCTCCACCCTGCGTGCCGATTCCCGGTATTAGTAACAGCATATCGGGGCACTGCCGGCGAATAACGCCCAGTTCGTCCGGATGAGTTGCTCCCATTACAAGGCCGATGTTGCCGTGACGGTTCCACTCGGCAGCTTTTCCGGCAACGGCACGGTACAGGGGGATACACCCTTCCCGGGTTGTAACTTCAAGGTTCTGGAAATCAGCCGAGCCGGGATTGGACGTACGGCACAGAACAAATATACCGCGGTCCGTGTATTCAATAAATGGCGCCAGCGAATCCCTGCCCATATACGGATTAACTGTGATTCCATCAAAGCCGAGCTGTTCGAATACCGCCGACGCATAGGCTTTTGAAGTATTGCCGATATCAGCCCGCTTGGCATCAGCAATTGCCGGGATATCAGCCGGTATACACTGCCGGGCATACTCAAGATAATAAAAAGAACTCTTCCCCAAAGCTTCGAAAAAAGCGAAATTCACCTTGTAGGCACAAACCAGGTCCCGGGTAGCATCTATGATACTTCGGATAAAATCTTCCAGTCTTATGCCTTCCGGCAAAAGGCTGGTGTCAGGGTCCAGCCCTACGCACAGCAGACTGTTGTTGGCTGCAGCAGCTTTTTGCAGTTTTTGAGTAAAGTTCAAAACACTTCTCCTTGATTTGAGATGATATTAGCAACCGAAGCGTCGCCAGTCAAGCCTGGCGCCGGTCGAATACCATTCGGTAGCACTTTTGTTTTATCTGCCGAGCGGTTATAATTTAGTGTGTTTTACCGCGGTCGGGAGAGCCTGAGTATGTTTAAAAGAACTGCCGTCGCTTTTACGGTGATGATACTGGCCTGCTTTGCTGTACTCGGATGTTACGGTGCTGTGCGCGGCTCTGGAAAAATAGTTACCCGGTCATATGATTTTGTTGATTTCAGCCGTGTAGAAATATCCTCTGCCTTTGATGTCGAAGTAGTCCGCGGCAGCGCTTTCAGCATTTCTGTTACTGCCGATGACAATATGTTTGATTTTATCCGGGTTTCACAGATCGAAAACACTTTGAAGATAGGCATGAGCCCGGGTTACAGTTATTTTCCCAGTGTGCTGATTGCCAGGGTGGTCATGCCGGACATTGAGAGCCTCAGTGCTTTCGGGGCATCCCGTGTCGAGCTCTCCGGTTTCACTTTCGAACACGAATTCGCAGCTGACGTAAGCGGAGCCAGTACCCTGGAATTTACCGGTGCTGTGATGGGGGATGTCAGGCTCGATGCAGGTACTGCGTCACGAATTCAGGGAATAATCCAGGCAATCGATATTAACTTCGAAGTCACCGGAGCCAGCCGGGCTAATCTCAACGGTAATGCACGCAATGTGCATATTACCGGGGGTGGTGCCTCGAATATCGATATATCCGGCCTGGAGGCTCACAACGCTACCGTGGGTTTGAGCGGAGCATCTTCGGCTTTGGTCAATATTAGCGGCCGTCTGGATGCCGGCCTGACAGGCGCTTCTCACCTGAAGTATATTGGACAACCCGAGTTGGGCAACATAAACCTTTCAGACTTTTCCACAGTAAGCCAGCAGTGATGTTAGAATTACGCAAATTTTCCATCACGATCCTGAAGTGTCGGCCGGTAACCAAGAAGGCATAATGCTGTCAGCCCGGTATCAGCAAGCCCTGGACTATCTTTACAGCCTGGTTGATATGGAATCCAGGCACGAACTAAGCCCGGAAGTATTGTTTGACCTGCGGCGGATGGAAAGACTGTTGGAAAAGTTTGACAACCCGCATTTGAAAATCCCCTGTGTGCATATTGCCGGCACCAAGGGTAAGGGCAGTACAGCCGCCATGATTGCCAGTGTGCTTACCGAAACCGGCCTGAAGACCGGCCTTTACACCTCACCCCACCTGATCGACCTGACGGAACGGCTGAAAATAGACGGGGTGGATATTGACACAGAGGCAGTTGTTGAAATTGTTGACGAGCTGGAACCCGTAGTAAATGCGATTAACGACAGAGCTGAGTTTGGGTGCCTGACTACTTTTGAAGTGCTTACCGCTATGGCATTCATATATTTTGCCAAAAGCGGCGCAGATGTTCAGGTGATCGAAACCGGGCTCGGCGGCCGTCTGGATGCCACCAATGTTGTCTGCCCGGAAGTTGCCGTAATTACCCTGATCGGCCTCGATCATACAGGCGTACTGGGCAGCACTCTTTCCCGGATAGCCGGAGAAAAAGCGGGAATTATCAAGGCAGGCAGTACGGTAGTGAGCGCCTCACAGCCGGCGGAAGCCGCCCTGGTTATTCGCGAAACCTGCAGCCGCATGGGCGCCAGCCTGATAGAAGCGGGTAGCCGGATTAATATAAGTTGCCGGGGTTATGCCGGCAGTGCTCAGGTTTTTGATGCTGCAGGCGATCTGGCAAATTATCATATTGAATTACCCCTTCTGGGCAGTTACCAGGCAGCCAATCTGGCCTGTGCCCTGGCATGCCTGGAAGCGCTTGCGGCAAAGGGCTACCGGATTTCAAAAAGCCAGATTGAAAAAGGCTTAGGAAAAGTAAAATGGCCCGGACGTTTCCAGATTCTGGCTGCGCAACCTCTTCTGATTGCCGATGGCGCGCATAATCCGGAAGCTATTGGCGCGCTTTTAAAGGCGCTGGAAGACTATTTAACCGGCGCCAGGCCGGATATCAGGAGATGTACGCTCATATTCGGTACATCCAGGGACAAGGATATAGCCGGAATGGCAGCCAGGCTTCATGACCGTTTTGACAGAATACTGCTTGTGAGCTCGGACCACCCCAGAGCTGCAGAACCGGAAACGATCGGGTGCGAGTTTGCCCGTTACGGCAGAAAAACAGAGATAGCGGAAAACGTAGCCCAGGCCGTGAAATCAACTATGGCATCTGCGGCACATGACGAGCTGATCCTGGTGACGGGTTCTCTTTTCGTTGCAGGCAATGCCCTGGCCAGCCGCAGGACCGAAGGGTTGTACTAAACCGACTCGAGTTCCTGGTTTCTGGCTTCTTCGGGCAGCATTATTCCAAGGACTTTTTGCATGGCCAGGGTGTGGGAACACATCCCCCAGCTTTCAAAAAACGGGCAGTTGCAAATCCATTGCCCGTTTTGATAACTGGTGGTGTGGGTGTTGTTATCGCCCCTGATGGTGACGGTGAAATTGCTGAAAGTTATGCGTTCCGGTTCGCGGGCATATAGCTTGGCCTTTTCAATTTTCCCGATGAGACTCGACTGCATTTTTGCCCTCCTTAAACTTGTTCCGGTTAAAAAGCGGTAATTCGCCTGTGGCCAGTAAACCGGGATAAATCAAGAACCGCTCGGCAGAGCCTTGAAATCAGGGAACGGGACTTATATTGTCTTACCGCCTTTAATTTTAACTTGTTTGGTCCGGTAAAGTCCACCGCCGTTTGGGGAGCCTCAATCCTGAAAATAAGAAAACAGAAAAAGGGTTAAAAAATAAATTTCCCAAAAACTGGTCTGATTGGTTAACCAAGCATGTTAAGCAGGACTCCGGCGACAACCGCAGAACCGATAACCCCAGCAACGTTTGGCCCCATGGCATACATTAGCAGGAAGTTTTTGGGATTTTCCTTTTGTCCTACGTGCTGTACAACCCTGGCTGCCATGGGTACAGCTGAAACCCCGGCAGCTCCGATAATGGGATTGAATGGCTCCCTGGAGAGTACCTTCATGAGCTTGCCCATAAGGACTCCACCGGCAGTACCTCCGGCAAAGGCGACCAAACCCAGGCCCAGAACCATCAGGGTTTCAGGTTTCATGACCACATCCCCCGGCATCGAAGCACCGATGCTGAGCATGAGAATAATGGTAGTAATGTTGATCAGGGAATTCTGTGCCGAAACGGAGAGCCTCTCGACCACGCCGCTTTCCCTTAGCAGGTTGCCGAACATAAACATGCCTACCAGCGGCGCGCTCTGAGGTACCAGCAGGATAACTACAATTGTGCATATGACGGGGAACATGATTCTCTCGCGCCGGGATACCGGTCTGATCTGAGACTGCATATATGTCTGGCGTTCTTTTTTGCTGGTCAGCGCCCGTATAATCGGCGGCTGGATAAAAGCAACCATGGCCATGTAGGAATAAGCCGCTACAGCGGCGACCCCCATCAGATCCGGGGCGAGTTTGGATGTAAGGTATATGGTGGTGGGGCCGTCAGCGCCGCCGATTATAGCTATGGCAGCCGCTTCCAGCAGCCCGAAATCAGCTATACCGAAATGACCCAGCGCCAGCGCACCCAGAAAAGCAATAACGATTCCCAGTTGTGCAGCGGCTCCCAGGATAAACAGTTTAGGTTTGGCAATCAACGGGCTGAAGTCGGTCATCGCTCCCAGGCCGATGAAGATGAGTTGAGGTAATACTGTATAGCGCAATAACCCGAATTCAATGAATATGCCCAGCAGGCCGGCCGAACCGATTTGGCCTCCTACCTGTTGCGGCTGGATCAGGAGCCCTGTTCCAGGCAGGTTGGCAAGGATCATGCCGATGCCTATGGGCAGAAGCTCGTAAGGCTCCCATTTTTTGGATATGGCCAGCCAGATAAAAACCAGGCCGATGACAAGCATAACCGCATTGGCCCAGGTGAGCTGGAACAAACCCAGGTTCAGGAATTCGTTCAAAGACTATTCCCCTGCTACATTATTGTTATTTGCCGGCCGGGCATCGCCGTTGTCGTTGCCCGGTATCCTGGTCAGGATAAAGGAAGCCAGGATAACTATGAACGACAGGAACAGCAGCACGGCAAAGGTAAACCCGAAGGCTACCGCGGTTATTTCCCAGGCTTCTGCCCAATCTATCACGTCGAACTTGTCCTTGATGTAATTCGATATTTCATATACAAGAGAAGGGCTAAAAGCAAATATTGCTTTACCGCCCTTCCTCCGGTTTTCTACCCAGACTTCCCCTTAAGCGTCTATGGAAAGCGCCGTAATATTTTCCTCGCAGCCTCCCAAATCCTTCTCGGTGCTCGAGATCGCTATCTTGTCATCTACCAGATCCACCTTGATGGTGCCGCCGGCTTTAAAGGTACCCTTGAGCAGTCCTTCGGAAATCGGATCCTCCAGCAAATCCTGGATCACTCTCTTGAGAGGCCTGGCTCCGAATACTTCATCGTACCCTTTTCTGCCCAAGAAGTCCTTGGCTTCCTGGCTGACCTCAAGGCTTATTTCCTTTTCCTTCAGCTGGCTGGTGACGTTCTGCAGGGCGATATCAACAATAGCCAGTATCTGCTCCCGCGAAAGCGGATGAAATACTATCACGCCATCCAGCCTGTTGACAAATTCAGGTTTGAATGACTTCTTTACTTCACCCAGCAGCTTTTCTTTCATAGTCTCGTAAGACTGCTGTTGGGTTTTAGCTTCATCGGTATGAGAAGAGAAGCCAATCTGGGCTCCCTTACGGATGAGTTCAGCTCCGATGTTGGAAGTCATGATAATGATGCTGTTGCGGAAGTCCACCCTTCTGCCCTTGGCATCGGTTAGATGGCCGTCATCAAATATCTGTAAAAGTATGTTGAATACGTCAGGATGGGCCTTTTCTATTTCATCCAGCAGTATGCACGCGTAGGACTTGCGCCTCACCGCTTCCGTAAGCTGGCCGCCTTCTTCAAAGCCGACATAACCGGGAGGGGCTCCCACCAGGCGGGAAACAGCAAATTTTTCCATGAATTCACTCATGTCGATGCGTATCAGCGAATCCTCGTTGCCGAACATGAACTCGGCCAGGGCTTTAGCCAGTTCGGTTTTACCCACACCGGTAGGACCCAGGAAAAGGAAATTACCTATCGGGCGGTGGGGATCCTTGATGCCTGCCCGCGCCCTCCTGACCGCCTTTGAAATGGTGTTTATGGCTTCTTCCTGCCCGACAATGCGTTCGTGCAGGGCGTCTTCCATCTTAAGCAAGCGCTCTGTTTCGTCGCTGGCCAGCTGTACCAGTGGAATACCGGTCCACATGCTGACTACTTCGGCGACGTCTTCTTCCCTGACGACTACACTGCTCTGGTCCATTTTGGCCAGCCATTCTTCTTCTTCGTTGCGGATCTGTTCTCCGATTTGCAGTTCCTGCTGTCTGAGTTCGGCGGCATCATCATACTGCTGGCTGGCAAGAGCCGCTTCTTTATCTTTGCGATAACGCTCTTCGACCTGCTTGAGTTTCTTGATAGAACTGGGACGGGTGCCGTAACGGATTCTCACTCTGGAGGCCGCTTCGTCGATGATATCGATGGCCTTATCCGGCAGGTATCTGTCGGGGATATAGCGTGATGCCAGGGTTACTGCCGCTCTTAAAGATTCATCGGATATTTCCAGCTGGTGGTGCTCTTCATAGCGTTTTTTAATACCGCGTAAAATTTCCAGGGCTTGATCGGACGATGGTTCTTCAACCAGAACAGGTTGAAAACGTCTTTCCAGAGCGGCATCCCTTTCCACATATTTGCGGAAATCATCCAGGGTGGTGGCACCGATGCACTGCAGTTCACCTCTGGCCAGCGGGGGTTTAAGGATATTGGCCGCATCGACAGCGCCTTCGGCTGCACCGGCTCCCACCAGAGTGTGGAACTCGTCAATGAACAGGATACAACCGCCTGCATTTCTTATTTCATCAAGGATTTTCTTTAAGCGTTCTTCAAATTCACCGCGGTACTTGGTTCCGGCCACTACCGAAGCCATATCCAGCGCGACAATGCGTTTTTCCTCCAGGGTAGCAGGAACGTCTCCGGCAATAATTCGATGAGCCAGGCCTTCAACTATGGCGGTTTTGCCTACACCGGGCTCCCCTATAAGCGCCGGGTTGTTTTTGGTGCGCCGGCTCAGAATCTGGACTACGCGCTCAATTTCTTTATCCCGGCCGATTACCGGATCAAGCTTGCCTTCACGGGCAGCGGTGGTCAGATCGCGACTCACCTGGTCCAGGGTGGGTGTGCGGCTGGGGCGGCCGGTTTTACTTTTTGTGCTGGAAAGAGAGAGCACACGGGCAATTTCAGCCCGTACTCTTTCCTGATTGATATCCAGGCTCTGGAGCACCTTGGAGGCTACACCTTCACCTTCCCTCAGGATGCCCAGCAACAGGTGTTCGGTGCCTATATAACTGTGGCCCATTTGCCTGGCTTCATCTATAGCCAGCTCAATAATCTTCTTTGCCCGGGAGGTTAACCCCGAAGTGCCGGTGGTCTGTTTTTCACCGGCGCCAATAACATATTCCACTGCCTGTCTGACCCTGGCCAGGCTTACACCCATACCGGTGAGGACCTTGGCGGCTATGCCTTCTTCCTCGCGTATCAGGCCCAGCAGAATATGCTCGGTGCCGATATAGCTGTGGTTAAACCGCTGAGCTTCTTCCTGTGCAAGGGTAAGTACCCGGCGGGCATGTTCACTGAATTTATCAAAACGACTTGCCAAAATTTAACTCCCATACCGATCAATGTAGCGGTGTCCTACTTATGATTATAGAATAAAGCCCTGTTAAGGTCAATGAAGAAAGCGGTTTTCAAAGCTGTTATTTTGTATTTTCAATCGTGGAGGCCGGTTGCTGTCTCCGGGAAGCCTTGACCCCGGCCGTGCAGGCATATTATGCTAAAACGCACATGAAAGGGAAAGTGTACCTGGTCGGTATAGGCACGGGCAATCCGGCGGATCTGACTCCCAGAGCGAAAGACACGCTGCTGGCAGCCGGCATAATCATCGGGCATGAGGCCAGCCTGAAGTCGGTAGCCGGCCTGCTCGGCGGCAAGCGGGTAGTCGGTGGCACGTTAAGCCCCGTGGAGCGCTCATCAATTGCGGTCGATTTTGCCGAGGAGGGTGAAACGGTGGCGATTATTTCATCCGGTGATCCGGGCGTCTACGCCATCGCCGCGACTTTCTTCAATTACCTTAAAGAAAACAATATTGCCATCAGTGTGGAAATCGTTGCCGGCATTACTACTGCCTCCAGTGCTGCAGCCCTGCTCGGCAGTCCGTTGGGCAATGACTTTGCCGTTATCAGTCTGGCAGACCAGGCCAGCCGCTGGCAGGCAACCCGTTGCCGGATTGAACAGGCGGTATCTGGCGATTTCGTAATCGTGCTATATAACCCACTGGGCAAAATCGGCCCCGGCCGGCTGGAAGAACTGTTGGGTATCTTGAATCTTTTTAGACAACCGGCTACCCCCGTTGGTCTGGTTAGAGGTGCCGGCTGCGAGAAAGAGTATGTAAAGGTTGTCCGCTTGTGCGAGTTGAAGCCATCGGATATTGACAACGATACACTGGTAATTGTTGGAAACTCGGAAACATATGTTTATGACGGATGGATGGTAACTCCCAGAGCTTATCAGCCCGGGCTGGGTTATTGAGCCCGGGCTGCTGCTGTCTAGTTCCCGGCCGAAACCGGCATCAATTCTTCGAAAGCTTCAGCCAGCCTGGCATAATCATATCCGGCATCTACAGACTTTACTGCCGGAGTCAAGGCTCCGGTTTCTTCGGAGTCGCCGGCATCAGTCAAACTGTCCAGGTCGACACGGGTCCGGCAAACAACACCTCCGCCTGAAACAGGTTTGATCAGCCGGTGGTGATCCTTTATCCTGTTTATTACTGCGCTGTCGGGCTGTTCCTTCCCGGTAAGGGTGTCAAGAATAATGTCCGGGCGGCACAGCCTGTACTTATCAGCAACCACGCGGATATCATCCGGATGATCGCCGATATAGAGCATTACGTTAGGCCAGGGGTTGAGCGCTGTAAATACTTGCACCATTGGTTTTAAATCCAGCCACTGGCGTTCGTCGCTTAAGATTCTGGCTTTCCAGTTGGGTTCCACGAACCCGGTTTTCAGGGCGACATATTTTTTCAATTTTAACGAGTAGACAATTAATTCAGGTACAGTAAAAGTAACATGTGTACTGTGGTCGAAGATCATCTCACTTAGAGGCTCCAGGGAGGGAGGCACTTCGGATCGTTCGTACTGGCTGTCTCCTTCCATTGAAGAAGAGTACAAATTGCAGTCGTGAACAGGCATGGCGAGAGCTTCGGATGGTTCCAGCCATTTCAACAGCGAGAAAACCATCCACCGTTCGTATCCCAGGTTGTAATATCTGTTAAAATAGCTTTGAATATCGAGCCTGCCCGTCTGTTCGAAGTCCTCCGGTGTTATCTTTTCCTTTAACAGATCGAACAAAGGGTTGAATACAGGGCGCATCATACCGTTGAGCGGGTCGTTGACCAGCCATCTGAGCGGGGCGGCAATCTTGGTTTGTCCGTGAAGTCCGAGAGCGGCAACAGCTTTGGTTTCTGCTTTGAAAAACTCGAATTTGAGTTCTTCCGCCAACGCCAGTTCGCGGGAAAAATACTGCCTGATAAAATTTTCGCGTACCCTGTCGAAGCATACATAGAACTCGTCTCGCACATCAGACGGAATCGTTACCGAAGCGGATTCGATTTTTATTGCAGGCCTGGTTTTGACATAACCTTCCAGCGTCCGCAAGTCTTCCTGCCAGTTATAATCCATATTTCCCTCCTGTCCGGCAATAAATAAACTATGATACTTTAATATAAAGAAAACCAAAAACATTATGCAATTGATTGCATAATGGCGGGTGCCGCTTTCTTCGAATGCGGGTTAGTCGGCCCTTTTTACCTGGATCATCTGGGCCAGGATGGAAACCGCTATCTCTTCAGGAGTATGGGCGTGAATAGGCAGTCCTATCGGAGCAAAAATACCGGATAACTCCTCGTCGGTAATCCCTCGGGACTTGAGGTTATCATAAACCGCTTTGTTTTTTGTTTTGCTGCCTATCATCCCGATGTAGCGCGCCGGCGTTTTCAGGGCACCTTCCAGGACAACCTCGTCGTTTTTGTGGCCATAGGTGACAATAACAATATAACTGCCCTTTTCAATTTTAAGTTCCTCGAACGAATCCTTGAATGGAGCGGTAAGTGTAGTTATTGCATCCGGGAACCTTTCCGGGATCGCAAACCCGGGCCGGTCATCGATTACAATAACTTTGAATCCGACCAAGGCGGCCATTTTGGAGAGCGCATGGGCAATGTGGCCTCCTCCGAAGATAAAAAGGGTTGGAGTCTGCAAAATGGGCTCGATAAAGACTTCCATATCGCCTCCGCAAATCATGCCAACACCTTCATCGGGCTTTTTGAGTTCATATTTGAAACGCTCCGGTTTTCCTTTGCGAAGTACCTCTCGGGCTGCACGGATAACCTCTTTTTCAACACTGCCGCCGCCGATGGTGCCTTTGATGGAGCTATCCTCCAGGACTATCATTTTGGCTCCTTCTCCCCGCGGAGTGGAACCGCTGGCGGCAATAAGTGTCACCAGGGCAGCTTCTTTGCCTTCCGCTTTCAGTCTGGCTACCTCTTCGTAAATATCAATTTCCATGTTCCTGTCCTGTTGAATATTTTTATAATTGGATTACGCCGATTACGGGGTTTGCATTCCTGAGTGTTCCCATTATAACACGGCTGAATATGGAGTGTCCGCTCAGCCGCCGGGCAATATCAAGTGCGCCACTCAGGTCCTCATCCGATTCTATCTTGTTGATAAAAGCAATTATTCGGGCGCCTGCCGGGCTCCCCTTTGCGATTCCCCGGGGGTGCAGAAGTAAATCCGCCACGACTTGCGGGGTTATCGTATCATCCGGGGCAATACCTATAACATCCGCGGCTATTTCGTGCCTGAATAGAGAGCGGTTTGCCGGCTGCCCAAGGCAGTCTATTCCCACCATGGCGACCACCAAGGTGGTCGAACCGGCGATAACCGGTTCGGTGGCACTGGGGATTTTTACCGGTTTTTGATTGGCTCCGTCGGCTTCTATGATTATGTAATCGGCAAAACCGGCAAGCTTGTTGATCGTGGCGGTATCCGGGCCGCTGAGCTTACCGGAGTCCTTTTGCGAGCATGCCAGAGTGAGGTGGGGATGATTGGCAAGCGCCTGGCCGGCTCTGGCCAGCAGAGTTTCAGGTTTGTCTTCCAGGATCAAATACCCGGTTGCCTGCGAGAGCAGTATGTGGGTGGTGGTTGTGGTGATTACCGGTTGACGTGCGTGCTCGAGCTCGCCGGCAAGTTTTTGCATCAGGGTGCTTTTCCCACCGCCGCCCACCAGGCTTATTATTTCCCGGGTGGCAAGGCCCAGTGCGGTTGTCAGGTTGACATTCCGGAGAGTATTTACCGTTTTATGACCAGCCAAACTCCCCCCTCCTCCCAGATTCGGGCATTTGCGTCAAGA
>JAFGLQ010000042.1 GCA_016928015.1 Dehalococcoidaceae bacterium
GGCGGATCAAAAACAATGATATCGCCCCGTTCGGGCGTGCCGAAATTATAGGCCATTTTATTGATAAGAACCTGTTCGCCACGGTAGAGGTTTGGTTCCATGCTTTCGCCGATGACTTCAGCCTTCATTAACGTAGTTTGCAACAGGAAGAATATAATAAGTGCAGAAAGCACTACTATACCGATTTCCCGCAGCCAGTATTTTAAAGTTGCATTCATATTCAACCTCATTATACTTCAACAGTTGTTCAATTCCAAAATTATCTTCAGTTTGATGCTAACCAATATAACGCCGTTACGTTTTATTGGTTAGCATAATCGGAATAAAGGAGAAATATATGCAAAAAACTACGTTGTTGACCATTTTTCTTTCTCTCGCCCTGGTTGTTGCTGCAGGTTTTGGGCTGAGCAGCCTGATGACCAGACAGGCAGCCGCCGAAAACACAAATAATTATATGACATTCAGCCAGCAAAATAATGGAATCTGGGTCAGCGGTCAGGGCAAGGTGACCGTTATACCCGATATCGTCGTTGTACAGATGGGTGTCGAGACACAGGCACAAAATATCAGCGATGCCCAGCAGCAGGCCGCCGTAGCAATGGATGCCATGATTAACGTGCTGGAAGAAGCCGGGATTACTCAAGGGGATATCAAGACCGCAAATTACAATGTTCAGCCCATATATACCTGGGACGAACAACAGAGAACTTCAATTATTACCGGGTACCGGGTTGCCAATTCCGTGACAGTCCAGATCAGGCAAGTTGATTCAGCCGGTGAAATTATTGACGAAGCGGTCAGGGCCTCGGGAGATGCGGCAAGAGTAAACAATGTTTACTTCACCGTAGATGATCCTGAACAATACTATACCCTGGCACGGGAAAGAGCCATGGCCGATGCCAAATCCAAAGCAGAGCAAATGGCCGCTTTAAGCGGTGTGCAGTTAGGAAAACCCACTTACATATCGGAGGGCAGTTCATACTATCCGCCGGTTATTCGCTACGACACCGCTGTTAAGGAAGGTGATTCACAAACTCCCGCTACTCCAATCAGTCCCGGCGAAACCGATATTATCATGAATGTACAGATCGTCTACGCCATCCAGTAACGTCGCTGACGTTAAATCCGCAACCGGCTGGTACTCTGAGTACCAGCCGGTTGCTTCTTTTGGTCATTTGCCAATACCATATTGAATATATTTGTGGTATTTGCAGGTTTTCAAAAGGGGGTGATAGAATCATACCGTGAAGTACATGCTTGAAGCGCTTGCTCTGGCCAGGCTGTCTCTGGGCAACGTAAGCCCAAATCCGGCGGTAGGTGCTGTTATCGTAAAAGACGGGGTGATTGTCGGCCAGGGTTATACCCAGCCACCAGGCAAGGAACACGCCGAAATCGTGGCTTTGAAGCAAGCCGGAGACAAGGCTCGTGGCGCTTCCCTCTTCGTTACGCTTGAACCCTGCTGCCATTTTGGACGGACGCCTCCCTGCACCCGGGCTATTATCCAATCCGGAATACGAGAAGTTGTTTCGGCAATGACCGACCCCAACCCGCTTGTTGCCGGCAAGGGATTTCAAGAGCTGGAAGAGGCCGGCATACGAGTAATCATCGGGGTGGGAAAGGATGAAGCAGCTGAAATCACCGAGGCTTATATAAAACACACGATTACCGGATTACCTTTTGTAACTGCCAAATTCGCCATGAGCCTTGATGGAAAAATTGCAGCTCCAGGAGGAGATTCCAAGTGGATTTCTAGCGTTTCTTCGCGTTCGTATTCACATATATTGCGCCATCATCACGATGCCATAATGGCGGGCATTAATACAGTGTTGAAGGATGATCCACATCTTACAGTCAGATGCGGTGGCGGCCGGGGAGGCACTTCGCACCAGCAGCCGATACGTGTGATTATCGATAGTTATGGACGCACGCCGCTGGATGCCCAGCTGTTGCATGAAGCCGGCAACACCATTATAGCTATCGGGCAGAACGTTTCAAGCGACAGAAAAAAGAGCCTCAAAGATGAAGGGGCAATTCTTATCGAGCTTCCGGCTGTCAACGGTTATGTGGATCTGGAGATGCTGCTGGAAAAACTTGGCAAAATGGAGATAACCAGTATAATGGTTGAGGGTGGCAGTTCAATACTTGGTTCAATGTTCGACCACAAACTTGTAGATAAAGTAGTCGCCTTTATCGCGCCTATAATCGTCGGCGGCCAGGAAGCCAAAACTCCCGTAGGTGGAATTGGAGTGGATAAAATATCCTGGGCTCCCAGGCTCAGCCAAATACAAATAGAGCGTTTTGAAGACGATGTTATGGTAAAAGGATACATCAGGAAAGAATAAATGTTTACCGGTATTGTCGAAGAAACAGGCACACTCGAACGATTCAACCAGAATCAGATGTCTTTTAATGCAAGCATTGTCATGGCAGGTATGGAGACCGGGGGCAGCATTGCAGTAAACGGAGTTTGTCTTACCGTAACAAGTTTCGACCACAATGGTTTTACCGTAGAAATAATGCCGGAAACGCTGAAACGTTCCAACCTCAGCCTGCTGAAACCTGGAGACCGGGTCAATTTGGAGAGGCCTCTACAGCTATCGAAGCCGCTGGGCGGGCACTTCGTACAGGGGCATATTGACGGCACCGGTACAATAAAATCAATAAATCCTGTAAACGGAGCCACGATTATAACCGTCTCCGCTCCCGGCAACATAATGCGATACGTAGTTGAAAAAGGCTTTATTGCTATCGACGGCATAAGCCTGACTGTTGTGGATTGCACTTCAGAAGAGTTTAAACTTTCAATTGTAGGCCACAGCTTTAAAAATACAACCCTCGGATTTAAAAAACCGGGCCAGGCAGTCAACATCGAGGTTGATATTTTAGCCAAATATATTGAAAAGATGCTAAAACCTGATCAGAGTAATCTTACGCTTGAATATCTCTCCGAGCATGGCTTTACAGCATAATAGTGAGGTACGACAATGGCATTTGCCACCATAGATGAGGCTGTACGTGATATAAAGGAAGGTAAACTTATCATCGTAGTAGATGATGAAAACCGGGAAAATGAGGGCGACCTGTTGATGGCGGCAGAGAAAGTTACCCCGGAGGCCATCAATTTCATGATCAAACATGCCCGAGGCCTGGTATGCATGCCGCTGACCGGAACGCGGCTTGATGAACTGGATATCCCAATGATGGTAGAAAAGAATACATCTTCTCACTGTACAGCTTTTACAGTTTCTATTGAAGGCAAGGAAGGCGTAACCACCGGAATTTCGGCATACGACCGGGCCAAAACGATATTGACTGTTATCAACCCGGCTACCACGCCAGCAGATATTGCGCGCCCCGGGCACATCTTTCCTCTAAGAGCAAAGGATGGCGGAGTTTTAGCCCGGGCCGGCCATACCGAAGCCGCTGTTGACCTTGCCAGGCTGGCCGGCCTTTATCCTGCCGGGGTGATATGTGAAATAATCAATAGCGATGGCACTATGGCACGGCTGCCTCAACTCGAAAAGATCGCTACCAGGCATTCCATCAAGATAGCAAGCATAGCCGATTTAATTGCTTACCGCATGCGCCATGAAAAATTGGTGAGTGTGGTCGCCACAACCAAACTACCCACAAAGTACGGCGAATTCCAGGCAGTAGCTTACAAGAGTTCAGCTGAAGATGGCGAGCACCTGGCGCTGGTGTACGGCGATATACATACCGACGAGCCGGTTCTTGTACGCGTACACAGCGAGTGCCTTACCGGTGATGTGCTGGGTTCGCAAAGGTGTGATTGCGGTGAACAGCTGGACGAGGCCTTGAAACGCATAACGCAGGAAGGCAGAGGAGTGCTTATATACATGCGCCAGGAAGGCAGAGGCATCGGCTTTCACAATAAACTCAAAGCATATGCACTTCAGGATACCGGGATGGATACCGTGGAGGCAAATATCTGCCTCGGCTTTAAGGAAGATTTGAGAGATTACGGGACCGGGGCTCAAATTTTGGCAGACCTGGGATTACATAATATTATTTTATTGACCAATAATCCGCGCAAAGTTGTCGGTCTTGAGGGTTATGGTTTGACGGTAGTAACAACGATGCCTATAATTATTAAACCTAACGAACATAATCGAAGATATCTGGAAACCAAGCAAAAAAAGATGGGGCACTTGCTCAAATTGGACAACTTTGAGCAATAGGGCCTCTTAGAAGGAGAAGGCAGATATGGGCAGCAGTTTCGAAGGCAGCCTGGACGGAAGCGGGTTAAAATTTGCCCTGGTTATTTCCCGTTTCAATGAGTTTATTACCAACAAACTACTCGACGGAGCTATGGACGGCCTTATAAGGCATAATGTAAAAAAAGAAGATGTCGACATCGCCTGGACACCCGGCGCTCTCGAAATACCCCTGATAGCCCAGAAACTAGCCAGAGGAAATAAATACGATGCCATTATTTGCCTTGGAGCTATAATCAGGGGCGGTACTCCGCATTTTGATTATGTTGCCACAGAACTCAGCAAAGGTATTGCAAAAGTCAGTCTGGACGGAGATATCCCGGTAATTAACGGTGTTATTACCAGCGACAACCTGGAACAGGCGATTGAACGAGCCGGATCCAAGATGGGCAATAAGGGCTTTACGGCCGCCTCGAGCGCCATCGAAACGGCCAACCTGGTTAAAGGGCTGGCCTGATAGTTAGATATACCGGTAAACTTTGTCCCCTTTTCGGACCCTTTCAGGTACTTTGATTCCGACAGATTGACCAATCCCGGCTTGATCGACATCAGCATGCTCAATCTGCATTGAGCCAACAGTCAAGTCCATATCGGTCGTATGGCCCAGAATATGGATTCGATCCCCCTTCTTGAGTTCTCCTTCTAGGTCGATGCCGGCAACCATCGGGTGTGAAAAATAGTCTGAAACGTGCCCGATCTCTACCTCGATCATAACCCACCCCCATAGCACATAATCTGAAAAATAGTATAAGACCCGAAATGATCCAAATCAATAACTCCCGGGATATTTTTTTATGCTTGCGTCATTTTTGACATTTAAGTCCCCGCCTCACTATAATGTCCCAGGCGCATTTCAGAGAGGCATTTTGGCAGACAAAGATAAAAACAAATACGAAAAGAAAAACCAGCAGGACACCGAAGATATCAAACGGCGGTTGGATATGCTGGATCACCGGCTGGATGATATAGATACTATGGTCTCAGCCGTTATTGAACGTGTTATGGTGCAGCCGATTTCGCTCACATTGAGTTGCCCCCACTGTGGCCGTAATATTGAAATTTCGATGATAGGCAACAAGAAACCCACGGTTTAAAAATAACCGGATCAACGGGAGAGGCGCAATGCAGATTATCTCAAACGTAAATCGCTTCAGGTATAGTATATTTCAATGGCGCGTAAGTCTCAGTATACCCGGCAAAATCGCGATGATGTGCGGCATGGCTGCCCTAACCGGCCTTCTTGCCCAGGTAAGAATCCCGCTGCCTTTTACACCGGTTCCAATTACCGGGCAGGTAATGGCTGTGCTTCTTGCCGGTATCGTTATGGGTAAATGGTGGGGCGGTGGCAGTATGGCGCTCTATGCGGGCCTGGGTATTGCTGGCTTGCCATGGTTTACCGGATTTAGCAGCGGACTGGGAGCTACCGGGGGATACATCCTGGGTTTTATACCGGCAACTCTGTTTCTGGGCTATTTTGTCGACACGCATGTCAAGTCCCGCCGGCTTTTACCCTTACTGGGGCTTATGCTTATTGCTACGCTGTTGTTTTATATCCCAGGTGTGGCGTGGCTTGGATTATGGCTGAAAAGCAGCGGTACAACCGGTATAGGCTTTGCCGGATTGCTGGCCATCGGTGTCGGGCCTTTTATAGTGTTTGATATCATTAAAGCAGTTTTAGCCGGCCTGATAGCTTTTGCCATTGTTCCCGGGCAGGATAAATCTGCTTAACTTTTTGACTAAGCATCCTTAAACGTATTAGTATTATTCATAACGTGGGCGGTTAGCTCAGTTGGTTAGAGCGCCGCGTTGACATCGCGGAGGTCAGTGGTTCGAGTCCTCTACCGCCCACCATACCGTACCGAAGGTAGAACCTCTTCCCCAATCGATTCTGTTCCATCCGGCAAGAGTGGCAGTGTGTAGATCAGCTTGACCTCATCCTTGTAAACGATTATTTCCTGTACGAAACTCCAGATGAACGCCTTTCTCTCGGATAACTCTCCGTTAGAAAGCAGGTTTTTATCCCTGGAGAATGCTAGGGAGAAGATAGAGGATTGGAGGCAACATTACAATCGGGAGAGGCCACATGGGTCGCTGGGGAACATACCGGATGTTGAATTTGCAGGGGCATTGGTGCCAAAATAACCGGGAAAATCACTTTATGATTGATCCTAAGATGGAGGCAAGTCCATATACCGCAGGACTCTAAGTCAGGATGCTACTGTTTGGGGGGGGGTGGCGGAGGTCACCTCTAATTACAATATACTCTCTGCGTTTGAAGGAGTTATACCGCCTTTGGATAAGGACTGGGCATCCTTAAAAGATATTAAACAATCCATTCATAATATGCGGCTGTGGTCTTATGATATCACTAACTCTTCTGATTACGCGTATGGCTGGCAGAATCCATCTATTGTAACCGATTTGTTAATTCCATCCAGTCCCTTTGCAACCGGGGCAAATATCCATGATTTTACCCCAGGGGCTTTTCATCATGGTTTTTCCTTTGCCATCACATAGTTGACACAGAACTGCTGCCGGGTTTACAACCACAGTTCCGTTTCCCTGGCAAGCGGGGCAAGTTATCAGTTCGCCATCGAAACC